>NZ_JBEXCR010000013.1:0-304965 GCF_040605375.1 Nonomuraea sp. NPDC005650
ACCCAAGCTGACCTTCCTCGCCCACCAAACCCCCGCCGAACACCAGCTGGGGTTCGCTGCCGCCTGCCCAGCTGAGGCGGGATTTACGGGTCAGACTTCCAAGGAACTGCAGGAGCGGCCCGCCGGTCAGTCTCCGTGGACGGGGTTCTTCGCCACGCGCTTCTCCGACACCAGCAGGCGTACCGCGCCCTGCCGGTACGGCTCGGCGGCCCAGACGATCCAGTGGCCGCCCACCTTGGCCGACTGCTTCTGCGGGTTCATCGAGAAGCCGTTCCCGTCGGGAGCGGGCTCGATGATCTGGAACGTCACCTCCAGGCCGCGCTTGCGCGTTTCGGTCAGGACCTCGGCGACCGTGTGGCCGTTCGGGTCGTAGCCCGCAAGCGATTCGCCCTTCTTCCTGGCGTCCGCGTTGTTCTGGTACGGCTCCCCCGGCTTGGCCGGGCGGCCCAGGTAGATCGTGCCCTTGCCGCTGAAGCCCTTGGCGATGGTGACGACGAGGGCGCAGCCGGGCCCCCCGGGAGTGCAGCCTTCCGGTTCCAGGTTGCCGCCGATGCGGTCCTTCTCGGTCGTGCCGTCGAAGCCGAGCCGGAAGACCTCACCGACCATCGTCGGGGAGGCGGGCCGCAGGTCCAAGGCGATGTCCAGACCCATCGCCCTGAACGCTTCTGTGTAGAGGGCGTGGTCGGCGAACGGGTCCTTGATCGTGGCCACGTACTCGTCGCCACGCAGTTCGATCTCGATGGCGGAGTTGGCGTAGGCGGTGGGGCGGGAGTCCTGATCGATCAGCATCGGGCCCAGGACGGCCGCAGCGGCGAGCGCGGCGGTGGCGAGCAGGCCGGCGAACACCACGCGGGTGCGGCGCCCGCGCCGGGGAGCGGGGGATGCGCGACCTCCGGGTAGGTGAAGCCGGCCCAGGCGACCAGGAACAGCGCGTCACGGTGGCCTCCGGGCAGCGTCGCCAGTGCCCCGGCCAGGCGGCGACGGGAGGCCTCGGCGCTGACCCGGTCGTCGCTGCGGTCGGTGAAGGGGGCCGTCACCGGATCGGCGCCCGTTCGTGCGAGGACGCGTAGTTGGTGCACCTCCGTACGCACGTGACGGCTCATCAGCTTGGTGGCGATGCCGTACAACCACGGGCGGGCGTTCGGACGGGACCGGTCGTAGAGATCGCGCTACCTGAACGTCGTCAGGAACGTCTCCGCCACCACATCATCGGCGGCGTCCACCCCCAGCCTTCTGGTGACATACCAGGTGATGCTGGGCGCATGCCGACGGAACAGCTCGGCGAAGGCTTCCGGCTCACGCAAGGAGCGTTCGATATGGGAGGCGTCATCGTCATCCGCCCGGTTCGCTTCGCTCATGCTGCGGCCTTTCGGTGATAAATCATGACAGCAGTTATTGCCAAGCCGGAGGCAAGCGGTTCCCGGATCGCACGAAGGGCTGTGACGGCGGACCCCGGCCGGCAGAGTGCTGCCGAGCGGCCGGTGGACGAGAACGAGGACCTGTTCGACGGCGCGGTGGTGGCCGATGGCATGCCGTTCGCCTTCGACCACCACCGATGCGGCGGAGCCGCAAGTCACCTCGTCATCCAGGCGGCTCAGCCGGGTATGCGCGTGATGATGCCGGTCCAGCGACGGGCGGCGTCCCGGTAGATCAGGAAGAGCTCGGTGTCGAAGTAGGGCGAGACGCCGGTGTCGTACCGGTTGTCGCCGTCGGTGTCGGCGACGCTGATCGTGAGGCCGTTGAGATAGCCGGTACGGGTGTCGCTCGCGTACCCGGTCACCCACGCCGACCCGAGCGAGCCTGCGCCGGTGAACGGCGAGTCCACGCCGACGGGCCGGTCGGAGGGCAGATTCGTCGGCCTTATCGCGAACGTCGATCCGGTCGACCGTTCGAGCGTCTGGCCCGTATAGGGGCCGGTGCCGTCGGGGTGGGTTCCGGCGGGGTAGCCGAAGACGTCGGCCGCGGGCGGGAGCGGCTGGTTGACCGCGACGCCCTGGCAGCCGACGTTGTCGCCGAGCCTGCCGACGCTGGTCAGCGCGTCCGGGGAAGAGGAGACGACTCCGCTGTAGACGGTGACGAAGGCGTAGTCCCGGTCGTAATCCCGGATGTCGTCGAAGTCGGAGTGGACGATGCCCTGCTTGCCGACGTACAGGCCGAACGGGGTCGTGCCCTCGGAGTAGGCCGGGACGAAGACCCACTTGCCGAGCCCGCCGCCCGGAGCCTCGGTGTCGAGCATGCAGTGACCCGCGGTGGCGACGAGGTTGCGGTACTGCGACTGCACGGAGGTGCCGGTGCACCAGTGCGGCAGGCCGTCGCTACCGAGGAAGAACACCTTGCCGGAGGTCGCGGGCAGGTCCCCGGGCGGCGGGTTCTCCGCCTCGACCGGCGGGACGCTCTGAGGAGGGCCGTCGGGGACGATCTCGGTGGACAGGCGTTCGCCGCCCGTCACGGTCCGCAGGGTATACGGCGTGGCGTTCCGCAGGTTGGCGGCGTCGTCGGCGAGCCAGAACCTGGCGACCTCCCGAGCCGTCTCCACGACCGGGGCCAGCGGGACCGCCACCACGGTCGCGGCCTGCGCGGGTAGGGCGACGACAGTGGAGCTCAGCACGCTCAGGCCGACGCCTAACGCGATCATGGCACGCTTCAAGGGCAATTCTCCGTCCGGTAAGGGCCGGCCGATCAGCACGGCCGGCCAGCACCAAGATCGTAACCACGGCCGATGCCCGTAGGCCACTGTTTATAGATCACATGTTCGATACGAGGGGCGAGAACTATCTGTTGGCCGGCGGGATGTTGTGGTTGATACGGAAAAGCTGGTTCGGGTCGTACTTCGCCTTCAGCTCGGCCAGCCGCCGGTAGTTCGCCTCGGTGTAGGCCCGTCTGACGCGTTCGGGAGCCGAGTCGTGGTCGAACAGGAACCCCGGGAGCATGGCGCCCGTGTCCCACCGCCGGAGCCGCTCCAGCACCTGGCCGGCGGCCTCGCGCGCCGCGCCGGCCTGCCCCGCCGGAGCCGGCAGCCGCAGCCACAGGTGGAAGGCCGCGCCCTGGGTGCCGACCGCGTGCGGGCGGCCGGGCGACCGGTTCAGCGCCCCGCCCAGGTGACGTAGCTCGATGCCCGGGAACGGCCCCCCGGGCTTCGACGGGTCGATGAACGAGACCAGCTCCGCCACGGCCTCGTCGTCCAGTTCGTGCAACAGCGCACTGCGCAGGTGTGTCGAGACCGGGCCCTTGGGGTCCTGGTAGATCTCGGTGATCTGCGTGTACGGCATGTCGGCGCAGGTGTCCTGCTCCGGGCCGAGCGCGCGCAACGGCTCCACCAGCCGCGCGCCCTGCTCCCCGTCCCCCACGTAGACCACCCGGACCAGCACCAACGAGCGGCCGCGGAACTCCTCGGGCAGCTGCGGCACATCAGGGAAGCGCATCAGCGTCACCGAGGACGACATCTCCTCCGGCTGGTCCTTGACCCAGCCCAGGTAGGAGCCGAGCACATGGGCGGCCTGCCTGGCGTCCTCGACCGGGAAGCGGAGCTGGCCACCGAAGACGGTGCGCAGCGGCAGCAGCTCGATCTCGGCCGCGACCACGACGCCGAAGTTGCTCTTGCCACCCCGTACCGCCCAGAACAGGTCGGGCTCCTGGGCAGGCGAGACGGTGCGGAGCAGGCCGTCCGCGGTGACGACGTCGAGCGAGCGGACGTGGTCGGCGGCGAAGCCGTACGTACGGCCGGCCACCGGGAGACCGCCGCCCGTCAGGTAGCCCATCACCCCGACCTGGCCGGAGGAGCCGCACAGGGGCGCGAGGCCGTGTTCGGCCGCCGCGGCGACGACCTCGCCCCACCGCAGCCCGGCTCCGATCCTCGCGGTGCCGGCGCGCGGGTCCACCGACAGTTCGCGCAGCTCACCGGTGGCGATGAACACGGCCCCATCGGCGGGCACCGACTTGCCGTGCCCGGTCGACTGCACCGCGACCGGGTGTCCCGCCTGCGCCGCGAACCGGACGGCGGCGGCCACGTCATCGGCGTCGGCGGCGACCACGACCGCCGCGGGCCGGTGTTCGACCGTCAGCAACCAGCCGGAGCAGGCCTCCTCGAAGCCCTCGTCACCGGGGTGGAGCGTGCGCCCCCGGAGGTGCGCGCCCAGGCTCACCACGTCATGCCAGGCCGCCGGCCCGCCGTCGAGGCGGTCGGCGGTGAACTTCGCCGAGGCGGCGGCGTGCGCCGGCGCGCCGTCGGGGGTGTGCACCCTGACGGTGCCGGTCCCCCGATATCCGGCCCCCTCCAGGTGCGCCTCGACCTGGATCCGCACGCGTCCCGGGTGATCCGCGGCCGGAACGGGAGTCTCGGTGAGCTCATAGGAGAAGCCGCCGGGCCGGTCCGCGCTCCAGACCCCGGTGCCCACGCTGTGGGGGGTGCGCAGCGCAATCGTGCCGTCAAGTGCGAACGAGACGGTGAAGGAGTCGGTCCGGTCGTCATGGTGCATCAGACCGGTCCAGACCCCCGTGGGCGTCTGAGGCGTGTCGGCCGCGGAGTTCGTATTCAGCATGTCAGTTGTCCGCCCTTTCCAAAATGTTGGACTGACCAACGTTGGCGTGGCCAACAATACACACAATCGTGGGTGCGGCCAACAACTTGCTAGATTGACCCCGTGAACACCCCAGAGGGGCCGCCGCCGAAGCGGCTGCGTACGCTGCCGAGCAGGTTGACCAACCAGGCGGCGCTGACCGCCAACCGGATCGTGGATCAGGCGCTCGCCCAAGGCGGCGTCCGGCGCTACCACTACGCCCTGCTAGCCGCGTTGGAGGAGTACGGCCCGGCCAGCCAGGCCGCGCTCGGTCGCCGCATCGGCATCGACCGCAGCGACATGGTGGCGACCGTCAACGACCTCGCCGAACGCCAGCTCCTCGATCGCGCGCCCGACCCGGAAGACCGCCGGCGCAACATCGTCACCATCACCGAGGCGGGCCGGAAGCAGCTCACCCACCTCGACCGGCTACTCGCCGCCGCCCAGGACGAGTTCCTCGCCCCGCTGCCCGAGGCCGACCGCCGGAACCTGATCGACCTGCTCATCCGCGTCATCGAACATCACGGCGACAAGCCCCCGAATGTGTCGTTCGATGAATGAAGGCGCGGGGTGACCGCCGGCCGGCACGTAGGGGTGCGTCAGAGGTCGGTGTAGCGGGGGTCGCGCATCCCGCCGTAGATCACCACCATGGTCAGCCGTACGGGCCCCGGCCCGGGGTTGAGGTAGGCGTGGGCCCGGTCCCCGCGCATGCGCAGCGCGTCGCCGGCCGGGACGGTGAACTCGGCGCCGCCCACGGTCACCACCAGCGTGCCTTCGTGCACGTGGATGAGCTCTCTGGTGCCCTCGGGGTGGGCCTCGGTGCGGATCTCCTCGCCGGGCGGCATCCGGAACTCCCACAGTTCGGAGAACGGCGGGCGGTTGTCGTTGATGAGCAGTCGCGCCCGGCCCTGGTTGCGTGGCACCGCCTCGCTCGCCCTGGCGACCTTGCCGAGCTCTTCGGGTGGTTCCACGAGCTCGCCGATGGAGATGCCGAGGGTCGCGCTAATCCTGGCCAGCGTGGCGATGCTCGGGTTGGTGCGGGCGGTCTCGATCTGCTGGAGCATTCCCCGGCTGACGCCTGAGCGGGCGGCGAGGTCTTCCAGTCGCCAGCCTCTGGCCTGGCGGGCCGCGCGGAGGTTGGCGGCGAGGGTGTGCCCGACGGCGTCGGCGGGATCGCTCATGATGCGATTCTCCAGCAAAGTCCATAATGTTGTGTGTATGACGCAAGATACTGCACTCCGCAGGCTCTTAGGCGCCGGCTTCGTCGACTACCTGGGCGGCGGGTTGTTCCTGGCGTTCTCCGCCGTGTACTTCACCCAGGTCGTCGGCCTGTCCGCGACGCAGGTCGGGGTGGGGACCGGGATCGCCGGGGTGGCGGCGATGGCGGGGGCCGTGCCGATCGGGCGGGTGGCCGACCGCATCGGCGCGCGGCGTGCGATCGTCGTGCTCCACCTGGCGCGGGCGGCGGGCACGGCCTCCTACGTGCTGGTCGGCGAGTGGTGGGGGTTCCTGGCCGCGGTCGCCGTGGTGACCGTCGCCGACCAGGCGATCGCCTCCCTGACGCAGGCGTACGTGGCCGAGCTGGCCGAAGGGGAGCGGCGGGTGCGGGTCCTGGCCCTCTATCGGACGCTGGCCAACCTCGGCATCTCCGTGGGCGGGCCGCTGGGCGGGCTGCTGGCGGGGGCCGGGGTGTTCACCGGCGTTCTGCTGGCCAACGCGGGGGCGTTCGTCGTGGTGGCGGCCATGCTCGCCACCGTGCGGGGAGCCGGTGGGCGGGGAGCCGGTGGGCGGGGAGCCACCGTGCGGGAGGCCGGTGGGCGGGCCGTGCCGCAGGAGCGGCGGTTCGCGGCGCTGCGGGATCGGCGGCTGCTCGCGGCGGCCGCCGTCGACGGCGTGCTCCAGCTCTGGCTGCCCGTGCTGAACCTCGGCTTCCCGCTCTGGCTGGCCAGGGCGACCGGCCTGCCGGAGAGCTGGCTCGGCGTGCTGTATGCGATCAACACGGTGCTGGGCATGGTGTTGCTCGTGCCGGCCGCGCGGCTGACCGCGACCGTCGCCGCGGCCCGTCGCTGCCAGCTGGCCGCAGCGGTGCTCATGATCGGGGCGTGCCTGGCGTTCTGGGGTGCGGGCCGGGTCGCGCCTCTGGCGCTGCTCGTCGTCGCGATCGTGCTGCTGACGGCCGGGGAGCTGCTGTCGGTTCCGGCGGCGTGGACCGTCTCTTATGCGCTGGCGCCGTCCGACCGGCGCGCCGAGTACATCTCCGCGTACGGGATGGGCCGCTCCGTGGGGCGTTATGTCCTGGGGCCGGTGCTCATCACCGGTCTGCTGGACCTGGCGGGCGGCTGGATGTGGGCGGCGCTGGCCATCCTGTTCGCCGGGGCGGGGGCGGCCGCGGTGCTGGTGCGGGCACGACCTTGACGTACGCGAGCCGTCCCCACCTCTCCGGCGAAAGGGCAACGACATGGGGACGACAGCCTCAATAGGTACCTTCCGTTTGAAATGCCAAAAGCGATGAGGAGGACCACATGAAGGATCTGATCAAGCGAGTGGTCGGCCTGAAGGAGAAGGCCCGGCTGACGGAGATCTTCGACAAGAAGTCCGCCGCGGTCTCCTCCAGCGCCCTGAAGCACGAGTGATGACGTCGATCTGATGGCCGAGGTCGTGCCCGGGCCGCGTCATGAGCCGGGGCACGACGCCCTTCCTGGGGGGAACCGGTTGACTACTCATGTGTTCGTGGGGCCGACGTTGCCGCCGGGCGAGGTGCTCCAAGCCGCCGGCGGCAGCGCGGTCGTGCATCCACCCGTGCAGCACGGTGATCTGCTTCGGTTGTCGCCTTCGCCCGGTGACATCGTGGTCGTCATCGATGGCTACTACCACCAGCGGGCCTCGGTCCGGCACAAGGAGATCCTGCACCTGCTCTCCGCCGGGGTGACGGTGGTCGGCTGCGCGAGCATGGGCGCACTGCGGGCGGCCGAACTGCATCCGTACGGCATGGCAGGCAGCGGACGGGTTTACGAGATGTACCGCGACGGCCTGATCGACGCCGACGACGAGGTGGCCGTGGCCCACACGGAAGGTCCTGAATATCGCAGCCTCAGTTTGCCGTTGGTGAATGTCCGGCACGCGGTCGCCGCCGCCGAAAGGGCGGGGGCCGTGTCGTCGGGGCAGGCCGGGACGATGGTCGCGGCGATGCGAGCGCTGCCGTACCCGGCTCGGACCTGGCAGGCGATCGCCCCGCAGGCGGACGGCGTGGCCGCCGTCCGGAATTTCCTCGCCGACAATCCTCAGCATGCCGATCTGAAGGCGGCGGACGCGGTCGGGACATTGCTGCGGCTCGACTCTTTCGCGGCGCCCGACCCGCGGGCCCATGACTGGATCGCGTCGACGGGCTGGCGAACCCGGTTCCTCTATGACTGGCACGCCGCCTTCCGTGGTGCGGAAGTCGAGGGCATCCACGTGGGAGACGCCGGCGTGGTGCGGCACCGGCAGATTTACGATCGGGATTTCCCGCGGCGCCGGCGCGATCACGTTTTCACGTCCATCGCGGGAAGCAGGTCGCCGGCAAAAGTCCTTTCGGCGGTGGCGGCGCGGGGCCTCACGGCTGAGTCGGTGACCGCGGCGCAGCGCGCGGAATGGCTGACGCCGGCCGAGGCCGATCGGCTCTCACCCGATGAGGCGTTGCTGACGATTCTCATCCGGTCCCACAAGCCCTCCCGCGGCATTCACGACCTGGTGAGCGATGAGCGTACGACCATCACCACGGCAGAGCGCCGCCTCGTCGCCGAGTGCTACGCGATCAACGCCGAGGTGTCCACGTGGGAGCCGGGCCGCGGCCTCGACTACCTCAGGTATGTCACGCTGCGTGCCCACCTGTCCGAGGTCTGGGGGGAAGACGACGGCGCCGCGCTGGTCGCGGCGGCGCGGGATCGGGGATTCCGGACGTTCCGGGACGCCGTGCAGGCGGTTCGCCCGTTCTATCTGCGCGGCCACTTCATGGCGGTGGGCGCATGACCGCCAAAACCTTCATGGACGGCACCCACCGGGCGCGGCACCCTGACCACACGTGGGACCTGATCTCGCCGAAGCTCGCGCGCTTCGGCATCACCCGCGTCGCCGACGTGACCGGCCTGGACGTCATCGGCATCCCCGTCGTGATGGCGGTCCGGCCGCTGTCGAGGACGCTGAGCGTGTCGCAGGGCAAGGGACAGAGTCTGACGCCGGCCAGGGTGTCGGCGGTCATGGAGAGCATCGAGCTGTGGCACGCGGAGACCGTTCTCCCGCCGATCACCCACCGTGCCGCACCCGCTGCCGCGCTCGACCTGCCGTACGAACTCGACGGGTTGCGCCGCGAGCCGGGCAGCCTGGTGACCGAGGCGACCATCCTGGACTGGACCGATGCGGTGGGGCTGATCAGCGGACGGCGTACGCCGGTGCCGTCGGACCTGATCGCCTTCGCCACTCCGCAGCGCCGGGGCTGGACGCCTCCCGGGATCCACGCCACCAGCAACGGGCTGGCCTCCGGCAACGACTACGACGAGGCCGTCCTGCACGCGCTGTACGAGGTGATCGAGCGCGACGCCGTGAGCCTGTCGCCGCGTGCCGGCCGGCGCGCCTTCGTGGACCCCGACTCCATCGGCGACGACGCCTGCGCGGCGATGATCGATCGAATCCGGGCCGCCGGTGTCGAGCTGCGGCTCGTGCACGCGCCGAGCGTCACCGGCGTGCCGTGTTTCACCGCCGAGCTGTGGAGCCCGGACTTTCCGGTCGTCACGCTCGGCGCCGGCGCGCACCTGGCCCCCGAGGTCGCGCTCTCGCGGGCGCTCACCGAGGCCGCGCAGAGCCGCCTGACCGCGATCGCCGGCAGCCGCGACGACCAGGCGCCCGTGTACGACCACGTCAGCGCCGGCGCCGACGGACGCCCCGAACCGGCGCCGGCCCCGCTTCCGTGGGCGCGGCTGTCCGCCAGGCCGGTCGGCGACTTCACCGACCTGTCCGAGGAGCTGGCGTGGGTGGCCGCCGCGGCGGCCGCCGGGTTCGGTGGGGAGCCGCTGGTGGTGGACCTGAGCACGGATGCGGACTTCGCCGTGGTCAAGGTGATCGTGCCCGGCGCCGCGTTGGACGCGGGTCGCATGCACCCGGACGGCGGTCCCGAATTCCCGCCGGAGGAGCCTTGACGACGACGTGGATCGGCATCGCGCAGCTGACGTTCACGGCTTTCCTGCTGGTACGGATGGTGATAGTGGGGTTCTTCCAGCCGGTGGGGCGGGTGTTCAGCTGGGCGATGTTCACGCGCGGCAGCTACATCACGTTCGAGTTCACCGGGTATGACGCCGCCGGCCGGCGGCACGTCGTCAACGCCCTGGACCTCACGCCGTCACACGGCCCGGCGGTCACCGTACGGCGGCTCGAACGGATGGCGGCGTACCTGGAGCGGACGTACACGCAGGTGTCGGGCGAGGGCACCATCATGAACGTGGCCGGCACCCGGCCGATCCGGATCGAAGACGGCCATGTGGTTCTTTGACGCCGCCATCTCGCTGTTCTCGACGCCCACCGACGAGGCGCACCTGCAGTATTTCCGCATGGGGGTGGGCCTGGCCTGCTTGATGAAGTTCGCGGTGTGGTTCACGCACGGCGCGTGGTCGCGAATGGCGCAAGGCACCTTCGGCCGGTACGACCTCGAATGTCGCCTGGGTGCTCGAAGGGCGGCCCTGGTCGCCGCCGTGTACCGGCCGGTCCTGTGCATCCGAGTGATCGCCGCGGCCCTCCTCGTCGCGGGGATCCTGCCCAAGGCGGCGGCCGTGGTGGTGCTGGCCGGGCTGCTGTTCGAGCTGCAGTACGAGCTCCGATCCAACACCGTCTATCTCGGGATGATGGTGGCGTGCATGCTGGTGGCCGGCAATCTGGGAGAGGGCTTCACGGTCATCCACCGGATGAGCGACGCCAACACCTGGGCGCAGTTCCTTGTCGTCCTCATCACCATCGACCTGTACTGGAACAGCGCCTGGCAGAAAACCCGCTCCACGCATTTCATGAGCGGGCTGATCCTGGCCCAATATGTCGACTTCACCGCTCGGGCCCAGGAGAGACTCCGCTATCGGGAGTTCTACTACCCGGGCGTTTTTCTCAGACTGTTCGGCGGCGGCGACGAGACGGCGGTGCGCCGATGGCGGGTGATCGCCGTGGCGGTGATCGTCCTCGAAGTGGCGCTGCCGATCGGGCTGTTGACGCCGGCGCTGTTTCCGTACGCCGCCGCGGCCGGCGTCGTCATGCATCTGGCATTCATGATCCTGCTGCCCCGGCATCTCATCGGATTCTCGCTGGGAACGGTGTCCAGCTACATCGTGTTCGCCCAATAGCTCTGGCCTCACCAGCAGCGCAGCTCCGCCAAGGTGGCGGAGTACGTGCCGTCCAGATCGATGATCAGCACGTTTGTGTCAGAGCTCTCGGCTGCCTCGCCGCCGGGCTCGTCGAACAAGGTCCAGGCCGCGATCGAGAGGTCGTCGAGGTCTCCGTCGGGATCCTCGATCCTCGCCTGGCGGTAGTAGGTCAGCACCTCCTGGACGGGCCGGTCGGTGGAGAGCTCGAAACGGATGGTGTACCAGCAGTCGCCGGAGTCGCCGCCGCTCACCTCGACCTGCGGGTCGAAGGACCCGAACTCCGCCCCGGGCGGCAGCGGATACCCCTGGACGCGGTCCACCATGCGCGCCAGCCGATAGTCGCTGATCCAGAAGGGCGTGGTGACGATCGCCGCGAGCAGCGCGAAAAACACGAACGGGAAGGCCAGGCAGCCGATCCGGCGCGCGGTTCGCGAAAATCCGGACGCTTCTTCCGGCGACGCGGCTGCGGGCGCGTCCTGGGGGGCCGACATGGGTCACATGATCGCGCATCGCGCGGTGCCGCGCACGGGCGGCCGGCCGGGAGGTCGGTGCCCGCCTGCTCATCGCGGTCAGCCGCCGTTGACGGGCAGCGTCAGCCGGCAGTCGACGGGAGTGGCGTGCGCGGGGTCGAGAGCGTTCGTGACCAGGTGCAGGGCTCGGGCGTCGTAGGCGATGGCCAGATGATCGGAGATGTTCAGCGGGCACTGCTTCTGCAGCACGATGTCGGTGACCCGCGGGCCGTCCAGGAACGCCGAGGCGTACGGGGTGACGACCCCGTCGAGGCGGCTGGCGATGACCGTGTACCGCACGCCCGGCACCGTGTCACCGCCCTCGTTCAGCCTGCGCAGCAGCGCCGAACCGGCGATCTGATCGCGTACGGCCTGCCCGCCGGCCGTGGCGATCAGCTCCGGCACACCGGGGATTCGCGACAGGCCGTGGATCGTGGTGCCGTGGTTGGGCGGGGCCAGCCCCACGAGCGTGCCCACCTTGCGCGCGCCGCCGAGGAACTTCAGGTAGTAGCGCGGCATCATGCCACCCTGGCTGTGGCCGACGACGTCCACCTCGCGGGCTCCCGTGGCCCGCAGCACGCGGTCGACGAAGGCGGCCAGCTCCCCCGCCGACCTGTCGACGCGCGCCACGCCGCCGGGCCGGCTCGCGCCCGGCAGGCCGAGGCCCGGCAGCGCGCCCTCCTGCCCGTAGTTGAAGGCGAAGACGCAGTAGCCCTGGTTGCGCAGCAGCGGGGAGAGGGTGAACCAGGTGATGGTCATGTTCGCCAGCGTGCCGTGCACCAGCACCACCGGGCGCGGATGCGCGGCCGACGGGCGGCAGGCCCAGTCGTTGGCGCCCGCCGGGTCGGCGCCGGGGTTCAAGGACGCGTGCGCCAGCGCCAGCACCCCCGAGTACAGGACGGGCAGCGACGGCCCGGACGCCCCCGCCGAAGCCGGCGACTCCAGGCTGAGCACCATCACCGTGACGACGACCCACATCAGTCGCTTCATATGCGCCGACCTCTCCGCGGAACCCACAAGAGAGGCTACAGAAAGTCATCGTCGACTGCTCAGAGTCACCTCGGCGCGGAGGTGGTGCGGGCGGACTCGTCGACATGGAGGGTGAAGACGTCGGGGCGCGCGTAGTGGCCGACGGGGTCGAAATCGAAGCGGGCGCGCGTGAGGTCGTCGAGGTCGAGTTCGGCGGTCAGGATGCCTTCGCCGTCGCGCAGCGGGCCGGCGATGACCTCTCCGAGCGGGGAGACGATCATGGAGCCGCCGCCGATCAGGACGGTGTCGGGCGCGTCGCCCTGGACGGGGTGGAGGTCGGCGGGTACGGCGTCGCGGCGCAGGTACTGGTTGGCGCTCAGGACGAAGCAGCGGCCCTCCAGGGCGATGTGCCGCATGGTGGCCTCCCAGGCGCCGCGGTCGTCCACGGTCGGCGCGCACCACAGGTCGACGCCCTTGGCGTACATGGCCGTACGGAACAGCGGCATGTAGTTCTCCCAGCAGATGCCCGCGCCGAGGCGGGCGGTCCCGGTGTCGATGACGGGCAGGGTGGAGCCGTCGCCCTGGCCCCACAGGTAGCGTTCCGCGGCGGTCGGCATGAGCTTGCGGTGCAGGCCCAGGTAGCCGTCGGGGCCGAAGAAGAGAGCCACGCAGTACAGGGTGCCGCCCTGGCGTTCGACCGCGCCGACGACGGCGTGGCAGCCGAGTTCGCGGGTGAGGGCGGCCAGGGCGCCGACCTCGGGGCCGGGGACGTCGACGGCGGCGGCGTGGTAGCGGCGGAACAGCTCACGGCCGGCCGGGGTGCGGCTGCCGACCGTGATGCCGAAGTCCAGCCCCTTGGGGTAGCCACCGAGGAACGCCTCGGGCAGCACGACGACCTCCGCGCCGCGGCCGGTGACCGCCTCCCGGATGAGTTCCTCGGCGCGGGTCAGCGCGGCGGGCGTGTCGAACAGCGGGGCGGCCGCCTGGACGACGGCAGCGGTCACGGTACGGCGGCGCGGCCCGGCGTCCGCGGCGGCGGCAGAGTGCGGAGATGTCATGACAACGAGGCTAGGAACCCCTCGAATCATCGAGCAAACTGATATCCGTGATGATCGACATTTATGAGAGTGAATTCCGGAAGGCCGACCTGAATCTGCTGGTGGTCTTCGCGGCCCTGATGCGCGAGGGCAGCGTCACCCGGGCCGCCGCCGCCCTGCATCTGAGCCAGGGCGCGGTCAGCGCCGCTCTCGGCCGGCTGCGCAGGCTCTTCGACGACGAGTTGTTCACCCGCACCCGTACCGGCATCGAGCCCACGCGCCGCGCGGTCGAGTTGGCCCGCCGCATCGAACCGGCTCTCGGACTGATCCAGAGCGCCGTCACCGGCCGCGACCGCTTCGACCCGGCCACCGCCCGGCACGTGTTCACCCTGGGGATGTCCGACGACCTGGAGGCCGCCCTACTGCCCCGGCTGCTGGGCGCCACGGCCGGCCTTCCGGGGATCCGGATCGCGGTCCGGCAGGCCAACCGCAACACCGTCGCCGACATGCTCGACCGCGGCGAGATCGACCTCGGCATCGCCGCCGCTCCCGCGCACGGCCCCGACCACCGCACCCGGGACCTGTTCGCCTCCGGCTACAGCTGCCTGTTCAATCCCCGCCTGCTGCCGCTGACGACCCCGCTCGGCCTGGACGACTTCCTCACCCTCCCCCACCTGCTGGTCTCCTACGACGGCCGCCGCGGCATCGTGGACGACCTCCTGGAGGCGCGGGGGCTGGCCCGGCGGGTGATCGCCGCCACCACCCACTTCGCCGGCGCCGCCCTCCAACTCGCCACCGTGCCCGCCCTGGCCACCCTCCCCACCCACGCGGCCGCCGTCTACGCCGACGCCCTGGGCCTGACGGTCACCGAGCCGCCCCTGCCCATGCCCCGGTACACCGTCAGCGCGATCTGGCACACCACCGTGGCCGGCGACCCCGCCCACGCCTGGCTGCACCGCCTGGTCTGCGACTGCGAGACACCCGTCCCGAGATAGCGAGGGCCGTCCCGGGATAGCGAGGGCGCCTCGCCCAGCGCCGACGCGCGCACCTCACCTCGCGCCGACGCCCGCGCCTCACCCTGCGCCGGTGCCCGCGCCTTATCCCGCGCCGTTGCTCCCGTTGCCGCCCGAGGCCGACACCAGCCCGGCGATGTAGTCGGAGACCGCGGCGACGGTCGGTTGCCGCCACAGCAGGGTCGTCGGCAGCGAGCATCGGAACCGTTTCTCCAGCCGCCGCCGCACCACCACCGTCAGCACCGAGTCCAGCCCCTGCTCGACCAGCGGCCGGTGCGGCGACAGGTCGGTGGGCGCCAGCCGCATCTCCTTGGCGATCTGCGCACCGACCTCCTCGATCAGGAACGCGCGCAGCTCCGCCGGCCCCAGCTCGGCGATCGACTCGGCGGGCCGCACGCCTTCGGCGCCGTTCTCCGCGCCATTTTCCGTGGCCGCCGGCACGTCGATCACCGGGTATCGCAGCCCCGACAGCCAGCCGACGACGGCGCCGGCGCCGGCGGTCACCCGTACCTGCACCGTGTCGCCGAGCTCGGGGTCGAGCCACACCTCGATGTCCACCGTGCTCGGCGGCTCTCCGACCGTGACCAGCCGATCGACGTGCGTCACCATGCGAAGCAGCGGGTCGCCGGGGAACGCGCTCGGCGCCACCGACATCGCCGCGTCCAGGACGGGCGCCCACGTGGCGGCCGGCCCGCACCGTACCCGGGCCCGCAGCGCGCCGTGGCCGCGCAGCAGCTCCTCGACCGTCCAGTCGAACCCGGTCTCCGGTACGCCGACCGCGGCGAGCCGCTGTCCGACCAGGCCCGGCTCCGCCGGCGTGAGCGGGTGCGCCGGTGGCACGGGCGCCTCCCCCGGCGTGGCGGGCGCCGTGGCGGTGGCGATCAGCTGCCAGGCGGCGTCCGGTTCGCCCGCGGGACGGGCGGCCAGCCGCAGCTCGGTTCCCTGCCGCACGACCTGGACCTCACGGCGGTCGGCGGTCAGCAGCGGCGCCGACATCGTCACCTCGCCGAGCATCCGGCCTCCGGACGCGGCGAAGAAGGTCGCCGCGAGCACCGCCGCCGGCACGATCTCCACGCCCTCGATGGCGTGGCTGCCGGGATAGGGCCGCGTCTGGTCGTCCACGCCGGTCCGCCAGAGCCGTACGTCGGTGCCCGCGAGATCGACGCCGTCGCCGAGCAGCGTGTGCGTGTCCGGATCGTGGCCGCGGCCGGCGGTGTCCGGGGCCGACGGCGTACGCCAGTGCCTGCGGTGCTGCCAGGGGTAGGCGGGGAGCACCACCGGGCCGCCGGCCGGCTGCAGCCGCTGCCAGTCCACGTCGAGGCCGGCGCAGTGCGCCGCGGCCACGCTGGCCGGCAGGGTGACGCTCGGGGGACGGTTCCGCCGCAGCGACGCGCCGACGAAGACCTCCTCGTGCCCGCCCGCGCCCAGCGTCTCCAGCACCGAGTGGGTGACCACGGGGTGCGGGGAGATCTCGACGAACGCGCGGTATCCGTCCTCCGCGGCCGCCGCGACGGCGTCGGCCAGGCGCACCGGCCGGCGCAGGTTGGCCGCCCAGTAAGCGCCGGTGAAGTCGTGGCTCGCCCGTGGATCGTCCAGCGCCGTCGAGTACACGCGCAGGCCGGGGACGCCGGCCGCCAGGTCGGCCGCGGCGGCGGTCAGGTCGGCCAGCAGCGGATCCATCTGCGGCCCGTGGAAGGCCACGTCCGAGGCGACCCGGCGGGCCGGGATCCCCTGTTCGAGCCAGCCGGCCAGCACCTCCGCGACGGCGTCCGGATCGCCGGAGACGACCGTGGAGCCGGGCGACGACGCGATCGCGGCGACCACGTCGGCACGCTCTCCCAGCAGCCGCGCCGCCTCGGCGAACGGCAGCTGCACCATGGCCATCGCACCGCTACCGGCGACCCGCCGCAGCAGCCGGGACCGCCGGCAGATCAGCCGGGCCCCGTCGAGGCGGCTCAGCGCCCCGGCCGTCACCGCGGCGGCGATCTCGCCGACCGAATGGCCGATGACCGCGTGCGGCCGCACCCCGTACGCGCGCCACAGCTCGACGAGGCCGAGCTGCATCGCGAAGATCATGGTCTGGATCCGGTCCACCTCGGTCAGCTCGTCCTCGGTGAGCGCCTTCCGCGGCGAGAAGCCGATCTCGGCGGCGAACACCGGCTCCAGCTCGTCGATCACCGCGGCGAACGCCGGCTCGGTCTCCAGCAGCTCCCTGCCCATGCCGGCCCACTGCGAGCCGTGCCCGGAGAACACGAACACCGGGCCCGGCCCCGGGTCGATGAGCACCCGCCCGGTGGTCACGGCGTCGTGCGGGGTGCCGGCCGACAGGGCGCGCAGCCGCTCTGCCAGCGCGGCCGGATCCTGCGCCGCCACCACCGCCCGGTGCGGCAGGTGGGCCCGGCGCAGCGCGAGCGTGTGCCCGACGTCGGCCACCGGCAGGCGGCCGACGACGCCGGCGAGGTTGCCGGCGGCCTGCCGCAGCGCCGGGCGCGACGCGGCCGACACCGGGTACAGCCGGCCCGCGCCCCCTTCAGGAGACGGCCGTGCCGGCGGCGCCTCTTCGAGGACGACGTGGGCGACGGTGCCGCCGTAGCCGAAGGCGGAGACCGCGGCCCGGCGCGGATGCCCGGTGCCGGGCCACGGCGTCGGCGCGTCGACCACGCGCAACCCGGCGCCCTGCCAGTCGACGGCCGGATTGGGCGTGTCGAGCCGGCTCGGCGGGATCTCGCCGCGTTCGAGCGCCAGGACGGCCTTGACCAGGCCGGCGATGCCGGCGGCGCCTTCGAGGTGACCGATGTTGGACTTGGCCGAGCCGATCAGGCAAGGCTGCTCCGCCGGCCTGCCCGCCCCGTACACGGCGCCCAGCGCGCCGGCTTCGAGCGGGTCGCCGACCGCGGTGCCGGTGCCGTGCGCCTCGACGTAGCCGACCGTGCCCGGCTCGACGCCCGCCTGCCGCAACGCGCGGCGCATGACGTGCTCCTGCGCCTGGCCGCACGGCGCCATGATGCCCGCGGTGCGGCCGTCCTGGTTGACCGCGCTGCCGCGGATGGTCGCGAGGATCCGGTCGCCGTCCCGTACGGCGTCGGCGAGCCGCTTGAGCACCACGACCACCGCGCCCTCGCCCCGCCCGTACCCGTCGGCGGCGGCGTCGAACGACTTGCTCCGCCCGTCCGGCGCCAGGGTGCCCGCGGCGTCCAGGGTGAGCGTCTCGCCCGGGGACAGGATGAGGTTGACCCCGCCGGCCAGCGCCACGTCGGTCTCGCCGGCCCGCAGGGCCTGCACGGCCAGGTGGGCGGCGACCAGCGACGCCGAGCACGCCGTGTCCACCGCCAGGCTCGGGCCGCGCAGGTCGAGCGCGTACGACACCCGGTTGGCCACCGCGCAGCCGGCGGCGCCGATCCCGGTCCACGCCTCGATGTCGGGCAGGTCCTCCAGCAGCCGGTGCCCGTAGTCGCCGGTGCAGACGCCGACGTACACGCCCGCGTCCGTGCCGGCCAGCGCGTCCGGCGACACCCCGGCGTGCTCCAGCGCCTCCCACGCGGTCTCCATCACGAGCCGCTGCTGCGGGTCCATCAGCTCCGCCTCGCGCGGCGAGAGCCCGAAGAACTCCGCGTCGAAGTCGGCCACCCCGTCCAGGAAGTTGCCGTACGCGAGGGTGCGGCGGACCGCCGCCGCGTACGACGGGCCGCGGTCGGCGTAGTCGCGCCAGCGGTCGGCGGGCGCCGGTCCACCGGCGCCCCGGCCCTCGCTCAGCAGGTTCCAGTACTCCTCCGCCGAGCCGACGCCGCCCGGCAGCCGGCACCCGATCCCGATCAGCGCGATCATCTCGACCGGTCGATCCATCACCCGTCACCTCCCCGTCCGCGCGCCCACACGGGCGACTCGAGAATCTCCACGACAGCGCCCGAGATCGTCACGCCCGGCCCGAAGCCGAACATCAGCAGGTGGTCGCCGGGTCCGAGGGCGCCGTCGCGGACCAGGCGCTCCAGCGCGAGGACCTGGTCGCTGGCCCCGCAGTGGCCGATCGTCCGGCCGAAGTCCCAGACCGAGCGGGACGCCGGGATGCCCAGCCTGTGCTCGCAGATCTGGTCGGCGATCTCCTGGGAGGTGTTCATGCACGCCACCCGGGTCACGTCGTCCGCCTTGATCCCGGCCTCCGACAGGGCCCGGTCGATCACCTCGGCCATCCGCTCGTCCAGCGTCACGAGCACCCCGGTCCCGTCGCCCTCGGCCACCGCGCGCCGCCGGAACACGTCGTTGTGCGCCGCGAAGTCCACCGTGCGGCCCTCGGTGACGCCGGGCGGGAACAGCGGCTCGGCGCAGCGGTGCATCTCCTCGGCCTCCGACACCGACATCGTGCAGACCGCCGCCAGCCGGGCGAACCCCGGCTCGGTGTCGAGCACGAGGGCGCTGCCCGCGTCACCGGCGACGGCCCCGGGCAGCATCCGCCAGCGGTCGACGAGCGGGGTGCCGTAGTTGTCGGCGGCCACCAGCAGCGCCGCCTGACGGCCGGGCGCCGCGCGCAGGTAGCTCGCGGCCAGCTCCAGGGCGGCGAACATGCCGTTGCAGCCCTGCTTGAGCTGGGTGGACAGGACGCCGTCGCCGACCAGATGGCGTTGCACGTACGACTGGGGCGGCCATCCTTCGGGGCCCTGATGCCAGGTCGAGACGTACAGCAGCAGGTCCAGCTCGGTGGGGGAACGCCCGCTTCGGGCCACCGCGCTCCGCGCCGCCCGTAACGCCATCTCCGGCGGCGGGACGTCGCCGGCCACCGCGACCGCGGCGAGCCGGTGCAGCTCGACCTCCTCGGCCGGATACCAGCCCGCCGCCACGGCCCGCTCGACGCTCACCGTGTCCGGGAGGTACGAGCCGACCCCGCTGATGTACATGTCCGCCGTCTCCATGCCGCCTCCCGGGCTGGTCGAACTCGATCGTCGATGCGCGCCTGCTCAGCCGGGCCCGTCGGGGGCGTACTCCCGGGGGACGTCGAGGATCCGCAGGACGGCGCAGGCCATGGTGGTGCCGGCGCCCAGCCCGACGAGCAGCATGTAGTCGCCGCGGGCCAGCGCCCCGACGGACAGCAGGTGGTCGAGGGCGACGAACTGGTCGCTGACCCCGAGGTGCCCGACGCTCGCGCCGTACTCCCAGGTGGTGTCGGCCAGGGTCAGCCCGAACCAGTTCACCCCCCGGTGCTCCAGGTCGTCCCAGCGCCCGTGCGGGAAGGCCACCCGCGCCACCTCGTCGAGGGTGATCCCCGCCTCCTCGAGCGTGCGGTCGACCAGCCCCATCAGCGTCGTCTGGATCGTCAGCATGACGCCGGCGCCGTCGCGGTCGAAAAGCCGCTTGCGGAACTCGCGGTTGCGGGCGGCGAAGTCGAGCGGCCGGCCCACGGTCGCGTCCGGCGGGAACATCGGCACGCCGCCGTCGTTGACCGACTCAGCCTCCGGGATCACGGTCACGTTGACCGAGCGCACCTCCGCGAAGCCCGTGTCCGTGGTGAGCAGCAGCGCGCACCCGGCGTCGCCCATCACGTTGCCCTCGATCATGCGCCACCGGTCGACCAGCGGGGTGCCGTGGTTGTCGGCGCCGACCAGCAGCGCGCTGCCGCCCGGTCGCAGGTAGCCGGCGGCGAGCTGCAGGGCGCTGAACATCCCGCAGCACCCGTGCCGCAGCTCGACGGACAGCACGCCGCCGCCGATGAGGTGCTGCTGCAGGTAGTACTGGGGCTGCCAGCCCTCCGGCCCCTGGTGCCAGACGTCGGCGTACAGCATGAGGTCGAGGTCGCGCGGCGTCATTCCGCCGGAGCGCTCGAACGCGTGCCGGGCCGCGCGGAGCGCGAGCTCCGGCGCCGGTACGTCGCCGGCCACCGCCGCACCGCCGAGGCGGAAGTACTCCATCTCGTCGGCCGGGTAGCGGCCCTCGGCGACGGCTGTCTCGACGCTGACCACCGGCGGCAGATGGACGCCGATACTGCGCAGGTAGATGTCGGGTGTGCGCATCCGTCCTCCTTCAGCGCGGGGCGCGGTGACACGAAAGGCCGGCGGACCTCCCGCCGGACCTCACTGGGGGCCGGCCGTCGCGGCGGGGCTGTCCGGCCCGTCGCGCAGCAGCAGCATCGGATCGCTCAGCTCGTACAGCCCGCACATGGGCGGGCAGGCCTCGTAGCCGAGCAGCCGCTGGATGTCCTCGGGGTAGCCGCGGACCGTGTCCAGCGGCAGGGACAGGTAGTGGTTCTCCTCCTGGCGGAGGTTGCCGAGGTCGTAGGCGTACGACAGGCCGGTGCGCGGCGCGTCGGAGGCGTTGACGCCGGCGCCGTGGTAGGTGCTGCCGAGCCACAGCAGCGCGGCGCCGGGCCGCATCTCGGCGGGGACCGCCTCGTCGTCGCGGGGCGCCCGCTCGTCGTCCCAGCGGTGGCTTCCCGGGATCACGCGGGTGGCGCCGTTGAGCGCGGTGAACTCGCTGGCGGCGACCATGACCTGCACCCGGCTCTCCGGACCCGGGTGGGAACGGAGGTGGGCCGTGTCGTCCCGGTGCAGCCCCTGGATCGGCACGCCGGGCCTGATCTGGATCGCCCGCGAGATGCC
This sequence comes from Nonomuraea sp. NPDC005650, assembly GCF_040605375.1. Classification (NCBI taxonomy): domain Bacteria; kingdom Bacillati; phylum Actinomycetota; class Actinomycetes; order Streptosporangiales; family Streptosporangiaceae; genus Nonomuraea; species Nonomuraea sp. NPDC005650. The sequence continues at coordinate 21,046 of NZ_JBEXCR010000013.1, forward strand.
GAGCTGGATCGTCGGGACCAGCTCCACGCGCTGCTCGCCGAGCCAGGCTTTCACCGGGCGCTGCAGGAAGTGCCGCGCGCTGCCGAGGAAGTGCGGCTGCCGCATGATCGCGATCGAGTGCCGGCTCCGGCGGATCAGGCCCGGCAGGATGCGGGTCTTCTCGCCGACCAGCCGCCCGTCGCCGTCCGCCTGGAGTTCCAGATCCGCGCCCAGGTCGTCCCACAGGCCGCGGAGCGTGCCGGCTTCGGCGAAGTCCTCGATGATCACCGCTCCGTCCCGCTCGACCACGTCGATCGCCTCGTCGAGCGGCGTCGACGCGGGCAGGGTGGTCAGCTTGGGATCACTCATTCGCGAGCCTCCTGTCCGGGCGGCCGAACCATCGGGTGAGGGCGCCCCGCAGCGACGCCGGGCCGGCGGGCGGGCTCCAGGCGACGAAGCCGTCCGGCCGGATCAGCAGGGCGTCCGCCGGGGCCTCGTCGCATTCGGCCGTGACCACGTCGACCCGGTCGGCCCAGGGTTCGGCGAGCGCACGCAGCTCGGGGCCGGCGCCGAGGTCGAGCAGCAGCGCCCGCCCGGTGCGTTGCAGCTCCGCGAGCCGTACGGGGCCGTCGGCGCACCGCAGCCGCAGATCCGGGCTGTATCGCCCGGCCAGCGGGCCGGTCAGCGCCGGGTCGCCCATGTCGTAGCTGATGTGCAGGTCGTCGACCAGGGAGGTGAGCTGCCGGTTCGCCTCGTCGCGGAGCAGCAGCTCCGTGAGCAGCCGGCGCAGGGCGTCGACGTACGGGCCGGGGCGCATCAACGCGATCGAGGCACGCTGGATCTCCAGCGTCTGCGCGCCGATCGGGTGCCGCTCGGAGGTATAGGTGTCGAGCAGGTCCTCATGGCACCAGCCGCGCGCGACCGCGGCGAGCTTCCAGCCGAGGTTGAGGGCGTCTCCCAGCCCGAGCCGCAGTCCCGGGCCGCTCCAGTGCGAGTGCACGTGCGCCGCGTCGCCGGCGAGCAGCACCCGCCCGCTGCGGTACGTCTCGGCCTGCCGCGCGTTGTCGGTGAACCGGGTGATCTTCTTCACCTCGGTGACCGTCACCTTGGTGCCGCTGAGCCGGCGCAGCGCCTCCTGGAACTCCTCCAGCGTGATGGGGGCGTCCCGGTTCGCCGGCGGGCCGTCGAACTCCAGCGTGATGAACCGGGGCGGTCTCTCCTCGTACACCAGGAGCCCGCCGTCCTTGCGGAACCAGCCGGGAAGGTGGAACCCGGGGTCGTCGATCTCGGCGAAGGCCCGGTATCCGGACGTGACGCCGTCCGTCCCGGGAAAGGCGATGTCCGACAGCTTCCTGACCACGCTCCGGCCGCCGTCGCAGCCGGCCAGCCAGTCCGCCTCCATCCGGTACGGCCCGTCCGGGCCGTCGACGTCGAGGCGCACCCGGTCGTCGTCCTGCGTGAGACCGGTGACCGTGTGGCCGCGCCGTACCTCGATGCCCAGGTCCGCCGCTCGCCGGGCCAGGTCCTCCTCCAGGAGTTGCTGGGGCACCAGCAGGTCGGGAGACTCCGGGCGGAGCAGGAACATGGTGGCGAAATGCCGCGCGCCGGGGAACGCTTTGGGGAGCAGGCTGTCGGGCCGCCGCTCCCCCTCGGCGATGCGTGCCTCCTGCGCTGCCGTCAGCGGCATGGCGGGAGCCTCGGTGACCCCGACCATGAGACCGCGACGGTCCATGATGTCGATGGCCCGTCCGGTGATGCCCTCGGCTTTCGGACGCCATTCGATCGCGGGAAGCCGTTCGAGCACCACCACCGGAACGCCGTGGAGGGCCACCTCACAGGCGAGCATGAGCCCCACCGGCCCCGCGCCGACGACCACGACCTGTGCATGCGGAAACGCCATTAACACCTCTGCTGGAGGAGGGAACGAGACTGCTGAAAGAGCTGCAGGGTCGCCAATCACGGGCCGGCGATACGCACGGCGGTTCGCAACCTGAGCGTTGACAGATGGGTGTCCGGGCGGTCAGCGCCGATGCTAATCGGATGATCCATAAATGGCTAGTAGTGTCATTTTTCGGACTCACCATGCATAATCATCACCGCCGATGATCAACGGCGTGCCGGGCCGGCACGCAGGTGGGAGGTTGCCGGATGACCGACGGGCGGAAGGCCCAGCCATTGGAGACCGACCGGCCCAATCCCTTCGACCCGCCCGTCGAGCTGCGGAAGCGAGCCCCGCTCAGCCGGCTCGCCTATCCGGACGGGCACGTGGGCTGGGTGGCGACCGGGTACGCCGTCACCCGCGCCATCCTGGCGGACCCGCGCTTCAGCACCCGGCGCGAGCTGCTGCACCAGCCGGTCGGCCGCGAGCGCGCGCACGAACGGCCGACCCCCGCGGAGCCGGGGATCTTCCCTCACATGGACCCGCCGGAACACACCCGGTACCGCCGCCTGCTGAGCCGCCACTTCGGGTCCCGCCGCGTCGCCGAGCTGACGCCCGCGATCCGGCGGTACACCGCGCGGACGCTCGACGCGATGGCCGGCGACGGGCCGTCCGCCGACCTGGTCGCGTCGTTCGCCGTTCCGATTCCGGCACTGGTCATCTGCGAGCTGCTCGGCGTCCCCGCGCGGGACCGGCACCCGATCCAGGCGGCCACGGCGGTGATGAACGACCTGGACTCCACGCCGGGGCAGACCGCCGAGGCCGTGATGTCGATCACGGAGACGGTACGCGGCCTCCTCAAGCGCCTGCGCGCCGGATCCGGCCCGCCGGACGACGGGCTGCTGGCGCACGCCGTGGCGACCGGCGACCTGAGCGACGACGAGCTCACCAACCTCGGGATGGTGCTGCTGGCCACCGGCCATCTGCCCACGTCGAGCATGCTCTCGCTCGGGACGTTCGTGCTGCTGACCGACCCGGTCCAGCGAGCCCGCCTGACCGCGGACCCCGAACTCGCCGGACCGGCGGTCGAGGAGCTCCTGCGGTATCTGTCGATCCTCCAGTTCGACGTACGGCGCACCGCGCTGGCCGACGTCGAGCTCGGCGGCCAGGTCATCGCGGCCGGCGAGACCGTGGTGCTCGCGCTGCCGGTCGCGAACCGGGACCCGGAGCGGTTCCCCGACCCGGACACCCTGGACCTGTCCCGCTCCGCGAGCGGGCACCTGGCGTTCGGGCACGGCATCCACCAGTGTCTCGGCCAGCAGCTCGCACGGGCCGAGCTCCGCATCGCGCTGACCGCGCTCTTCGAGCGCTTTCCCGACCTGCGCCTGGCCGTTCCGGCGGCCGAGGTGCCGACCCGTGACCGCATGGCGGTGTACGGGGTGGACCGCCTGCCGGTCACCTGGGGCGCCGCTCCGGTGGACCGTCCGAGCGAAAGGTGATTTCGGATCATGCGGTACAGGACGTTGGGCGACTCGGGCCTGCGGGTGTCGGTGGTCGGCCTGGGCTGCAACAACATCGGCTCGCGCATCGACGCGACCCGCACCCGGGAGGTGGTGGACGCGGCGATCGAGGAGGGCGTGACGCTCTTCGACACCGCCGAGGCGTACGGCGCGGTGCACGGCGCCTCCGAGGAGATCCTCGGCGAGGTGCTGGCCGGCCGGCGGGACCAGGTGGTGCTGGCCACCAAGTTCGGCAGACCCGGCGACCGCCCCGACCACGAGCGAGGCGAGGCGGGCGGGACGCTGGGCGGCCGGTCGTACATCCGGCGAGCGGTCGAGGGGTCGCTGCGCCGCCTGCGTACCGACTACATCGACCTCTACCAGTACCACTTCCCCGACGGCGTCACCCCGATCGAGGAGACGCTGGACGCCCTGACCGAGCTCGTGCGCGAGGGCAAGGTGCGCTATCTCGGCAGCTCCAACTTCGCGGGCTGGCAGATCGCCGAGGCCGCGCACGTGGCCCGCGCGCGGGGGTGCGCGCCGTTCGTGTCGGCGCAGAACCACTGGTCGTTGCTGGATCGCGGCGCCGAACGCGAGGTGGTGCCGGCGGCCCTGCACTACGGGGTCGGCGTGCTGCCGTACTTCCCGCTGGCCCATGGGCTGCTGACGGGGAAGGTGCGGCGCGGGCAGGAGCCCCCGGCAGGGAGCCGGCTCGCGGAGCGACCCCACCTCGTCACGCCGGAGAAGCTGGACCGGGTGGAGGCGCTGACGTCCTGGGCCGACAAGCACGACCGGTCTCTCCTGGACGTGGCCATCGGCGCGCTGGCCGCGCTGCCCGGCTGCGGATCGGTGATCGCCGGTGCCACCGCCCCGGAGCAGGTCCGGGCCAACGCGGCCGCCGGCGGCTGGGAGCCGACCGAGGAGGAGCTGGCCGAGCTCACCGGGTTGGCGCCGCTCTCCTGAAGGTTCGCCAGAGAGGCGGCTTCCGCGGCGACGACCCGGCCGGCCGGCCGTGGACGATCACCGTGGAAGCCGCGCCCGCTCGGTCCTCAGCCGCCGACCGTGACCGGCTCGGCCTCGGAGCCGGCGACGGGGGTGGCGGCGCTGCGCAGCGGGACCTGGCGGATGAAGAAGGCCAGGACGATGCCGACGGCGGTCACGGCCGCGCCCCAGGTGAACAGGGTGGTGATGCCGTCGGTGACGGCCTGCTGGAACAGGTGCTGGGCCGCCTCGGGCAGGGCGCGCAGCGCCTGCGGGGTCATCGAGGTGGCGGAGGCGGCCACGCCTTGCGCGGCCGGCCCGGCCGCTGACAGGGAGTCGGCCAGCTGGCTGGTGTAGACGGCGCCGAGCAGGGAGACGCCGAGTGAGCTGCCCATGTTGCGCAGGAAGGTCGACACGCCGGTGCCCGCGCCCATGTCGCGCAGGTCGAGGCTGTTCTGGGCGATGAGGGTGCTGGTCTGCATCAGCGCGCCCATGCCGGCGCCCAGGACGACCATGTAGAGGGCCGACATCGTGGTGGTGGTGTCGAGGTCCACGGTGGCGAACAGCGCCAGGCCGGCGGTGACGAGGATGGAGCCGATGATGGGCAGCGACTTGTAGTGCCCGGTCCTGCTGATCAGCGCGCCGCCGACCAGGCTGACGACCATCGCGGCGATCATCATCGGCATGAGGAGCAGGCCGCTGTTGGTGGCCGAGGAGCCCTGGACGAACTGCTGGAACTGCGGCAGGAAGCCCGTGGCGCCGAACATGGCGAACCCCGAGATGAAGGCGACGGCGCCGGCGAGGGAGAAGTTGCGGCTCCTGAACACCCGTAGCGGCATGATCGGCTCGGCTGTCCGCCGCTGGACGATCACGAAGGCGACGAACCCGGCAACCGCCAGCGCCGCCAGGCCGAGGATCTGCGGCGAGCCCCAGTCGTACTGGGTGCCGCCCCAGCTGGTGATGAGCACCAGCGCGGTGATCCAGACCGTCAGCAGCGCGGTGCCCCACCAGTCGATCACGGCCTTGCCGGTGCCCTTGGGCAGCTTGGCCAGGGTGATCCAGCACAGGACCAGGGTGACGGCGCCGAGCGGCAGATTGACGTAGAAGGCCCAGCGCCAGCTGAGGTTGTCGGTGATGAAACCGCCGATGAGCGGGCCGCCGATCATCGCCACCGGCATGGCGGCCATCATCACGCCCTGGTACTTGCTGCGATCCCGCGGCGGGATCATCTCCCCGATGATCGACAACACGCCGACCATCAGGCCGCCCGCTCCCAGCCCCTGCAGGGCGCGGAAGCCGATCAGCTGCGCCATGTCCTGCGACATCCCGCACAGCACCGAGCCGAGCAGGAAGATCGCCACGGCGGCGACGAAGATGATGCGCCGGCCGTACAGGTCGCCGAGCTTGCCCCAGATCGGCGTGGCCACGGTGGAGGCCAGGACGTAGCCGGTGGTCACCCACGCCAGATGGTTCAGGCCGCCCAGCTCGCCGACGATGGTCGGCAGCGCCGGGGCGACGATCATGTTGTCCAGCATGGCCAGCAGCATGGCGATGACCAGGCCGCTCATCGTCACCAGGATCTGGCGGTGGCTGAACCCCAGCCCGGCCTGCTCCCCTGTCGCCGGCGGGCTGGCCGCGTCTCTCGCGCTGTCTCCTGCCATCATTGCGCTCCCATCGATTACCGTAGGACTTACCTGCCGGTCGGCAAGCTTACTTGCTAACCGACCGGTAAGCAATCGGAGAGACGGCTGCGCCCGGCTGTTCCGAGCGGGGCGCGCTCACTCCATCAGCAGCGCGAGCAGGTGCTTCATCCGGCGGAACTGCGGAAACTCCTCGCCGCCTGCTTCTGCCTTCTCCAGGACGTCCCTGGCCGCGGCGATGCAGGCCGGCTTCGCGGAATCGTAGCCGGGCTCCCGGCGGGCCCGCTCGTGCACCCTTTCCATCTCTTCATCGGGCCCCACGAGCGCGTATTCGCCGGCCAGGTCCAGTAGTTCGGCGGCGGCGGCCTCGCTTCCGGAGACGATCCGCCGTTCTCTCCTGAGCAGGTCCGCGCGCATGACGTCCGTCAGATATTCGGGCCCTTCCGACAGCGCGATCGCGCACATCACCTCAAGGGAGCTGGGCAGCCCCAGGTGATAGAGCCGGTAGGCCCAGTCGAACTCGGAGTCCTCTTCGTCGGGCCGCCCGCCGTCGAACTGGGCCGCGCGCCTGAGGCCGAGGGCCCAGGTGCTCTCCGGCTCGATGCGGAGCACCTGGTCGAGATCCGTCAGCACCGCCTGGTAGCGGCCGGCCGCGCGGTGGAGCAGCGCCCGGGACGCCAGGGCGACGACGTCGTCCGCATTCTCCGAGATCTGCTGGTCCAGGGCTTCGAGCTCCTTCGCGCGCAGTTCCTCGTCCCCGGCGATCTTCCAGAGGTTCGCCCAGCCGTCCAGCGCCTCGACGAACTCCTCGGGGTCCTCGGCCGCGAGCGACCACGTGCCCATGACCAGGTAGTGCGCGAACAGCGAGAACATCTCGGCGGGGCTGAGCAGCAGCAGACCCAGCTGGTCGCGCAGCTCCGCGACCTCGGCGCGGTCCGGGTCCAGCTCGACCGCCCGGTCGAAGTCCGCCAGCGCCTCCTCGTAGCGGTGCAGGTCCGAGTAGGCGAGGCCGCGGGAGACCAGGGCGCCCACATCGTCCGGATCCGACCCGAGGACGCGGTCGAAATCAGCCAACGCCCTGTCGTGCAGCTCCATCGACAGATAGCTCTGGCCGCGCGCCCAGAACACCCCGGCGGTGTCGTAGCCGAGTTCGATGGCCCTGGTCAGGTCCGCGCACGCCTCCTCGTCGCGGTCCAGCATCGAGTAGGTGAACCCGCGGCACTTCAGGGCGAAGGCGTTGTCCGGGTCGAGCCCGATCGCCAGGTCCAGATCGGCCAGCGCGTTCTCGTAGCGATCGAGACAGAAGTGGACGTCGCCCCGCTCGGCGTACGCCCGGCTGCTGGTGGGGTCGAGCTCGATCGCCCGCTCGCAGTCGGTCAGCGCCTCCGCGTGGCGGCCCATGGCTTTCAGCACGTCGCCGCGCAGCAGGATGAGATCGACGTCGTCGCGTTCGCGGGCGATCGCCTTGTCCAGCTCGGACAGCGCCTCCTCGTTGCGGTCCAGGTAATACAGGGCCTTGCCGCGCAGCGAACGCGCCTTCCCCGGCTCGGGGTCGAGCTCGATCGATCGGTTCAGGTCCGCGAGCGCTTCCTCGTACCTTCCCAGGGTCAGGTGGACCTCACCGCGGACCGTGAAGGCGTACGCGATCGACGGGTCGAGGCCGATGGCCATGGTGAGATCCGCCAGGGCCTCCTCGCAGCGTCCCATCACGTCCAGGAGGACGCCGCGCCCGATGTAACTCCAGTAGCGGTCCGGCTCCAGCTCGATCGCCCGGGTGTAGTCCGCCACCGCCTCCTCGTCGCGGGTCTCCCACGAGACACTCGCGCGATCTTCGTACGCGTCGGCGCTCTCCGGGTCGAGCTCGACGGCGCGGGTCAGATCCGCCAGCGCCTCCTCGGTACGGCCCAGCTCGTCGTAGAGGTTGCCCCGCCCTCGATATCCGTCACCGTCATACGGGGCGAGCGCGATGTAGTGGTCGAAATCGGCCATGGCCTCGTCATGGCGACCCAGGTCACCGTAGACCTCTCCCCGGTACCGGTAGGACTCCTCGAAGTCGGGGCGCACTTCGATGGCGAGGGTCAGAGCCGCGAGCGCCTCCTCGTGACGCTCGATGGCGCGGAATGCCAGGGAGCGTTCGACATGTGCCATGGCATGTTCCGGGTCGAGTTCGATCACGCGGGTCAGATCCGCGATCGTCTCCGTGAATCTGCCGATCCCGCCGAAGGCCCGCGAGCGTTCAACGAGCGCCCAGCAGAATTCCGGATCGAGCCGGATCGCCCGGGTGAGGTCGCCCAGCGCCTCCTCCATGCGCCCCAGATATCTGTTGACGCGACCGCGCTCCGCCAGGGCGGACACATACTCGGGATCCAGTTCGAGAGCGCGGTCGAAGTCGGACAGCGCCGGCTCGTACCGATCCGCCGACACGTGCAGCCTGCCTCTGTCGCAGTACAGCACCTCGTCCTCGTCATCCAGCTCGATGGCGCGGGTCAGATCCTGCAGCGCCTCCTCCTCGCGGTCCAGCATCGAGTGGGTCAGCCCGCGATAGCGCAGGGTGAAGGTGCTTTCGCCGCCGAGTTCGAGCGCCTTGTCCAGATCCGCGAGCGCGTCCGCGTAGTCGTCCGTCCAATAGCGAACGGCCCCTCGCTCGGCATAGGCTTGCCAGAAACCGGGATCGAGTTCGGCCGCGCGGTCGAAGTCGGAGTGCGCCTCCGGGTAATTCTTCAGGTGCCGGTGGATCTGCCCGCGCTTCCAATATCCGTCGACGTCGTCCGGGCAGCTCGCGACGAACCGGTCCAGGTCGTTCAGCGCCTCGCCGTAGCGGTTCAGTGTTTCGTAGATGCAGCCACGGTGCCAGGACACATATGCGTTGTCGGGGTCGAATTCGCGCGCGCGGCCCAGGATCTCCAGCGCCTCCTCGAAACGCCCGGCCTCGGAGGCGATCAGGGCCCGTTCGATCCCCGCCCAGCCCAGCTCGGGGTTGAGCTCGATGGCGCGGTCCAGGTCGGCCAGCGCCTCCTCCACCCGGCCTAATGCCCTGTACGCCTGACCGCGCGAGCCCAGGGCGTACGCGTAACCGGGAACGAGCTCGATGGCGCGCGTGAAATGCTCGATCGCCTCGACGTACCGCCCTTCGAGGCGGTGGGCCTCCCCCTGCTCCGCCAGCGCCTCCGGCCCCATGTCTGCCGAAATCATCACACCACCCCCGTCGTATCAACGACCGCCCCCGCGGAATCGTCCCCCGCACGATCCGTTCGTCAAGGGGTCGTCTTCGCCAAGCTCGCGATCTCCTGACCCGACCCGCCGTCCACGGCCACCCGCCCCGCCGCCACCAGCCCGTCCAGCACCCGCGAGAACTCGAACAGCTGCAGCCCCGACATCGCCTGGAGCCTGCGCAGCTCGGACCCCCCGTTGGCGCGCAGCGCGTCCAGCAGCACCTGCTCGGCGGGCGGCGCCTGCTCGAAGGCGGGCCGCAGCGACTCCACCAGCTCCCGCAGGACCTTCTCACCGATCAGCGCCTGCAACGACAGACCCAGCACGTACGACTTGACCTGCTCGGGAAGGGTGGCCTCACGCCCCGAGCGCAGGGACGCGATGCGGTCCTCGACCACCTTGACCTCGGCGGGAGTGAAGTTCTGCAGCGCCGCCACCGCGTAATGGAACAGCGCGTCCGCGCCCCGCTCGAACGGGAACCCGCCCATGATCTCGCCGACCCCCTTGGACCTGATCCTGGCCCGCCCCCGGTCCACCGCCCGGTCGGCGGCCGACAGGATCACCGTGAGCACCGCGCTCGGCCCGACCCCGATCACCTGGTTGCCCGCCGTGACGTTGAACAACGAGCTGCGGAACAGCGCCCCCGACCCGAACCCCGCCGCCAGCACCTGCGTGAGCGTGACGCTCGTCCCCGTGGCGCCGAAGGTCCACCCGAACTGCGTGACCATCCACAACGCCGCCGCCGCGCCGCCCGCGTTGACGGTGACGTAGAAGGCCGCCGGCACCGACAGCAGCGCGCCCGCGGGGTTGTCGCGATAGCGCGACACCAGCTCGGCGAGCGCGACGAGCGCGCCGATGAGCACGACCGCGAGGTAGGAGACCCACATGTCTCACGCCTCGCGGTACAGGTGGACGACCTCGTCCCCCGGAGGCCCCTTGACCGTCACCAGCCCGTCTTCGGTCAGCTCGGCCAGCACCGCCGTGAACTGCAGGAACGACAGCCCCGTCCGCTCCTGCAACTCCGCGATGCGCAGCTGGCCGCCGCCGTCGACCAGCGCCCGGACGGTCTCGTGGGTGCGGGGCGAGCCCAGGGCCCGGCGGAAGGCGGAGCCCCCGCCGTCCTCACCCGTGGCCCTGGACAGGTCGTGCACCGAGCTGTCGTCCCGACGTGGAGGCGGAGGGACGTTCGACGTTCCGGGAAGGCGCTCAGACATGGGAATCCTTCTCTCAGCCTGCGTTCACCTTGCGGCCCGCGGTCAGGTGGTGTCAATGTCGGCCGGCACGCCGGCTCACGTTCCCCGGTGATGGGTCTCGGCGGCCAGGACCCGCGCGGCCTCACGTTCGGCGGCGAGGTTCTTCTTGCCCTGCCGCGATCCGGCCAGCTTGGCCTTGATGTGGTCCCGGACGGTGACCGGTTCGTAGGCCAGCCCGGAGGCGTCATGGTGACTGGCCAGCGTCTCGATGACGGCCTCGGGGTTGCCGTCGTGGAAGAAGGCGGCCGAGCGGCGGCGCTTGATCGTGCCGTCCATGATGGGCGGCTTGACGCGGTGCAGGGTCGACATCCAGCGGTCGTTGGTGAGCCGGGCCGTGAGGTCGCCGAGGTTGACCAGCAGGGCGCCGTCGGCCGGCGCGACGTCGTGCCAGCGTTCGTCCCGGCCGAGGACCTGGAGGCCCGCGACCTGGTCGGCCCACAGGACGGTGACGATCCCGTAGTCGGTGTGCTCCCCCATCCCGACGAGGTCGCCGTCGAGGGTGACCGTCCCTTCCGGCAGGGCGTAGTTGTTCATGCGCAGCACGTCGATGGAGTGGTCGGTGAGCCGGGCGAAGAACTCGGGATCCAGGCGGAGGGCGTCGGCGAAGACCCTGGTGAGAGTGCGTGCGACCCGGCCGGCGTGCTCGAAGTAGACCTGGACGGCCTCGGTGAAACCGGCGAGGTCGGGCCACACGTTGATCCCGTAATCGTCCTCGGACAGCTCCAGCGAGGTGAAGGAGCGCGCCTCCACGCCGACGTTGAAGGCCTCGAAGAAGTCGTTCATGCGGTTGGCCGACTCGACGCCGAGGCTCAGGCTCAGCGACTCGCTCTTGGGCGGGCTGTAGCCGCGGTTGGCGCCCGTGACGCAGTAGGTCTTCTTCGTCGCGACGGGGAGAGCGAAGAACGCGTCCATCGCCGAGGCCAGGCCGGAGATCGCCGCGTCGGGGATCGCGTGGCCCAGGATCTGGATGAAGCCGACATTGGAGCAGGCGTCGTCGATCTCCCGCGCGACCCTGCGGCGTTCGGCCTCCGGGTCTCCCCGTACGTAGGGGGAGATGTCGACCGCCGGGACGGTGAAGCGCTCTCTTGCGGACATGGGATTCCTTTCGGCCGGCCCCGGAAGTGGCTGGTACCCCTCATCAGGCGAGGTCATGCCCAGGCCTCCCGTACGACGCTCGTCCCCGCCCGGAGCGCGGCCACGGGATCGGCCGCCTCGTCCAGCTCGATGAGCACGGTGCCGGCGCCGGGGGTGCGGGACATCGCCTCGGCCCACCCCCGCCAGTCCACGATGCCCGTGCCCAGCTCGGTCATGTAGGGCTGCTGCTGGGCGAAGACGGTCTCGTCGATGGTGAGCTCGACGTCGATGGGCCTGACCGCGTCCTTCCAGTGCGCCAGCGCGATGCGCGGGGCGTGGCGGCGCGCGACCGCGACGGGGTCGCCTCCCCCGAGCGCGATGTGGCAGGAGTCGGGGCACAGCCACACGTAGCGGGGATCGGTCAGCGCCATGAACAGGTCGATGTCCCTCTCGTACCAGAGGGTGCTGTTGGACTCCGTGTGGAGGACGAGCTTGACGCCGTGCCGGGCGACGGCCTCGCCGACCACATGGGCGATGTCGGCCATCCGGGTCATGTACGCGGCGTCGACGAAGAAGGGCGGGCGCGTCCCGTACGTCTCCCGCATGGGCAGTCCGGTGACGAGGAGTTCGGCGCCCACGTCGGCGAGGAAGGCGGCGTGCCGCTCGGCGGCGTCGACGATCGCGGGCAGGTTCTCGCCGTGCCGCCAGTCAGGGGACTCGCTCCCGGCCATGAAGGCGCTCACGACGAAGAGGCCACGGGACTGTAGCTCGCGGCGGAACGACGGCGCGTCGCCGAAAGCCCGCAGGGCGGAGTCGACGTCGCCGGGCGCGAAGGTCAGCTCGATGCCGCTGACACCGGCCTCGGCCAGCACGTCCAGCACCCGCTCCCAGAACCGGTCAGGGTTCTCGACCGCCCAGTCGCGGAAGGCGCCGGCGGAGTCGAGCCCCCAGAACCCCGGGTGGTAGAAGGTGATGATGTCGGTCGCGAAGCGCGGTTCGATGGTGTCGCCCAGCGTCATTCGGCACCTCCGCGGGCGTTGTAGACGGTGACGCCGCCGGTGTCGACGGCCTTCCTGTAGTCGCGGAACACCGCGAGCGCCTCGTCCCGGAGCACGTCCCGGGTGACCCGGATGCCGCGTGCCTCGAACTGCTCGGCCCAGTCGGCGCCGAGCGGGCCCTCGTCGAACGTGGTGATCTCCTCCAGCTCCGGGCCCTCGCCGGCGACCACGAGGCCGCGTACCCCGGACCACATGGCCGCGCCGTAACACTGGATGCACGGCCGCCAGTTCACGACCAGCTCGTGCGCGGGCAGCCCGTCGCCGCCCAGGTCCCAGCCGCCGGCCGCCCGCTGGGCGAGTCCGAGCGCGACGACCTCGGCGTGCGCGCTGGAGACGCCGGAGGCGAGCACGACGTTCACGCCGACCGAGACGATCCGGCCGGAGTCCGGCTCGGCGACGACCGCGGCGAACGGGCCGCCGTTGCCCTCGCGCCAGTTGCGGTCGGCGAGGCGGTGCACGAGGCGCATCCGGTCGTCGCGGCCGGGGATGACGGCGGGCACGGCGGACAGTTCGTCGTCGATCCACGCGGGCAGCGCGACGCGGTATTCCTTGGCGATGTCGATCACGATCGTGCTCTCTCTCGGTGCGCGGCCGGTGCCGCGGGTCGTCCGGCGACGGCGCGAGCGGCCCGTACCGCGGTGACCGCGCCGGTCAGGGTGACGTTGGCGGCCATCGCGGTGGGGATCACACCGTTGCCGGCAACGTACAGGTTGTCGAAGCCCCACACCCGGCCATCCGGGTCGCACACGCTGGTGCCGTCGTCGGCCAGGCCGGACCGGACCGTGCCGGTCTGGTGCAGCGACGATCCGGGCGGCAGCAGCGCGCGCTCGGTCGCGGGGTCGAACGGGCCGAACTCCTCGGCGATCGACCGGACTTCGTCGAGCGCGCGGCCGATCAGCGCGCGGTCGGCGTCGGAGTAGCCGAACTCGACGGTGATCCGCGGCATTCCGGCCAGGTCGGTCCGGGTCTCCGAGAACACCAGCCGGTTCTCGGGGCGGGACTCGATGGGGACGTACAGCGCCAGGCCCACGGAGTACGCGAGCGGATGGCCGTCTTCGTCCATGTACGTGCGGTTCATGATCTGGCCGTGGAACGGCTGTGCCGGCCCGTTCTGGGGCAGCCAGAGCGAGTCCGTGCTGAACTCGCCGGGGCGCGGCAGGGGCAGGGCGCCGCGGCCGAGGCCGAACCGGTCGAGGTCGAGGAGCACCCGGGCGGTGACGAACGCGTGCTCGTTGAGGTAGCGGCCCAGCGCGGCGGGCCGGATGCCCGAGGCGAACAGCAACTGCGGAGTGCGCAGCACGTCGGCGCACACCACCACGGCGTCCGCCAGGAGCTCCCGTTCGGCTCCGTCGGCGACGCGGCGCAGCCGGGCCCCGGCGACCCGCCCGCCGGAGACGAGGAGCGTCGTGGCCAGCGTGCCGGTCGTCAGGGTGAATCCCGGGTCACCGCCCGCCGCGATCGCGGGGAAGATCGTCCCCGGGGCCGTGCGCGGCATGGGACCCGACGCCGTCGCGGAGACGGCCATGGGCATCGGCTGCGGTCGCCGCTCGCCCGGCCCGACGCCGTCGAAGCGGTGGCGCAGGACGTCGAGCACCGTCCGGCCGGCCTCGGTCGGGCCGATCGCGGACGGCGTGACCTCGAGTATCCGGCGGGCGGTGTCCAGGTCCGCCGCCCAGCGGTCCGGGTCGCCGAAGTCGAACACCTCGTCCCCTGCGGGCCAGGGCGTCGCGGCGGTCCAGTGCACGCCCATGCCGCCCGCGTTCCACGCCAGCGCGGTCGCCGGCATCGCCTCGGCGTCCTCGCCGAAGGCGAGCGCGTGGAACATGCCGGGCGTCAGGTCGGTGAGACCGCCCGCAGCCTCGCGCACCACCTCGGCACCCGTGTACATGCCCTGGATGCCGGTGGCGACCCGTTCGTTGTAGCGCGACCAGAGGACCGGGTCGTCGAGGTCGTGCAGGTGCAGGCCGGGGGCCCGCCCGATCGCGGCGCCGCCGTCGACCATCGTGATGTCCAGCGCGGGATCGGCCTCTCGCAGCAGCCGGGCCACGACTGATCCCATGATGCCGCTGCCCACGATGAGGACATCGGTGCGGGGGGCGTCGGTCACGGTGAGACTCCAAGTCTTGCGCCACGGGTGCTGATGAGGAGGTGGGGCCCGATCATGTGCTCGGGGTGAGCGGGCCGAACAGTTCGGTGTCCATGCGGTCGAGGGCCAGCTTGACGGCGCCGACGAGCGGGGCGTCGCGGCCCAGGCTGGTGGCGCGCAGCTCGACCGCGGGGGCGCGGGCGTCGCGCAACGCCGCGCGTACCCGGGGCAGCAGTACGTCGGCCGCGTCTTCCAGGCCGCCGCCGAGCACGATGAGCGACGGCGCGATGGTCCACGACAAGGTGGTGAGGATCAACGCGATGTTCTCCACGAATTCGTCGACCTCCGCCAGCGCGGTCGCGTCACCGGCCCGGGCGGCGTCGAAGCGGCCGAGCGCGACGCGCCGTTCGGCCGGTTCCGGTGAGGTCAGCCAGGCCACCGGACGGTTCTCGATCGAGCCGGTCGGTATCGACCGCGCTTCGACGATCTCGCCCGCGGCGCCCTCCAGACCGCGGTGCACGGCTCCGCGGATGAGGATGCCGAGGCCCGACCGGTTCCCCAGGATCGCCCATACGACGTTGTCGTGGTCTCCGGCCACGCCCCGCCAGCGTTCGGCGAGCGCGCCGAGGTTGGTGTCGTTGTCGGCGAACCAGGGCACGAGGATCCGTTGCTTGAGCTGTCCGGGCAGGTCCACGCCCTCCCAGCGCGTCGTGTACACCAGGCGCCGGACGACGCCGTCGTCGTCGATCGCGCCGCCGCTGGCGACCCCGCCGGCGCGCAGCCGCTCCGTCGACCCGCCCGCGTCGTCGAGCGCCTCCAGCACCAGCGCCGCCGCGTCGTCGAGCGTGGCCTGCGGATCCTGGTAGGAGCGCAGCGGCCGGTGCGCCCGGCCGACGATGCGGCCGCGCACGTCGGCGATGACCGCGGACACGTCGGAGGTGGTGATGCAGACGGCCGCCAGCAGCGCGTGCTCGGCCCGCAGTTCGTAGCGGCGGGCGGGGCGCCCGGCGTAGCCGCTGGTCGGTACGCGGTCCAGCTCGCTCACCCAGCCCGCCTCGACGAGCGAGTCCAGGATGAGCTCGATGGTGCGGCGGGAGAGCCCGGTCTGCTCGGCGAGCTCGGCCAGCGTCACCGGCCCGGCCGACACGGCGAGTGTCCGGAGGGTGACCGAGGTGTTGACGCGCCGGACGGCGCTCTGGTTCATCCCGGGCATCATCGCTCCCCCACCGCCCCTACCACGGGGTCGAACACGCCCGTGGTGTCGGCCGCGAGCGCCGCTCCGGGCCGCCCGTATTCGCGCGCCGGATCGCCGAGCGCGCCGGTCGCCCGCGCCCAGGCCGGCTCCTGGCCGCGGACGAACCCGACCAGATCGGCGTGCATCAGCGTGGCCAGTTCGGCGGGCGGGTTCGGCCCGAGCGCCGGGGCGATGCCGGGCGCGTCGAGCACGTCGAAGAAGAACGGGATGTCGACGCAGTGCGCGGCACCGCCGAGCACGGGAGACGGCCATTCGAAGGAGTACAGCCAGGTCCCGGCGACGGCCTGCCGGCGGGCGGCCGCCGTGCGCGCGCAGGCGGAGCGGAACAGGACGTCCGTCAAGCGGGTGCCCGCCGCGCGGGCGGCGGCTCTGGCCTCCTGCCCGAGGCCGCCGTCGAACTCGTCGCCCGTCGCACCGAGCAGGACGGGGACGTCGTGCCCATGGGCGGTGAGCCCGCCGACGATGGGCACCGGCAGGAGGTCGTCGCCGGCGCACGGCGCGAGCACGAGCCCGTCGCCGCCGCCCCGCTCGTCCCGCAGGTCGATGACAGCCCGCTGGATCTGCTCCACGGTGCGGGCGGCGAATCCGGCGCGCGTCGGCGGCACGCCGAGCCGGTGCCCGAGCCGTTCGAGCAGGCCGCCGGCGGAGTCCGGGCCGACGTCGAAGACGCCGCCGGACAGGCTGACCGCGCGGTGGAAGCGGCCGCCGCCCGCGGGCGAGGAGAGCAGCGCGAGCACCGCCGCGCCGCCGGCCGACTGGCCGGCGACGGTGACCCGGTCCGGATCGCCGCCGAACGCGGCGATGTTCTCCTGGACCCAATCCAGGGCGAACAGCAGGTCGCGCAGCCCGAGGTTCGGGAGCACGCCGTCCAACGGGGCGAATCCGTCGACGCCCAGCCGGTAGCCGACGGTGACGCAGACGACGCCGTCGCGGGCGAAGGCGCGGCCGTCGTACCACGGGCTGGCCGGGCTCCCGGCCAGGAAACCGCCGCCGTGGATCCACACCAGGACGGGGAAGGGCCCGCAGTCGTCGTCCCGGTCGTCATCTGGGGCCGGGGCGACGACGCCGAGGTTCAGCACGTCGTCGCCCGGTATCGACGGCTCCGGGATGGTCGTCGTGGCGAACAGCGGCACGCGCTGCGCGGTGGCGCCGTGCCGGGACGCGTCGAACGGCTCCGGGAGCCGGCCGCGCGGGACTGGCGGGGCGAACCGCCGCTCGCCGGTGGGTGCTTCGGCGTAGGGGATGCCGAGGAAGCGCCGTACCCGGCCGGCGCGACGGCCGATGATCGTGCCGGCGGGGGCGTGAACGGTGACCGGCTCGCCGGGCGCGTCGAAGAGGTCCATTCGATCATCCAACACGGCTCACCGCATCCCCGTTCCGGCGATGCCCTGAACGAAGTAGCGCTGCAGGAACAGGAAGAGCACCAGCACGGGCAGCATCACGACGATCGCGCCCGCGAGGAGCAGCCCGTAGTCGGTGACGTGCGACGCGGCCTGGCTGGTGGCGGCCAGGCCGACCGGGAGCGTGTAGCTGGACATGCTCTGGGCGACGATGAGCGGCCAGATGAAGTTGTTCCACGAGGCGAGGAACGACATGATCGTGATCGTCGCCACAGCGGGGCCGGCCAGCGGCAGGAAGATCCGGAAGAAGATCCGGAACTCGCCGGCGCCGTCGATGCGGGCCGCTTCGAGCAGATCGCCGGGGATCGACATCGCGTACTGCCGCATGATGAAGACCGACATCGGCATCGCCACGCCGGGCAGCGCGATGCCGGCGAGGGTGTCGGCCAGGCCCAGGTCGACCGTGATCACGAACTGCGTGACGAACACCGCGCTGAACGGCACCATCATGGCGGCCATGACGGCGCCGAACGCGAGCCGCTTACCCGCGAAGTCGAGCTTGGCCAGCGCGTAGCCGGCGGCCGACGCCGCCACGACGTTGCCCGCCACCACGATGGCCGCGACCACGATGCTGTTGGCCAGGTACCCGCCGAAGCCCTGGGTGGCGAACAGCCGGGTGAAATTGCCCAGGGTGACGTCGTGCGGAAGCCAGGCGCCGGGGTCGGAGCGGATCTCGTCGAGGCTGCGCAGCGAGCCGCTGATCACCCAGACGAACGGAAGCATGGTGAGCAGCGCGCACAGCACCAGCGCGCCGTACAGCAGCGGCCGGGCGACGGACCGGCGGCGCACGGCGACCCGGGCGCTGATCATTTCGGTGCCTCCCACCGTGGCGACGGTGCTCATGCGCGGGGCCTCAGCAGCCGGAACTGGACGACGCTCACCAGCATCACGAAGACGAGCATCACGAAGGACGCGGCCGAGGAGGTCCCGATCGCCCCGGACCCGAACTGGTGGTAGGTGTACAGCGCCACCGATTCCGTGGAGCCCAGCGGGCCGCCGTTCGTCAGCAGGTACGGCTCGTCGAACACCTGGAGATAGAAGACGGTCAGCAGCACCGACACCATGAGCGTGGTGGGCAGCAGCAGCGGCAGGGTGATGTGCCTCAGCTGCCGCCACCGGCCGGCCCCGTCGAGGGCGGCGGCCTCGTACACGTCCTGCGGAACCGCCTGCAGGCCCGCGAGGAACAGCACCATCGCGGTGCCGAAGTTGCGCCAGACGCCGAGCAGGATGACCACGGGCATGGCCAGGTTCGGGTCGTCCAGCCAGTTCGGCCCGGCGAAGCCGACGGCGCCGAGCACCTTGTTGACGGTGCCCTCGGCGTTGAAGGCGTACTGCCAGATCAGCGCGACCGCCACGATGTTCGT
This sequence comes from Nonomuraea sp. NPDC005650, assembly GCF_040605375.1. Taxonomy (NCBI): domain Bacteria; kingdom Bacillati; phylum Actinomycetota; class Actinomycetes; order Streptosporangiales; family Streptosporangiaceae; genus Nonomuraea; species Nonomuraea sp. NPDC005650. Next base: position 39,724 of record NZ_JBEXCR010000013.1, read on the forward strand.
GACGACCGGGGCGAAGAAGACGACGCGGAACATGCCGCGCAGCCGCCGGATGACCGTGTTGAGCGCGAAGGCCAGCGCGAATCCGATCCCCATGGTCAGCGGCACGCCGACCACCACGAAGAGCGCGGTGTTGAGGATGTCCCGCAGGAAGCTCTCGTCCTGGAACAGGCGGAGATAGTTCTCCAGGCCGGTGAAGTCGACGGCGAACGGGTTGCGCAGATCCGTGCCACGCAGGTCGGTCAGGCTGAACCCGAGCGCGGCGACGGTGGGGACGGCCGTGTAGAGCAGGAACACGACGGCGAACGGTGCGAGGAAGAGCCAGGCGACACCCGTTCGGCGGGAGCCTCGGGCCCTCGGGGCGGCGGTGGTGGTCATGCGGGGATCACCGCGTGCCCGTGCCGAGGCTCTCGGCGTACGCCTGGACGCTCGTGGCGGCCTTCTCGGCGGTGCCCTTGCCCTTGGCCACCGCCTCCATCTCCTTCCCCAGCCGGGTCGCGACCTGCTGCCAGGTGCTCACCTGCGGGAACGCCCTGGTGTTCTTCAACTGGGTCAGGAAGGCGCCGAGCAGCGGCTGGCCCTTGATGGCCGGGTCCTCCCAGGCGGACATGGCAGCCGGCAGCGAGCTGTACGCCTTGTACTGCGCGACCTGGGTGCTCGGCTGCGAGAGGTAGCGGATGAGCTTCCACGACGCGGTCGCGTTGCCGCTGGTGGCGAGCACGCCCCAGCTGCCGCCCGCGGAGAAGGAGGCGCTGCCCGACGGCCCGGCCGGCAGCGGTGCGGTCGCGACGTGGGACGCCGTCCAGCCGGGCTTCTTCGCGGCGGTGTCGAGCTGCCCGATGACCCACGGGCCCGTGATCATGGCGGCGGTCTTGCCGTCGACGAAGTACGGCTGCGAGTCGAGGAACGTGGGCCCGCTGGGGTCGGCGGCTCCCGAGGTGAAGAACGACGCGTTGTATTTGAGCGCGTCGACCATCGCCGGGGTGTCGAGCGTCCACTTGCCGTCGGCGGAGAGCAGCGAGCCGCCCGACTGCCAGGCGTACATGGCGACGTCCTGGCCGTTGAAGATGTCCCACCCGATGTCGGCCCCGAGGCCGCGCCCGGCGCCGGCGCCCTGGAGCGCCTTCAGGAACGGCACCATGCCGTCCCACGTGGCCGGCGCCTTGGCACCCGCCTTCTCCGCCAGGTCGGAGCGGTAGACGAGAGCGTAGGTGTAGGCGTACCAGGGCACCGCGTAGGCGACGCCCTTGGCCACGCCCGCGTCCCAGAGGCTCTTGAAGAACGCGCCCTGGTCGACGAGGCCGGCCGGAACGGGCTGGAGGACCGACGGATCGAGGAACTGCGCCTGCGACTCGGGGAAGAGCTGGGCGACGTCGGGCCCCTTGCCCGCCGCGATCGCCGACTGGAGCTTGGTGTAGTACTCGGCGTTCGGGATCAGCGTGAACTTCACGGTGACGTCCGGGTTCGCGGCTTTGAAGGGCTCGATGACCTTGTCGAGCACGTCGGCGTCGCCCTGGGCGGCCCAGACGTTGACGGTGCCGGTGGCCGGGGACGCGTCGACGGGCTTGACGGGGCCGGTCGCGGCGGCGTTGTCACCGCGCCCGCAGCCTGCCAGGGAGAGGGTGCAGGTGAGAGCTATGCCGGCGGTCAGCCGTAGGGCACCGCGTCGGGAGAGATTGGACACTCGGGGACTCCTGTCACGCGAAGGCGCTGAGCACAGTGGGGGATTTCCGGCGAAAGTAGCTTTTTTGATCAGAGGAGCCGGATGGCGGCCTGTGCTGCTGTTTAGGACGGTAGGTATGGCTTGTTTCGGCTGTGCAGCGACCCCGTCACGGAACAATTTCGGAACTTGTAGCAAAATAGGCGTCGACCGGCCTGCCCGGCAGCGCTACCCGGCCGTGCTACCCGGCCATGGACAGAACCTGCTCCAGCTGTGCCGGGTCGGCCGCGCCGCCCGCCGACAGGACGGTGCCGGCGCGGTCGGTCACCACCACGTACGGCGGCCACGGGATGTCGTTGCGGTCGAAGACGTCCGGGTCCACGACCACGGGCAGCCCGGCCCCGCCGTACCCGTCCACCGCGCTGACCAGCACGACCTCCAGGCGGCCGGCCGTCGCGACGAACTCCGGCAGCATCTCCTTGCACAGCCCGCACGCCGGCGACACCAACGCGTACATCGTCCGGTCGCCGGTCGGCTCCGGCCCGCCGGTGAGGGCGAAGCGCGTGCCGGGACGCGGTCCGTACGAGGCCCTCTCCACGCGGAGCAGCCGCGCGGGCAGGAAGGCCAGCCCGAGCAGGACCGCCGCCACCGGAAGCTGGACGGGCGCGAACGCGACCGGCCCGGTCACCGCCGCCGTCACCGCGAGGACCAGCAGCAGGCCGGTACGGAGCAACGTGCCGGCCCCGACGAGGTCACGGCCGCCGAAACATCCGCAGTCCACGGCCATCCGGCGCCGCAGCACGGAGGCCATGGCCGCCATGAACGCGACGAACAGGACCCCCGCCACCACGCCGCCCCACCGCCGGCCGCCCGGCGCGAGCAGCAGCCCGGCGGCGACCGACTCGGCCACGAGCACGCCCACCGCGGCCGACCCGGCCAGCCTGCCCGGCAGCACCTGGTAACCGGCCACCGACCGGGCGAAGCCGCGCACGTCCCGCAGCTTGCCCAGCGCCGCGACCAGCAGCGCCGCGGTCACGGCGAGGTACGCCGACTCGGCGACGATCATGGCACCGGCTGCCGGTAGGCCGAGGCCTGCAGCTCGTACAGGCCGGAGTAGAGGCCGTCGCGTTCCATCAGCTCGGCGTGCGTGCCCTGCTCGGCGATCGCGCCGCCGTCGAGCACGTAGATCCGGTCGGCGTAGCGGACGCTGGCCAGCCGGTGGGTGATGAGCACGACGGCGCGGCCGTCGGCGTGGCCGCGGATCCGCTCGAACAGGGCGTGTTCGGCACGGGCGTCCAGGGCCGAGGTCGGCTCGTCGAAGATGACCAGCGCGGCGTCGCGGTAGAAGCCGCGGGCCACGGCGATGCGCTGCCACTGGCCGCCCGACAGGTCGTGGCCGCCCCGGAAGCGGCGGTCGAGCAGCGCGTCGTAGCCGTCGGGCAGCCGCGCCACCACCTCGTCGGCGCCCGCCGCGGCGGAGGCGGCGGCCAGCCGGTCCTCCTCCAGGGGGCGCCCCATGACGATGTTCTCGCGGACGGTGAGCGGCCAGCGGGTGTGATCTTGGGCGATCACGGAGACCCGCCGCCGCAACGCGTCGCCGTCGAACGCGCCGAGGTCCACGCCGTCCCAGCGGATCGTGCCCTCCTGCGGCTGGTACAGCCCGGCCAGCAGCTTGGCCAGGGTCGTCTTGCCGGAGCCGTTCTCGCCGACCAGGGCGATGACCTCGCCGTGGCCGACCGTCACGCTGACGCCCGACAGTGCGGGCCGGTCGGCGCCGGGGTAGGTGAACGTGACGTTCTCGGCCGTCAGCAGGCGGAACGGCGCCGGCTCGGCGGGGGCCGAGGGCGGCGGGGGGACGCGCTCGCGGGCCAGCTCGCAGAAGGCCAGGTAGTCACCGAAGTAGAGGCCGGCCTCGTAGAGCCGGTTCATGGTCTGGATCAGGGCGGTGAGCGACACCTGCCCGGTCCTGATCGCCAGCACGGCCGCGCCGGCCACGGACAGCGGGATGACGCCGGCGGCCAGCAGCACGCCGAGCACCACGTACACGCCGGCCGTGGCCACGCCGGTCAGCAGGTCGCCGCCCGCCTTGGTCGCGGCCCGCCGCCGTGCCACGTCGAGCTGGACGTCCTGCTCCAGGTCGGCCACCTTGGCGTACTGGCCGAGCAGGAAGCCCCGGAGCGTGAACGCCCGCACCTCGGCGGCGGGCTGCCGCTCGGCCATCAGGTCCGACAGCATGAACTTGCGCCGCCGCGCGGTGGACAGCCGGTAGAACGCCTGGTACCCCAGCCGCGCCATGCGCACCGCGGCCCATCCCGCGGGCACGGCGGCGACCAGCAGCAGCGGCATGAGGATCGGGTGCAGCAGGCCGAGCGCCACGGCCGAGGCCAGCACGCCCACCGCGCCGGTGACCACGGCGATCGTCGTCTCCACCACGGTGGCGGTGTCCGGCACGCCGCTGTCGCGGGCCCGCCGCATCGCGTTGTGGAAGTCGTGGTCGTCGAACGCGGCCAGCTCCACCCGGGTGGTCAGCTCGAACAGCCGGGTCTCGGCCAGCCGTTCGACCAGTGGTTTGAGCCGGGCCTGCGCCCATCCGGCACCGGCCAGCAGCGCTCCGCGCAACCCGGTGGCGGCGGCCACGAGCAGCAGCGCGGGCAGCGCGGCCCAGACCCGATCGAGCGTGGGACCGGCGGCCAGCAGCGAGGCCAGCACGTCGGAGGTGGCCACCAGGCCGAAGACGGTGAACACGCCGGCCACGAGGTTGCCCGCCAGGGCCACGGCCGTGTCACGGGGACTGGCCTGCCACGCCATCCGCAGGGCGGCGGCCACCAGGGACGGCAGCCTGCGGGCGATCGTCCCGAGAGTGGCGGTCAGCAGGTGCTCGTCGTGACTCTCCCAGTACTGGGCCGCGAGCCCCGACCGGTCGTCGGGGACGGGCGTCGTGCGCCGGCGTCGCCACAGCCTCACGCGAGGGCGCCGTTGTCAGGCCGGCATGCCGGAGATCCCCCCATCACGCACGCCAATCTAGAAGATCAAACTCTCACTGTAAAGGCGCATGTAAAGACATTTTTGGCCGTTACGGCTACCTCTGGACAGGCTTCCGGATATCTGCACATAATGCGTCCGTTTGCTCGCGACGCGGGGACTTCTAGCCGGTCCCCGTTCGCGAGAAGGGCACGGGAAAGGCGTCTACCGGCGCCACCCCGAGGCCCGGACCCTACGTCGGCCGCCCATAGGTGGCCAAGGAAGGAGCCCTTGTGTCGGTCCTCGCCCTGGAGCCCCGCGACGCCGGAGTCCTGGAGTACGAAGACCTCGTCGTCGACTTCGAAGGCGAGCTGAACAAGCTGCTCCACGGCCCCCAGGCGTGCGTCAACACCTGCAAGCGTACGGTCTGCAGCAGCTTCCCGTGCTGCCCGTCCATTGTGTGAAGCATCTGATCCCACGCGGTGAAGCGTGGTGACGAGAAGTGCTGGGGAAAGGCCGTCGGCGACGCTCTGATGGCCTTTTTCTCATATCAGGCCGATGCGCTGCGTTATCGAGGGATGACCGTGGACAGTAATGTGCTCGACCGCCTTACCCGATTTGCAGATTCGAATGGTAGGGAAATCTACGAGGACGACACGTGGATCAGCGTTCACGACCCTCGCCACGACATTCCATTCCAGGGCTGGAAAATCCACATTTCCGCACGTCCCGGCACCCTCGCCGACACCCTTGAGCGCGCGTTGCCGATCCTGGCGGGCACCGGCTGCGCCTTCAAGGTCGCCCGCTCCGCCCACCGGCTCATGGAGCTCAACTCCGGCGACGTCGACCCGGGAGCCGTGGGCAAGGCCATGACGGTCTACCCCGAACAGGACGCGGTGGTCGAACTCGGCCACGCCCTCGCCGACGCCCTGTCCGGGCTGTCGGCCCCGCGCATCGTCAGCGATCGGCGCGTCCGCCCCGACGCTCCGGTCTACTACAGGTACGCCCCGTTCGCCCCGCAGTACCGCGTGGACGAGAACGGCGACTTCGAGCTGATCGTGATCGGGCCGGACGGCGAGCAACTGCCGGGCGCGGCCGGCCCCGAGTTCACCTGCCCGCCCTGGGCCACCGACCCGTTCCGCCCCACGGAGCCCGCCGCGACCGGCCCGTCGGACGCGCGGGAGTCCGGTGAACGACCGTCGCTGGGCACCCAGCCGCCAACTCAGACGACCGGACAGGCCGCCGACGGCGCGGGCCGGCTCATCGGCGGCCGGTATCGCGTGACGTCCGGCGTGGTGCGGGGCCCGCGCGGCAACGTCTACCGCGCCACCGACGCCGCCGGGCGGCGGGTCGTGGTCAAGGAGGCCCGCGCGTACGTCGGGGAGAACGTCGAGGGCTGGGACCTGCGGATGTATCTCCGCAACGAACTGCGGGTCCTGCAGGCGCTCAAGGACGTGGCGGGCGTGCCGGAGCCGATCGACCACTTCCGGCACGGCGAGGACGAGTTCCTCGTCATGACCGACGCGGGCAGCCGCGACCTCAACCGCTTCGTCGCGGAGAACGGCCTGTTCACCGCGGAGCCCGCCGGAGGCGAGCGCGACCTCGGCGCGCTCGCCGTCCGGCTGCTGGAGGTGATCGACGCGGTGCACGCGCGCGGCGTCGTCATCCGCGACCTGTCGCCCAAGAACGTCGTGCTCGGCGAGGCCGGCCGCTGCACGCTCATCGACTTCGGCAACAGCAGGTACGACGGGCTGCAGCTGCCCGGCTGGAGCCGCGGCTACAGCGTCCCCGACCAGCACACCGATCGCGAATCCGCGCCCGCCGACGACTACTTCTCGCTGGGCGCCACCCTGTTCTTCGCGGCCACCGGGATGAACCCGATCATGATCGGCCCGGACCCGGTCCGCAACGTCGAGCGCACGCTCATGTGCCTGGCGGGGATGTTCCCGGACGTCACGACGGGCGTCCTCGGCCTGCTGCCCGGCCTGCTGAGCCTCGACCCCGCCGACCGCACCGCCGCCGCCACCGCACTCAGATCCAGCCGCGAACCGGACCCCGCCGAACTCCCAACGGCGAGACGGTGGCCGCTGCCCTCCCCGCCGAGGCTCACCGGGGAGCTGCTGTCCAAGGCGCTCGACCACACCGTCCGCGAGTGCGCGGCCTTCGCCGAGCAGCTGATCGCCGCGCCAGAGGACGCCCGCCGGGAGAGCCCGCCGGTGACCAACGTCTACGGCGGCAGCGCCGGAGTCGGCATGGAACTGCTGCACCACCCGGAGAGCAGGGCCGTGGCCGCCGACCTGGCCCGGTGGACGGCCCGCGTGATGCCGCCCGCTAAGCTCCCGCCCTCGCTGTACTTCGGCCGCACCGGCACCGCGCTGTTCCTGACCGCGGCCCGCCTGAGCGCCGCGCCGGAACTGGCGGCGCCCGCACCCGTCGCCCTCGACGGACCGCAGCGGGCCGACCAGGCACACGGCGTGGCGGGCATCGGCTCGGGCCACCTGGCCCTGGCCGCCCTCGACCCCGGCGATGCCCGGCATCTGCGGATCGCCGCCGAGTGCGCCCGGCTGCTGATCGCCGATGAGGTCACGCGCTCGCAGGACGCCGTGGCGCCCGCCCAGCCCGGCTCCGGCGTGTCCGTCGACACGGCGTACGCCCACGGCGACGCGGGCTGCGCGGACTTCCTGCTCTCCTACCACGAGGCCACCGGCGACCGAGCGGCGGGCGAGGCGGCCCGGGAGCGGCTGGCCGCGCTGGCCGTACAGGTCGAGGCGCTGATCGGCGAGCTGCACGGCCCGGATGCCCGGGCCATGGGGGCCTCCTGGTGCCAGGGCATGTCGGGCATCGCGGGCACGCTGGCCCGCGCGGCCCGCGCGTACGGCGAGGACCGCTACCTGGAGCTGGCCGAGCGGGGCGCGCGGGCGTGCCTGGTCGTCGCTCCGCAGGCCTGGGTGGTCTCCCAGTGCTGCGGCCTGGCGGGCATCGGCGAGGCGCTGATCGACCTGGCGATGATCACGGGCGACGACGGCTACTGGCGCCACGCCGAGGACATCGCCGAGCGGATGCTGGTACGGGCCGGCGGCGAGCCCGCGCAGCCGGTCTTCCCCGGCAACGACCTCGACAAGGCGGCCTACACCTGGAGCACCGGCACCGCGGGCGTCCTGTCGTTCCTGCGCCGCCTCGACCGCCGCTCGGGCACCCGCCTGTGGACGGCCGGCTGGCGACTGCCCGAATCGGACCGCTCAGCGCACGCGGCGAGCGGGCGACCGTAAGGCGGCCGTGGGTGCGGCGATCAGCCCAGTGACGCCTTGTCCGCCGTGAAGGCGCGCAGCGCGACGACAAGGTGGCCCCGGGGGGCGCCGAGGTCGGCCCGCGCGAGCGCCTGATGCGGCGGGTCGTCCCAGCGCTGGACCACGTGCGCGGCCACCCGGCGGATCTGGCGCTCCTGGTCCCATCGGCCGCGGTCCAGCATCAGGTACGAAAAGGACGTGGCGAGACCGATGGTGAGGTCGTCGTCGCGGGTCTCGGCCGCCTGCCGGACCACCGCCACCAGATTGGGCGCCTCGGCCTCGGCCCATTCCCGGGCGGCCTCGGGGCCGGCCAGCTGCGAGCCGGCGTGGACAGGCGCCGTGGGGCCGATGGCGGCACGCCACTCGGCGTGCGGGTTGAGCAGGCGGACGGCCCGGCGGGCGGTGGCCAGAAAGTAGTGCAGGACCCGCCGCACGGCGTGCGGGGCCTCGAAGCCGTGGGTTGCCGCGCGTTCGTGGGCGAACAGCCGCGCCAGGTGGTGCATCCGGTACCTGCCGGGCTCATGGGTCTGGAGGAGCCGGACGTCGGCGAGGAGTTCGAGCAGCTGCCAGGCGCGTTCGGCGGGCAGCCCGGCCAGGGCGGCGACGGTGTCGGTGCCGAGATCGGCGCCGTCGAACAGGCCGAGCAGGTCGAACACCCGCGTGGCCGCCGCGCCGTGGTGCTCGGTCTGCAACTGCTGGTAGCTGGTGGTGAACGTGGCCCGGATGGCACGATCGCCGGCGCGGAGCTCGTTCATGCGCCGGTGCTGGGCGCCGAGCCGGTCGGCCAGGACCGAGATCGGCCAGGCCGGGCGTGAGACGAGCCTGGTGGCGGCGATGTGCACCGCGAGCGGCAGGCCGCCGCAGTGCTGCACCACCTGGGCGGCGGCGTGCGGCTCCGCGGCCAGGCGCCCCGCGCCGACCAGCCGCCCGAGCAGCTCGTACGACTCCTCAGGGGAGAAGACGTCCAGCTGTACGTGCTCGGCGCCGTCGAGGTCGGCCAGCAGCCGCCTGCTGGTGAGCAGCACGCGGCAACCGGCGCCACCGGGCAGCAGATCACGCACCTGGGCGACGTCGCGCACGTTGTCCAGCAGGAAGAGCATGCGCCGGCCGGCGGTCAGGGAGCGCAGCAGCCGGGCGGCCTCCCCCGGCTCCGCGGACACGGCGTCCGGTGCGACGCCGAGCGAGCGGAGCAGCCGCCGGAGAGCCTCCGCCGGCTCCAGCGGCGGCAGGTCGGGGGTGGAACCGTTGAGGTCCAGGTACAGCTGCCCGTCGGGAAGGACGTCCGCGAGCCGGTGGGCGACGTGCAGGGCCAGCGCCGACTTGCCGATGCCGCCCGGTCCGGAGACGGCGGCGACCGTCGTGTGCCCGTCGCGGAGCGAGTCGAGCAGCGCCCGCGCCTGGGGACGCCGCCCGGTGAACGTCGCCACCTTCGCCGGCAGCTCCGCCGGTACGGGCACATGAGCGACGGCCACCCGCTGCTGATCCCCGGCGAGAGAGGGCACGTCCTGGCGCAGCACCTGCGCGTGTGCCTGCCGTATCCCCTCCCCGGGCTCCAGCCCGAGCTCGTCGCGCAGCATCACCCGCAGCGCCTCGTACGCCTCCAGGGCCTCGGCCTGGCGACCGGCCTGGTAGAGCGCGATCATGAGCTGACCGGTGAGCCGCTCGCTCATCGGGGAGGCCGTGACCGCCGCCTTGAGGCGGCTGATGATCGCCGCCCCCTCCCCCGCCCTCAGGGCGAGCTCGAACCAGCGTTCCTGCGCGTGGCGGTGTTCCTCCTCCAGCTCGGCGACCTCGTCACGATGGAGGGCGTCCGAGGCGACATTCGCCAGCACAGGCCCCCGCCACAGCGCCAGCGCCTGGGAGAGCAGGCTCTTCTCGGCGGCGCTGTCGCTCCGCCCCCGGGCGGCCAGATCGCGAAATTCGATCAAGTCCAGCGAATCCTCGTCGGCGCGGACGAGGTAACCACCGCCGCTGCTCTCGATCGGGCTCGTCCCGTCCAGACCTGTGGAGAGGGTACGCCGGAGCCTGGTCAGATGAGTGTGCAACGCCCCACGAGGATCATCCGGGGTGTCGTCCCCCCACATCCGCTCGATCAGGCCGTCGACGCCCACGGGCTGATTCGGATACAGCAGCAGGGTCGCCAGCGCGATCCGCTGCATTCCGGAAGGCAGCCGGATCGGCGCCCCACCATCCTTCACCACCTCCAGCGGCCCCAGAACCCGGAACCGGATGACCCCAACCGACCGCGCTGGAAGCATCGGCTTCCTTACCCCCCGCCCCGTTGGACTGGTGTGGATGGCATCCCTGTTCAATCCACGCCAGTCAAGACTGTGTCAGTTAAACTCAACAGCTGCGCCACTGTCAACGGTGGTGAAGATCGCCGTGGTCACGTCCACAGCAGTCAAGCGAGTAGGTGGACTATGGAGAGCTCCAGCCCGGAAGAGCCCGAGTCGCAACGGAACCTGGCCGAGAAGCTGGACTACCTGTTCCACACAGTCCGGGAGCCCGGCCGCCGGGAATACAGCAACGAGGAGGTCGCCGCGGCCATCGCGCGGGACCAGGACGTGAGCATCTCCGCCTCCTACATCTGGTATCTGCGCACCGGCCAGCGGGACAATCCGACCCTCAAACACCTCACCGCGCTGGCTACCTTCTTCGGCGTGCCCCCCGCCTACTTCTTCGACGAGCGGATCCGTGACGAGGTGGAGGGCGAGCTCGCTCTGGTGGTCGCGCTGAGGGACGCCGGTGTCCGGGATGTCGCGTTGCGCGCGTCCGGACTGTCGGTGGAGAGCCTGGACACGATCACCGAGGTGATCAAGCGCGTACGGACGCTGGAAGGGCTTCCCCCGCGCGACGAGCCGTGACCCGGCGATAGGCGCGGGCCGTCAGGACGAGCCTGCGGATCTCCTCCGTCATGCCGAGATCGGGCAGCACAGGCGGCTGCTCCCCGGTCACGTGGCCGCGCTTCCGCGCTTCGAGCGCCGCTGCGAGTGCGGCGGCCTCGGCCGCGGCATCCAGCCGCGGCCCGGTCAGCCCCGCCGCCGCGGCTCGTTCCCGCGCGGCTCGCGCGACCTCGGTGTTCCAGTAGGCCCGCAGCGCCAGCCGTCCGTCGAGGATCTCGATGACGCACCGGTAAAGGCGCAGATCGACGGGGGCACGGCGGGTGGCCGGCGACATCAGCACGATGTCCGGCATGACCTCGTACAACGCCTTCCAGAGCGGGAGAAGCGCGCGGTAGGTCCGATAGCGGCTCCACCACCGGAGCGCGGCGCCGATCCGCGGGCCCCAGCCGTACGCGGTGAGCCCGGCGACGAACAGGGCCAGCACCAGGCCGGCGAGAGTGGTGGAGACCGGCCCCTCCAGCCAGGGCGGCCGGCTCCCGAAGCGCGTCATGAGCGCGTAGGCGGCCTTGTGCGCCGCGAACGCGAAACCCGCCGCGCTCGACCCGGCCCACAGCCACAGGCCGGCCCGGAGGTACCCCGCCGTGGCGCGGCGGGTGAAGCGGAGCGAAAGCCGGAAGATGTCCGCCATCACCACGGCGACGAAGCCCAGGAAGGTCAGCAGGTATTCGGTGACGAACGGCCACGTGGCGTACGCGGCGACGAAATCCTCCGCGGCGTCACCCGGCGAAGCCGCCACGAACAGGACGATCATCGCGATCAGGAAGACGACCATCATCGCCGCGCGTACCCGGACGTTGGCCGCCGTCCGGCCGGGCGGCGAGGCCAGGTGGACGACGAGCAACTGCGTCGAGAAGACGGCCAGCACGACCAGGCTGTGCTGGACCAGCCGGACCAGGCTCGGGGAGTCGGCGAACCAGGGGATGAGCTGATACAGCGGCGGCAGCCCGACCGTCAACGCCAGCGCGAAGAACAGCAGTGCCGAGCAGACCGCGAGGCGCCCGAGGTCGTTCGGCCTGCGCCGCAGGTCGAGGAGCTTGTAGCCGACGCCGAGCCACGCCAGCGCGATCACGGCCAGGTGGAAGGCCCTAAGCATGGCCGTCACCCCCGAGCACGGCCTTCAGTTTCGCCAGCACCCCGGAAGGATCGTCGATGATGTCCGGGCCCCGCACGGGAACGACCTGGAAATCGGCCCGCAGCAGAACGAGCGTGGCGAACAGCTCGGCCTCCTGCTCGTCCACGTCGTCGTACTTGCCCCGGCACAGCAGCCGGCGCACGACCTTCGGATCCAGGTTCGGCGCCAGCAGGCGCGCGGTGAGGTCGTCCAGGTCCGCGACGCCCGAATGACCGAACACCAGATGGCCGATCTCGTGCAGGATGATGTGCTCGCGATGCACCGAGCCGGCGGATTCCTCGTAGAAGATGTAGTCGGCGGTCTTCGCCGACACCCACAGGCCGGACGGGTTCGACGGCCGCGAGGACAGCGGGAGAAGGCGGATCGGCCGGTCGCGTTCCCTGGCCAGGTCCTCGCACAGTGCGGTGACGTTCAACGGCGATGAGATTCGCAGTCTCCGAATCTGCTGCTCACAACGGTCTCGCACGCGGGCCAGATCCATGGTCTCCCTCTTGACTGGTTCAACCGCACGATACTGTCCGGACTTGTCAAAGATTCTCCGCCGAACAGCACGCGGGCGCGCACCGGCGCGGTCGGCGCCGTCACGCGAAGGGCTGCCCCAGGGCGGCTCGCACACCGGGCAGGACGGCCGCGCACCGACGCGGTCGGCGCCCGCCGCTCAGGCCGTCAGCCCCAGGGCCCGCCGCCGCGCCGCCCCAACAGCGCCCGTACGAGCCGCCGCTGCTCCCGTACGTGCTCGAACGCCAGTCGCCGCGGGCCTCTGCGTCGAGAAGCTTCTGTTGGCTCGCCATGGCCCGGTTCTCGCGGGGGTCAGCGCGGCGCGGGCGCCGGGCTCGCGACATGAAGTTCTCCCAGCTGGTGGTGACATACGGTACGGTGCCGCGCGCGCATACATGTGGCTGCGCCCACCTTGGGCCCTCCGGAGAAGCCCCTCGCGGGCCGACCTGAGGAGGCTCCCTGAGCCCAACACCGGGAAACCCGGTTGCGGAGAGTCGCGTTCACGGGTTCTCCCCGAAGAACCGAGCCGCCGCGAAATCCCAGTCCACGACCGGCAGCGAGACGCCGCCCGGCGCCACGTCCCCGGCCGCCACCAGGTAGGGCAGCAGCCAGGCGACCTGGACCTTGACGAACAGCGCGGTCTCCCGTTCGCCGCCCACGGCGAGTTTGGACAGCTCCCACCGAGGATGTCGGGCTGGCTGCGGAGGATGGCCGCGGCTCGGTCGCGCTTCTGTAGCGGTTGGTCGCCGCTCGTCTTGGCGACGTCGATCGCCTTCGCGGGTCGTCTGCCCGAACCTCCGCCGTTGGAGGCGAGTTCCAGGCGGATGCGGGCCTCGGTGGCGATCTCCGCATCCCGGACCCGGGCATCCGTTGCGGATGCGACCCGGCTCCTTCTGTCACCGGCCGGTGAACTCCTCCCGAAGCTTCTGCTCGCCGGCCGACAGTTCCTCGCTGTGGCTCTCCCGAAGTTCCTCGGGCGGAGCTGGCCCCAATCGTCCGTCGGATCATGGATGCCGATCCGGAGACCGATTACTACCTGGCGCTACTCGAAGCCAATGCGCTGTATCCCGACATCGGTGACCTTACCTACTGGCCCCGGAAGAGCTGAAGGACGCCACTCCCGAGGAGATCGTCGAGGCCGCCCTCAAGGTCCCCTCCGCTGCCCAACACCGCACGGTACGCGTCCCGTACAGCCGACCCGCTCAGGTTCGCCACCTCTACTCGTCACGCCCGTCAGCGCGCTTTCCTGATGGCCGTGCCGAAGCCCGCCTCGCGACGTACCTGCACCAGGATTCGAACCTGGGAAACCTCCGCATTATGAGTGCGGCGCTCTTACCGACTGAGCTATGCAGGCGTGCGTCTCGACTATCCCATCAGAGAAGAGGTGGCTTCCACCCTTTATTGTGGAGCTGCGCTCTCGACCGGAGTCGAACCGGCGTTTCAGCCCCGTACTGCGGGCCACGTCCTTGGCCACTAGACGACGAGAGCCGCCCACCGCCATCCCGCTCACGCGGGGCGCCACGGCGTCCCATGGAAGAAATGAGCCGCGAGGCAAGGTTACCCGGGCAGGTTGATTCCGACCTCGGCACCCGAGCCGGACAGCACGCCGACGATCACGAGCCCCCACCAGAGGTAGCACAGGTCAGTGGGTGGAGCCCGAGGCGTTCGCGCTCGACGATAGGTGGTACTTGGTCGGCGTCGGTGGTACCCGGATGGCCGCACAGGTCGCAGACTCCGGGCGCTCCGGCGAAAGAGCTTGGCGCCAGGCCCGGCTTCACTTTCCGAAGTCGTGTGCACGGATGTCCTGGGCTTTCGGGGATCTGCACAGAGGACGGCGAACATCCGGTGCGCCCATAGTCCTGTGCGCTACCGTGCGTTTTGTTCCGTACTCGTGTGCGCGACGGTGAGGTCCCGGCATGGACGGCGGGCGGGCACAGATCATTGAGCGGGCGTCCTGACCGCCCCGGATGAGACGTGGGACGTGGCGGTACGCCGACCGGCCCTCAGCACATCTCCTCGGCCGCATTCCTGAGGCCGTCCTGAGTGAGTTTGACGTCATACCCGTACTCGGAGCCGTCGTCGTAGTACTGGATCACGATCCCGTCCCGGTGCAGGGCCTTCTTATGGCCGGCTCTGAGCGTGACCCGACCGTAGGTGAGCTGCACTCCGGCCTTGTACGCGCCGATCTTGTAGAACCGGTCCTCGCGCAGGTTGAGATCGCCCTCCGTCACGGCCCAGCCCTTGGGCAGCTCCTCCAGTCGACGAACCCGATCTTCTCACCCTGCAGGGCCGGACCACTGATCCTGGCCTGATCGAGCAACTCGCCACCAGAGCGGTGGTAGACGACCACCGAATCCGGCGCCTGGTCGCACCAGGCCACCGCCACCGTCAAATGGCCGTCCCTGCCGAGCATGAGCCCGGTCCGGCCACCGCCTGCCGGCGTACATGCCGTCAGGGCGAGCAGCACTCCGACGGCAGCGGCACGGGCAACCTGGAATCTCATGATCCGCAAGCTGCCACACCGGTCGGCCGGCGGTCAACGGGACGTCTCAGCCGCCCAGCTCACTCAGCCGCTCGGCCGCCAGCTCCACCACGGTCAACGCCCTCAGGTTCTCCTCCAGCTGCGCGATCGACGACGTACCAGGCACGGCAAGCAGCTTGGAGTCAAGCCGCTCGACTGTGGTTGCGAAGCAGCACCTCGGGCGCTGGGAAGGCGTGCCCACACTCGAAGCACACCAGGTACGCAGGCAAGGATGGATCTCGTCGCGCTGCCCGTGTTCCATGTGGTCGCCATCGGCGTGAGCGGGCGCCGGCGGCAGGATGGCGGGTTCTACGGCGAGAAGCGTGAGGATGCCTGCAACGTCGTTCACGGCTTCCACCCTTCCTTGAACGTCTCGCGGTCCTTCCAGCGCTGGGCCATCTCCCAGACGGTCATCTTGGCGAAGTGGGCCAGGCGCGGGATGCCGGCCAGCATCTCCCTCTGACAGCGCACGAGCGTCGCCCGCCGAGCCTGGACGTCGCGGAGCGTGCGGGCCGGGTCGTGGCGCGCGATGTGGGCGGCGGTCGCTGGATGGAATCCCCCCACCTCGTACTGGTCAAAGTCCACGCCGTCTTCGGTGATCGCCCACACTCCGCACGCTGGATCGCTACAGGATGTGAGCGCCACGGCTTCGTCTTCGTCGAGCCGGGCGTGCACGAACGCGAACAGCTCATCCATCGCAGCGCTCGTGAGCAGGCGGCGCAGGTCAGCCACGGGCGTGCTGGAGGAACGCCGCGACAGCCTCAGCTTCTACGGCGTCGGCCTGATCCTCCGGGCCGGGGTTGGCTGTGGTCGTGATCATGACGGGGCCGGCGTGGAGCCAGTCGCTGATCCACTCCACGCCGTAGGAGCATTCGGCCTTGCTCCAGTCGACGCGCTCGACGGCGGCCAGGCGCTGCCGCCTGTCGTCGTGACTCACTGCGCCTCAAATCCCATCCGGCTGCTCCTCTTCTTCGGGGCGTGCACTCAGGACCGCGTGTGGCTTGCGGTACTTCTCGGGCAGCGTCAGCGTCTTCAGACCGAGGTGGAGTGCACGCAGCCGCATGTTGGTGTCGTTGGTCAGCACTCTTGTGCCCGCCTCCGGTCGGAGTTGGTCGAGGTCGGCGGCACACATGAGGATTCGCCAGTCGGCGTCCATCGCCGCTTGGTTGGGGACGGAGTCGATGGCAACCTCGAAGGTGACGTTCTTCGCGAGCGGCACGGCCGCCCCGGGAGTGGAGCCGGTGAGCCGGCGGTCCAGGTAGCGAATCGCCTTGGCCGCGCGCTTGGCGAGGATCCCTTCGCCGTACTTCTGTCGATCCAGTTCGTCAATGACGACGATGGGAACGATGAGCCGCACGGCAGTCGCTTCGATCTCCTGGCCGGCCAGGACGTCAATCCAGTCCACGTCGCCCGGCTGAGCCCACCACACAAGAATGTTGGTGTCCAGGACTACTGGAACACCGAGCCGGGCTGCCAATGCCTTCAGGTTGTCCAACTCCCGCTTGGCGATCTCGAAGGCCTTGAGCTGTGTGTCGATCTCTCGGCTCACCGCACGCAACAGCTCTGATAGCCCGCCATTACCCTCGAAGAGCCGCCAGTACGTCGGAGTGAGAAGCCCACCCGCGAGATCGGGCTCAGCGAACGACTGGGCCAGCAGCGGCAGAGCGTTGTCCACTGCCCGCAGGTAGCTTTTCCATGCGGGCTCGTGGGTATTCAATCGCGAGTTCGTGATCTCGTTTATGGCGTACTGAAGGTCTTTCTCGGCCCCTTCGAGCGTCCCTCCCGCCTTAAGCCTCATGGCGAGCATCGTCCCAGAACGCGGAGCGGGCCGTGCTGGGATGTCACCACCCCGCGTCACGATGTCTCCTGGCTGTAGTAGTAGGTGGTGCGGCCATCGCTCCACTGCAACATGCAGAGCCGTCCAGGCGGTTCCTGTCAATGCGGCCGTGGGGCCACTCGCCGTTTTCGTCTTCGTATGTTGGGTTGGAGCAGGCGACGCGGCCAGACTCCTGGGCCAGTCTGATCGAGTACGTCTTGCAGTACAGGCACGCCAGCGGAAGCTGCCTGTTGGGGACGTGGATGGGGGAGCCACTTCTCGCTCTCGCCGATGTCGCTGATCTGCCGGACCTGCTCGATTCACCGATACAGGTCCCGGCACACGTCGCGGGCGAGGTCGTCGGCTATTCCGTGCGCGAGGCCGACGATGAAATCGAACGCGTCAACCGTGTTCTGACCGCTGCCGCCGCGCTCTTCCGCCAGGCGCCGGCCGCCTGGTACTTGAGGGTCAGCGCCCACTCCCGGGTGCCGACGTGGATAGTCATGAGCGCCGGGCCGGCGCCGCCGCCGTCGAGGACGCCGTCGAGGTCGTTGAGTAGACCCGAACCCTCTGAGGCAGACAGGCCCGTCGCGCGATGCTGCGCGGCGGGCCTGTCTTCATGCCCGGGAGTCAGGCATGGATGTGCTCAGCGACCTTCGCGGAGATGCCCTCCACGCTCCCTCTGGAGGGCACCCCGGTCTGGTCAGAAGAGGTTCAGCCGCAGTGCACGTTGTTGAGCTTGACGCTCGTCCACGCGGGGGAGATTCCTTCCACGTCAATACACCCGCCACGCGCCGAGACGTACACCGGGCCGGCGTAGTACTTGTATTCTTTGGCGTCGGTGACTTCCCCGCTGCCATCGCCTCTCGATATCGTGACGCCCTTCCAGCTCACGGTGTTGGCGTAGGGGCCGTCACCGTAGGTCAGGGCGCAGTTCTTTCCGGCGCTGGAGCTGTAGTACACCTCCAGAATGCCCGTACGGTAGCCGTACTTTTCGATGCCGATGCTGTAGACGCCGACCCTGGAGTAGCCGCTGCCGCAGGGTCCAGCCGCGCTGGCCGGAGCGGCGCCCGCCACCAGCGTGGTGGAGGCAGCCAGGGCCGCGCCGGCCAGGAGGGTCGCCAGCTTACGTGTGCGCACGAATATCCTTTCGATCGCCATTGATGCGATCATCGATATCAGTGGCTCACGACCGCCGCCCACGAGTCGGGCTCAATGTGACGGTTCGCACATTGTTACCTCTATGGTCTGTTTCGTGCCGATATGTGCTCGGCGGCCTTCGCCTGGAACGACTCCACGGTCTCCTCTCGCCGGCCTGCTCTCGAAGGAGAACGTCCGGCATCCCGGTTGAGGCTACGAATCGATGCAGATGCGGTCGGTCTTGTTATCGCTCGCGTTCAAGTTCACCCGTTCGCCGGGCGCGATGGTGATGAGGTGTTCCCAGTAGCCGACCCAGTTGTAGAGGTGGACGTAGGCGGTGCTGTGGCCGCGGTTGCGGACGGAGCTGATGTTGTCTTGAAGCCAGGACGGCAGGGGATGGTGGCAGCCGCCGGTTGGAGCTACCCACCTGGAGCCAGTTCCGTTGCGTTCCGTGTAGAAGCACGAGTAAGTCGCGTCGCACTCCCAAGATGCCGCCGCCTGCGCGGGCGTACTGGCGACGCATGAGGTGGCGGCCATGAGCAGACCTAAGACGATTGACGAGTAGCGGCGCATATTCGGGTGCCCTTCCTGTCTGATGCTGCGCTGTTCGACGGGGTGCTGATCTGGCACCAGCATCAGCGGAGCAGCACAGGCGCGTCCACGACCTTCGACCGCAGTCAAAACCCCCTGATCGCAGGCGTTCAGCCTGTGCCGTCACGCGCGTCTGCCGCGTCGGCGCTCCTTTACTGGGCCGACAACCGGGTGATCGTTCGACGTGCCGGCCGAGCTGCGCGGGGTCGCGCCTTGAGGAACGAACGGGCTGATCCGGCGATATTCCTGATGGGGAAGCGTCGGTCCTCAACGGGGAGGCCAGACAATCTTGGAGGGCGGATGCGCATTCATTTCACGCGCGCTGATCTAGCGCGCACGCATATCGCGGACGGGCCGGACGTGATGTGGGAGGTGGTCGGTAGTCTGCAGGCCCTGCAGGGCAGCAACGCAAGGCAGGCGTTCGGACTGTGGCGACGGCAGGTGCGCCACGACCTGCATCGCGCGGGCCTGGCGCGGCCGGTGCGCGGCTGGCTCTTCCCGGTCGCGCCTGATGCTGCTTACTATCCTGACCTGCTCACGCCTCCTGAGAGCGCGCTCGGTCTGGAGGAAGCCCTGGAAGCGATCCAGAACACCTCCCGGCGCCGATTACGCGAGGAGATCGCCCTGCTCGGCGGTGGGCCCGGCCATGGCGCCTGGCTGGACGACCTGCGCGCGGCCCGAACGGGTGCGCTGACCGAACTCGGCGACACCGTGCGCGCCTACCATCGACTCTCGGTAGGGCCGTACTGGCCGACCATCCGCGCCATTGTCGACAGTGACGTCGCCCGGCGCCGCCAAACCCTGCGCGAGGGCGGCGTGAACCGTCTGCTGGAAAGCTTCCGCCCGATGATGCGCTGGCGATTCCCCGTGCTGGAGATTCCTGAGCATCCCTCGGGCCGCGACATCCACCTGAACGGACGCGGGCTGCTGCTGATCCCCTCCTACTTCACTCACCGGCATCCGGCGACCATCTTCAACCCCGAACTGCCGCAGGCCGTCATCTACCCGGCGGACCACGTCCCATACGCAGGCCGGGCCCAGTCTGGGAGCGCTCTCGATCAGTTGCTCGGCGAGACCCGCGCCGCGGTGCTGCGGGCCATCGTCATCGGCGGTACGACGAGCGACCTGGCCCAGCGCGTCGGCGTGTCCCCGGCCACGATCAGTCATCACACCGGAATCCTGCGCGAGGCGGGACTGATCATCAGTCGGCGCGACGCCACCACGATGCTGCACACGCTGACCCCGCTGGGTAGGGCCCTTGTGGCCGGCCACGTACCGATGGGGTCGTCGAGACAACCGTAAAGATCACTGTGGCCGAAGGGGCGCTCCCCCATAAGGCATGGACGAGGTCGGTGATCGCTGTTTTCGACCAGCCCAAGACTCGTGACCTTCCGGTACGTGTGTCGGCCAGCTCACGGGCGGCTTCCCGCGCTCTGCCAGCGTGCGTCTTCGTTGGCGTCGTACAGGTCGAGCAACGACCTCACATCGCCGGGGGTGACGTAGCTGTTCTTCCCACATTCCAGCCGCGACAGCGCGGACGGCGTGACCCCGGTCTGCTCAGCGACCTGTGGTCCGGTCAGGCCCCGCTCCTCGCGTAGCTGAGAGAGGAGCATCCCCGGCTGGAGCCGTCGAACGGGTGGGCTGATCCGAGATTCAGGCATACGGACGATTCCTCCGCCGATCGTCCCTGGGCTGTAGATGCAATCTAGGCCCGGACCGGTAGCTTTTCATCGGCTGGTACGGCGATCTTGGCTCTTGCGCGGGGCCGGGGCCGGCGAACCGGCCCCGGCCGGGGAAGTGGTGGATGAGCCCTTCTTCGCGGAGTTTTCGCAGCGCGATGGTGTTGGTGATGGCGGCCAGCCCGTAGCGGTCCATCAGCTCCTGCTCCAGCGGGAGCGGGTCGCCGGGTTTGAGGCTGCCGGAGGTGATGGCGTCGCGCAGGTCCTGGACCAGGCGGCGGGACGGGGCCACGGGGGCGCTCGTCTTGTCGCCGGTCACGTACGTGCCCTTGGCGTGAACGCTCTGGACGCGGCCCTGCTCGCGCAGCAGCTTGATCGCGTCCCGCACAGTGTTGCGGCTCACCTGAAGCGGGCGCCGAGCTCCACCTCGGACGGCAGCTTGGCGCCTGGCTTCAACCTTCCCTTGTCGGCGGCGATGGCTGCGGCAACCAGGCCAAGGCGGCCAGGCACTACCAGCGGGTCAAAGCCCGGAGGATGCCACCGTCACAGCGGTGATGGTTGTCCCTCCGAACCCACGACCGCCATCCTTATCAGTAGTCGCCTGGTCGCTACAGGTCTTTCGCAGTTGAGTGCTGCTACTTCTCACCGACACTCCAGGCTGAGCCGGCCCCCGAGTGCTGTCGAAACCGACCGGCAAACGCTGCTGCTGGTCACCAGCAAAGCCACGCGACCGCAGCAGTGGCGAGGAGGATGCGACTTCCACGACGGAAATCGCACCCGCAACTCGTAGGCGCAACCGCCAACATTCCCCCGACCTTCGCCAGCTCTTTGTGCTCGGCCAGCCGCCGCTAGTAGTACCTGCCGGACGTCCAACACGCGGGTGCTCGGATGGGCGCGCTCCCGCTGGCTCGGCGCAACGTGGTGTGCCGAGCTGGGACTGTCGTGGGCGGCCCGCGTCGGCCGCCCACATCACGGCACCATGGTTCGGACCGACGACGACACGGGCGGCAAGATCATTCCGCGTGTACTCCGCAACCAACGGCACTCGCGGGCCACGGCTGACACACAGTGGCACACGCGGAGCGGCGTCGCGCAGACGTTACCCCTCGACCACGCCACCCGGCGCGCTCCGGGCAACTGCGCCTACGTGAAAAAGCGAGGGCCAGGACTTGCCGTTCCCCGACGGCTCGTTCGACCTGGTGGTCTCCAGCCTCGCCGTCCACCACATCCCCGCCGACGCGCGAGCGGAAGCGCTGCGTCAGATGTTCCGCGTGCTGCGGCCCGGCGGCCGCCTGCTCATCTCCGAGTTCCGCCCGCCGGCCAACCGCGTGGCCAGACACCTCATAGGCACCCTGAGCGGCCCGGCCATGCGGCGCGCCCCCCGCGACCTGCTCGGCACCCTGATCCCCGACGCCAGTTTCCGGGTGGAGGCCGAGGGCGACCTGCCCTACCTGCTCTACTTCGTCCGCGCCACGCGGCTGTAGAACTGGGGGAAGATCAACCCTCCCCGGCGGGCCGGGAATCCCATGCGGCCAGCACCCGGTGCTCCTTCTCGCCGGCGAGACCGAGCGGCGGGACGCCAGGTGCGGTCCGCACCGCGCCACCTGACCGCAACCACTCCCAGGTGTCCCGTACGGATTCGCCGAACGGGCGGGTACGCAGTCCTGCCGCTCTCGCCGAAGCGCCGGACACGGCCCAGAAACCGGCGGCGTCCGGCACGTCCGGGATCCACAGGGGAAGCTCCGCCCATGGTTGTACCCCTTGAGACAGCAGGAAGCCCTCGTCCATCCACACGGGAGTGGCCTCCGACACCGTCGCCCGCACGCAGTCGTCGACCAGCCGGCCCATCGTGGTGTTCGGCCCGTCCGGGACGACGTTGTGGATGCCGCCCGCCTGCGCCTCGACCTGGTCCAGCACGAATGCCGAGAGGTCACGCACGTCGATCAGCTGCAGGCCGCGCGCCGGGGCGCCGGGCGCGATCACCCGGCCGCCCTCGGCGATCCTGGTGAGCCACCACGGCAACTGTCCCAGGTTGTCGTACGGCCCCACGATCGACCCGGCGCGCGCGACCAGGCAGGCGCCAAGCCCGTAGGTCTGCTCGACCGCCAGTTCGCAGCCGCGTTTGTGAACGCGCAAGTTCTCCAGGTCCGCCGGGTCGCCGTCCTGGTCGGCCGCACCGGGCCAGGTCGCGGCCGACTCGTCCGTCGACGCGGTGTCCCAGGTCCGGTAGACGGCCGTGGTCGAGACGAACGCGTAGAAGGGGGCCGACCCGGCCGTCGCCCGCGCGGTGCGCAGGACGTGGGCCGGTATCAGGCCGCCCGGGTCGATGACCGCGTCGAACCCACGGCCGGCGAGCGGCCGGATGCCCTCGTCCGTGGACCTGTCGCCGCGAAGCGCCTCGACGCCGTCGACGTCCTTGCCGGTCAGCCCACGGTTGAAGGTGGTGACCTCGTGCCCCCTGCCGAGTGCGTCGCCCACGATGGCGCGGCCGACGAACGACGTTCCGCCGATGATTAACAGCTTCATGTTCCCACCCAGGTGATCGCCGTTGACAACAGATGTTGTCGCACGCATCATGGTGAGGTCGTAAACAAGTGTTGTCAAGGGAGTCGCCGTGGGGAGCGTGTCCGACGAGGTGACCACCGCCGTCGAGCAACTGGCGTGGAGAATGGCGCGGGAAATGCTGCAGCTCGAACCGGACGCAGGGCCTCGATCGGGCCTGCCGGACGCGGACGCGCGGCAGTTGTGGCTGGCCGCGCTGACCTCGTTGCTGGCGATCCGGGACAGCGCGGAGGTACTGGCGGCCTCCGCCGCGCTGTCCGCGGCACAGCGCGGCGCCGACTATCCCGCGATCGGCGACGCGGCCGGGATGACCAGGCAAGGCGCCCGGCGCAAGTGGCCGGGTCTGGCGGGGCTCAGCGACGAACGGCAGCGCAAGCTCCGATGGTGGAGCCGCCGCGGGGACCAGTTCACGCAGTGTGCCCGTGCCGTGCTGGCGACGTCGGGCGAAGGGCCGCGCCTGGCCATCCTCCGCGAACGGCTCGACGACATCGAGCAGGCGTCTCCTGCGCAGCGAATCGACGCGTTCGACCTGGCGCTGGTGGACGCGCACACGGTGGCGGTGAGCGCTCCCGCGCCTGCCGAGCCCATCGCGGAGCGCGCGAGCGGGCTGCTCGCCGCGTTGACCGCGGACGCGTATGCCGCCATGAGCAGCCATTCGGCCCTGGCGATCCGTGAGGACCTCGCCTGCGGGACGGCCGGCTGTCCTTCTGAGCCGATCGTGGAGCTGTGGCGCCCCGACTTCGGTCACCGGCCCGTACCGGCCTGCCGTGAGCACGCCGTGGAGGCCCTGGGGCAGCCGGGCACCAGGCTCGTGGCCGCGTACCAGCCGGACGTGGCGCTCTCGGTGTTCGCCGAAGCGCACCCGAACACTAGGAGGCGGCGAGGACGGCCATGATTGTCGAGGTGCAATTCTCTACAGAGAGCGTGACAGGTGGAGTTACGTCAGCTCGGGCCGTCAGCTGAGGCATCAGGATCTGCGGATGGGCGGGCAGCGGCATCGGGTGTTCGGTGCTCTGGCCGCCCTCATGACGAGGCAAGATCGTACGCATGACTTTGGCCATCCCCATGTTGCACACCGCCCGCCTGCGACTGCGACCCTTCACCGACGCCGACGCGGCCCCCCTCTTCGCGCTGCACAGCAGCACCTACGTGCTGCGCTACTGGGACTCCCCGCCGTGGAACGAACGGGCCCGCGCCGAGCGCTTCATCGCGGCCTGCCGGAAGATGGCGGACGAAGGCACCGGGGCGCGGGTGGCCATCGACCGTGTTTCTGACGGTGCCTTCATCGGCTGGTGCAGCCTGACCCTATGGAACCCGGACCATCGCAGCGCGCGGTTGGGCTACTGCCTCGACGATGCGGTGTGGGGCCACGGCTACGCGACGGAGGCCGCGCGCGCCTTGCTGCAGTGGGCGTTCGACTCACTGGACCTGAATCGAGTTCAGGCCGAGACCGATACGCGCAACGGGGCATCTGCCCGGGTCCTGGAGAAGATCGGATTCGTGCGTGAAGGTACGTTGCGGGAGGACTGCGTGGTGAACGGCGAGGTATCCGACTCGTGGGTGTTCGGGTTGCTCAGGCGAGAGTGGCGGCCGTCGGCCGTGCCGATCCCCGGCCACTGAGGCTTCCTCGACAGCGCCGCCGTAGGGCGAGCTCGATGGTCACAGGGAGTCTTTAAGGTCCATTATCACCAGTAAGCGGAAATATCGTCAAAAGTCTCCACTGAGGGTTCAACGATACGGTTGAAGGGATTGCGCCCCCTACATAGAAGGACGACTCCGTGACGATCGAACTCAGCCGGTCCGAACTCCGCGCAGTCACCGCCTACGCGGTGGCGTGCGCGCGGCCCGTACTGGCGATCTTCGAACGTGAACGCCCCGACGATCCGCGCCCACGAGCCGCGATCGACTCAGCGCAGGCGTTCGCGGACGGAGCCGAGCGGACCAAGGTGCTCCGTGACAACGCTTGGGCGGCGCACCGGGCGGCGCAGGAGACCCGCGACGCGGGACAGGCCGCGGCGAGCGACGCCGCGCGGGCGGCCGCCAACGCGTGCGGCGCGGCGTTCCTCCACCCCCTGGCAAAAGCCACCCAGGTCAAGCACATCCTCGGATCGGCCGCTCATGCCGCACGAGCAGCCGAGCTCTCCGCCGGAGACGATCCCACCGTCGCAGCCGACCACATCACGCGATCGCGGACCCTTGCCGATCCCGTCGTGACGGACGTCCTGAGGCGTTACCCGGCCGCCCCGCCCGGCGGTGGACGCGTCGGTGAGCTGATCCGCCGGCTGGATGCGTCGCTCCGGTGCACGGAGGGACGTCAGCCGCAGTCGGCAGGTGGCCGGCCCCCCGGCAGAAAATCAGACGACACCTCATGATCGGCGACAGTAGGGTGCTTGCTGTGCGGGACGAGGTCTACGACTACAACCAGGAACGCTGGGAAGCCCTCGTGGCGGCGGACGCCCTGTTCACCCGTCCCATGCTCGACCTGGACGCGGAGAAGGCCCGGGCTTACCTGGGCCTGGAGAGGCTGGGCGTCCCAGGCGACCTGGCGGGCCGGAAAGTGCTCTGCCTGGCGGGAGGGGGAGGCCAGCAGTCCGCGGCCTTCGCTCTGCTCGGAGCCGACGTGACGGTTCTCGACATCTCGTCCGGGCAGTTGGAGCGCGACCGCCTGGCCGCCGAGCACTACGGCGTCGACGTGCGCACGGTCCAGGGAGACATGCGGGACCTGTCGGCCCTGGATGGCGCTTCGTTCGACCTGGTCTGGCATCCGTACTCGCTGACGTTCGTCCCGGATTCCCGGGTCGTCTTCCGCGAGTTCGCGAAAGTCGTCGCAACAGGCGGCCACTATTACGTGATGTGCGCCAACCCGTTCTTCTCGGGGCTCACTCACGACTCGTGGAACGGGGAGGGCTACCCGCTCAAGCAGCCGTACACGGACGAGGCCGCGACCTCTTATCCCGACCAGCACTGGGTTTACGACCGGAAGCCGTCCGGCCACCAGATCTGCGAACCCAGGGAATACAGGCAGACGCTGAGCCGAATCGTCAACAGCCTCATTCAGGCGGGCTTCGTGCTGACCTACATTTCCGAAGTCCGAAACGGCCACCCCGATGCGGAACCGGGGAGCTGGGTGCACTTCACGTCGGTAGCCCCGCCGTGGCTGGAATTCGTCTGGCAGTTCCACCCCGGCATCCTCGAAAGGCGAGGGTGATTTACAGCGGCTTGGTAGGGGCGGCCGGAGGCGGGATGCCTCCGGCCGTGATCACGGGATGGGCCGGTCGCTGAGCTTGCAGCCGCGCGGCCGCTCCGGTCTGTCGCCGGTCCAGCCCGCCTCGGACGTCCATGCCGCGTAGTACAGGTACGTGCCCTTCGTGAGTCCTTCGGCGCTCTCGGCCGCGATCGCCGCATTTTGCGCCAGGACGGTACCGGTCCTGGGGTCGAGGATGGTGGTGTACCGCTCGGCCACCTCGTCGTCCGCGCCGAACTCGGCGGTGAATCCCTCGCTTTTGATGAAGGCGACCGCGAGGCCTGGACGCCCGAGCGGGTCGATGGTCGTTCCGCCTACCTTGGTGGTCGGCAGTCCGGCCAGGAGACGGAGGGCGGCCGCCCGTACCGCGGGGCTGACCGGCATCTCCAGCAGCACCGACGTACGAGACAGGAATTCTTCGAAGCTCTGGCGACCCGAGTCCGCCTGCCATTGGCCGCGCAGCTTCTCCCGCAGCCCGTCGACGTCGGCGGGCAGTGCCGCGAGGTCGGCCAACGTGAGGTCGCCCAACCGCCGGTCGCCGAACACGCCACCCGGCTCGACGGCACGCGTATACACGCACTTGGCGGGCTCGCTGCTCACCCGCATCTTCTTGCAGTCCTTGGCAGCCCTGCCCGGAGTGCATACCTGCTGGACCACCGACGGGGAGCCGGCCGCCTTCCAGCTGCGCTCGTCGGCGGGGGTGGCGGGACGCACGTACTCCTCTCGCCTCCGCACCTGGACAGGATTGCGTGGATCGCGAGGCTGCCAGAGGTCGATGCGGGAGCCGGACAGCACGTTGAACGACTCCTTCCCGGCCTTCACCCGAATCAGCGTGCTGTTGAGCAGCGGTCTGCGCCAGTACGCGCCGGTCTGGGCAGGGAGCCTGGCGACATCGTCCGCGAGCCGGAGCAGGGCGTCGTTGCCGCGGGCAGGAGTGATCACCGGTGCGGGAGCCGGCGTCAGGATCGACACCAAGGCGATGACGGCGGTGATGACGGCGACGGTCGCCACAGCCGTCCAACCCCAGAAGAGGTGGCGGCGCCGGACGCGCCGCACGGGCTCGTGCATGATCGCCAACAGCCGGGTGTGTGCCCTGTCGACCACCTCCGGGGAGGGCGGCGACGTCTTGGGGAGGGACCTGGCCAGCAGGTCGAACTCATCCATGATTGTCCTCCAGAGGGTTGACGTCGCCGAGCGCCTTACGGAGTTGTTTGCGGGCACGGTTGAGGCGGGACGCGACCGTGCCGGCCGGGATGTTCAGGGCGGTGGAGACCTCGGCGTGGCTGAGGCCGCCCAACGCGTGGAGCAGGACGACGTCGCGGTCCCTGCGGTTGAGCCCGGCCAGTGCTCCGGCCAGCCTGCCGGTCAGCTCGCTCGCCGCCACCCGCGTCAAGGTGGCGTCCTCGTGGCTGTGTTCCGGGCGCTCCGCCGTCCGGCTGAGTGCCTTCCACTTGCGCAGCTCGCTCCGGTGGTGCCGCGCGATGAGATGGGTGGCGATCCCGTACAGCCAGGGCCGCACCGCGCCGCGCGAGGCGTCGTAGCCTCCCCGGTACGCCGCCAGGAACACCTCGGCGGCCAGATCGTCGGCGAGGTCTTCGGATAACCGCCCGGCGATGTAACGATGGATTCCCGCGAAGTGCGCGGTGAAGATCTCCTCCCATTCGGCCCGGAGATCAGGCGGGTCGGTGAGGTCGGACGGTATGGCCATGCAGGCATCTCCGCTGGGGTCGAGTGAACGCAGAACACCTCTTGTTGCCCGAAGCCCCGCGGTGCTTTCACGCGACGGCCACCACGACCCGCTGTTCGGGAATGGAACGCCCTGCGCCTGCACGACGTCGCCTCCCGGCCGGTCGTAAGCAGAAGGCCCGGCGCCCCTGCCCCGCCTATCGTCCTGCGCATGCTCTGCGACCACGGCGAAACCGCCGGCTCCCGGCACAAGCGATTTCGGCCTCTCGCGGTAACCTCTTCGAGATCAGCTGAAGGGCGGATTCTCGCCTGAGCCTCCGCGGGCTGCTTGGCCAAGATGGCCGCCGTGGCGGGCGTGCGCGGCAGCTCGGCGCGGCGGTGGCGGGCGTGCGCGGTGTGATCGGCAGCGGTGTGATCGGCGAGCGTGAGGACGCGGCCGGCGGCGGGGCGGCTCAGCTCATGCCGACGGTCTGCCGCTCGGGCTCGACGACGGCGACGACTCGGTCCTGGTCTCGCGAATAGGGCTGGCCGATGTACTTCGTGGAGATCTGGTCGATGATCTCCCAGGCCGCGTCGCCTTCGAGCCATTCGATGACCCGGCCGCGGATGATGACGGGCTGGAACGGGTTGTCGGCGGGCGTCAAGGAGAGCGCCACCCGCGGGTCGCGGCGCAGGTTGCGGGCCTTGCGCGAGTGCGGACCTGTGAGGAAGACGATGTGGTCGCCGTGGGTGCCGACCCAGAGCGGGACGCTGTGGGGTGAGCCGTCCGGCAGGACGGTGGCAAGGTGGGCCAGCGCAGTGCTGTCGAGAACGCGGCGTACGTCGGGGTTGAGCATCTTCTTCTCCTGGCTGGGTTGTCGGTGAGCCATGCGACATGGTCGGCGGTCGGGCGGGCACCGCCAGAGGATCAGCGCTGGACCTCGTAGTGGAGGTGAGTCACGCCGGGTGCCGGGACGGCTTCGATCAGGCGCAGGCGTACGTGCTCGGGCAGCGACTGGAAGAAGGGGCGGCCGGCGCCGAGCAGGACGGGCACCTGGTGGAGGATCACCTCGTCGACGAGCCCCGCCTTCAGGGCCTCGGTCGCGATGCCGCCGCCCATGAGGCCGACGTCCTTGCCGTCGGCGGCCTGGCGAGCCGCCGCGATCGCGTCCTGGATGCCGGTGGTGATGAGGGTCTGGCGTTCGGTCAGCTCCGGCGCGGGCCGGTGGCTGAGGACGAACAGCCGGGCCGCCGGGTGGGGGCTGCCGCCGCCGAAGTGGTCGGAGTCCTCGTAAGTGTTGCGTCCCGCCACGATCGCGCCCACGCGTGCGGCGAGGGCGTCGAAGACGTGGGCGCTGGGCTTGCTGAGCCGGAACCCGTCGAACACCTGGCTGGGGGTGTCGCCGTCGAAGTACCAGTCGAAGAGGGTCGTTGCGTCGCCGAGTCCGTGGCCTGGGCCGGGGTTGCGGCCGGTGAGGTAGCCGTCGACCGATACCGCGTGGGCGCTGAGGACTTTGCTCATCTGCGCGATCCTTTCGGGGTTCCTTGAGGAGACTCCATGACCGTAACACTCGGAGTTCCGTAAGGGAACCCCAACGGGTAGACTGCCCCCATGCAACGCACGAACTTCGGGGACATGGCCTGCTCCATCGCCCGCACCCTCGACGTGATCGGAGAGCCCTGGTCACCGCTGATCCTGCGCGACATCTGGGCCGGCATGACCCGCTTCGACCAGCTCCAGGCCGATCTCGGGATCTCCCGCAAGGTGCTGACCGAGCGGCTTCACTACCTCGTCGACCAGGGCGTGCTCGAACGCCGCCCCTACGACAACCGGCCGCGTTACGAGTACCACCTGACGACCAAGGGTGCCGAGCTGGTCGATCTGCTCATGGTCATGGCCGGCTGGGGTGACAAGTGGCTGGCCGGCGAGGCCGGGCCGCCGGTGCTGTACCGCCATCACGCGTGCGGCGAGATCAGCCGGGTCGATCTACGCTGCGCCCACTGCGGCGAGCCGATGCACGCGGGCGACGTCGACCTGCTGCCGGGCCCAGGCGCAGCTGTCTGACCGAGGGGGCTCAGAGTTTCCCGGCAGCCTTGCCCGCCCCGGGGCGCCCACGGCAGTTGAGGCCGGGGACTGCGGAGATCCAGCCTGCCCGGATCCCCCGGCGGGCGGGGTGCGGCAGCTGTTCGCCGACAGTTGTGACCTTGTCGCGGCGGCAGGCGAGGTAGGTCAGAGGGTGATGGTGCCGCGGATGTAGCCGCCACGCGCGTCAGGATCGCGGCAGATCCACACCTGCCGCCATGGGAGCGGGATCATCGGAGCGCGAATCCTGGCCAGGACATGGGGATCTCGCACCTGACGACCGGTGGAGACGGTTCATGCGAGCGGTCTTTACGCGCCAAAAACGCCGGCCCGGCTCGGTCGCGGCGCCGGCCTGCTCGCCGCCTGCGGCGTGTACGGCATGAAGGCTGCAGGCCGGGCCGACCACGGCCGTCGCCTGGCGGCGCGCCTGCCTGCTCCCGCTCCTCGCCGTGAAAGCTCTACCGTACGGACCGTTTACCGCGAACACGTCGGGTAGCCGAACCGTGTAACAGATGTTCGATTCTTTCAGAGAGGACATCATGATCATCGTTGGGATCATCCTCCTGCTGCTGGGGTGGCTGCTCGGCATCTCGTTGCTGTACACGATCGGCATCATCCTCCTCGTCATCGGCCTGATCTTCCTCGTCCTGGGCTACGTCGGCCGTCCGGTCGGCGGCCGGAAACACTGGTTCTGACGGCCGGCGGTCCGAGGACGTCCGCGAGGTCCTCGGCCTGTGCCCGGTCTGCGAGGGATGCCGTGGCGACTGCCCGGTGAAGATGGATGGCGCTCTACGCGGACCCGCTCGCCGGCCGAGTTCCTCCTCGGTCGGGCGCCGCTGGTGATCCGCGTCCCCGGCCCTGTCGAAAGCCTTCCGCCGCAGACCTGATGGCTTTGTGCATGTTTCGGTTGCTGTCGGCGGGAACGGGGTTTGAGAGGCCCGTCGGTGCCGGCCACGACTGGGGGAGGCTGTCATGGGCACGCGGCAAGACGTGATCTCGGTCCTGGTCACCGATCATCGTGCGGTCGAGCAGATGTTCTCCGAGCTCGACGGTATGAGGGGCGAGATCGGTGAGGAGGCCAAGATACCGGCCGAGCAGGTGGTCATCGAGTTCGTCCGGCACTCTATCGCCGAGGAGGCGTACCTGTATCCGGCCGTGCGCGAGCACGTTCAGGGCGGCGGCAAGCTGGCTGATCAGGAGATCGCCGAGCACACGGACGCCGAACAGACCATGAGGCGGCTCGAGGGGCTGGAGCCCGGTGACGCCGGCTTCTGGCCTACCGTTGACCTGCTGATGAGCCAGATCCGTGCCCACGTCCGGGAAGAGGAGAACGATCTGTTCCCACGGCTGCGTGAGTCCTGCCCGCCCGAGGAACTGAGGGAGTTGGGAGCCAAGGTGGAGCGGGCCAAGAAGATCGCCCCCACCCGCCCACGTCCGGCCGCACCCGGCACCTCGCCGGCCGGCAAACTGACGGCGCTGAGGGCAGGGCTCGTGGATCGGATCCGCGATGCGCTGACCGGCCGCGGGCGCCTCTAGCCGGCAGACGGTCTCCGGCCCGGCGAGCCCCGCGACCGATGTCGGCACGCGGGCCCCGTCGACGCCACGTGATGCGAGGCGGCCGTTGACGCCACGTGGTGCGAGGCGGCCGTCGATGGGACGTGGTGCGAGGCATGGTTTGCGGACTATGGACCCTCCTGAGCACCTACTGAGAGCGCGCGACGCGCTCCACCGCACCCGCGCCCCCGCGAGCCGGGGCCTCTCAGCAGCAGGTCGACGTCCGGGGCTGCCCGGCGCCGGTCTCGACCAGGGACTGCTCCTCGACCGTCTGCGCCGCTGTGGTGCCGCAGGCCGGCCCGGTCTGCCTGGTCAGGGTGTCGGCGTCGGCCTTGACCACGTACACCTCCCCACGGCTCGGCTCCCGGGCCGGTGACCCAGACCTTGTCCTGCAGGGCGTAGCAGCAGGAGGTGTCGTTCTCCTCGAAGGTGACCAGCCCGGCGTCCTTGAGCCGCTGGGTGGCAGCGTTGACCTGAGCGGTGTCCTCGACCTCGACGCCGAGGTGGTCGATGCGGGTCGCCTCGTCCGCCTCCCCTTCGATGAGCACCAGCTTGAGCGGGGGCTCGGCGATGGCGGAGTTGGCGTAGCCGGGGCGGAGCTTGGCCGGTTCGACGCCGAACAGCTTGGAGTAGAAGGCGATCGAGCTCTCCAAGTCGGCGACGCGAAGGGCGAGCTGGACGCGTGACATGCCGGTCTCCCATCTGGTTGTTTCGATGAACATCTAATCAGCTCGAGTTTGCGCCCCTGCTTAGAAGTCTGTCAAATTAGACGTATGTCGAAGCAGGAGTTGCCACTGCTCACCTCCGAGTGCTGCACGCCACTGGTCGCCGAGCCGGTCGCGGAGGACGAGGCGGCCGAGTTGGCGCGGGTGTTCAAGGCTCTGGGCGACCCGATCCGGGTGCGGCTGCTGTCGCTGATCGGTGCGCACGAGGGTGGCCGCGTCACTGGTACGGGGGTGTGCGTGTGCGAGCTGACCGGCGCGTTCGCGGTGACCGCGCCGACGATCTCCCACCATCTCAAGGTGCTGCGTGAGGCCGGCCTGATCGACAGCGAACGGCGTGGCACCTGGGTCTACTACTGGATCATCCCGGCCGCGCTCAAGCGTCCGACCTGCATGCTCGCCCTGCCCGAGACGCTCACTGCGGACGCCGGGTGAGCCTGGCGCGCCGGGGCCGGCCGAGTTCGCCGACACCACAGCGCTGACCACCACAGCGCTGGTCACCACAGCGCTGGTCACCACAGCGCTGGTCACCACAGCGCTGGTCACCACGGCACCGCCTACTGGTTCAGCTCTTCGACGTCCTTCGCAAACCCGACGTTACGGTTGGCCGGGCCGTCACTCACACTTTCGCGGGGAGCCCGCCCACCTCGGTGCCCGGATTCATCGCCGCCCGACTGGTCGGGGTCGCGCTCGGCGCCCTGCTGCTGGCCGCCCTCTACCTGAACGTCAGTGCGCCCAGCCCTGGCCCCGTACACCAGGCAACCGCCGCCGACTTTGCTCGCTAGGAGAAACGTCGTCGGGTGTGCACGACGCCGGTCGCTCCCAGATGACCGACCGGGAAGGCCGGGCGCGGGACCGGTCCCGGGACGGGTGCGTTACGGTCGCGGCAGCCGACGATCTTGGAGGGGCCATGCCGGCCTGCTGGGCACGTTCCGCGCTGCTCGTACTGATCCCCGCCCTCGTGTCCTGCGGCGGCGGGCAGCCCGCCGCCGGACCTTCGCCTGCCGCTGCCCAGACCAGCGTGCCCGCCGCCCCCGAGTCGACCCCCACGACGACGACCCCATCGCCATCGGCGTTCTGCCTCGATCTGAACACCTTCAACGTGGCGCTGGTGATGTACGCCTCCACAGTGGGCAAGGCGATCGAGAACCAGCCGGTCGACTTCAAGGAGGCGCGCCGGCTCGCCGGGATCATCGCCGACTACGCGAAGTCGATGGAGCGCAGCGTGCCCCCCGACATCGCCGACGCCTTTCACAACCAGGTGAAGGCGGTTCGTGGGTCGTCGCGCAAGTTGTCCACCCGCAACAGGGTTTTCGAGATCGTCGACCCGATGTACAACGACAAGGCGGTGGCCGCGCGTAAGGCGCTCAGCGCGTACGAGTGCGACTGACGACTGCCGGGAGGGATCACGAAGGCGGGCGTCCTTCGGCGGGCGTCAGCGGGTCGTGGTCCGGCCGGGCGAAGAGGTGCTGAAGCTGCCGACGGCGGACGACGACGTTGCCGCCGTCGAACAGCGGGTACGCCGGTGCCTCCTGCAGCAGGCCCGCCAACGGGTGGGTGTCCGGGTAGCTCTCCGCCCGACCAGGCGCATCGCGTCGTACACCACTTGGACGGCCGTCTCCGAGGAGTAGACCTTGGTGGTGATGGCGAGCTCGGCACCGCGCCCGCCGGTGCGGGCGAAGCCGAGCGCCACCGCAAAAGCCGCCCGCGTCACGCCGACGAGTGCCGCCCCTTCGCCCGCTCCGCATCGCCCTCAGCGGACAGTTCGTGCCCTTCGAGGATCGCGGCGTTAGCTGCGCCGGAGGATGGAGGGGCTGAAGCCCTCGCCGTAGGCGCCCTCCAGCCACGCCGTCAGCCACGCGGCGAGGCTCAGGTGCTGAGGCAGCAGCGGCTCGCCCGGCACCGCTCCGGGCGCCACCGGATCCCAGACCCACATCGACCCGGCCGGATCGCGGCAGTCCACCAGGGACCAGATCGTGCTGCCCCAGTCGCACAGCCAGACCATGCCGTCGGGGACCAGGCGGCGCGGCGCGGTGGTGAACAGTTCGCGGCACTCGACGATGTCGGTGCCCAGCCGGGGGCCGGGCGCGTCGGGGACCCCGAGGACCGCGCCACCCGGGCCGAAGCCGCCGTTGGCCACCTCCAGGTACAGCCGCCGCAGGAGCGGGGGCAGCGGATGGCCGAGCGCCTCCTCGGCTTCGGCCACCGCGGCCAGGGGCGCGGGCGGCGGGAGGGCTGCGGTCTCCCGGATCCGTACGACGATCTCGTCGTCGGAAAGCGGCCGGCGGATCCCGTGATCACGCGGGACCTCGTCGGAAAGCGGCCGGCCGGGCCCGTGATCACGCGGGACGTCATCGGAAAGCGGCCCGCCGAGCCCGCGATCACGCGGGACCTCGTCGGAAAGCGGCCGGCCGGGCCCGTGATCACGCGGGACGTCATCGGAAAGCGGCCCGCCGAGCCCGCGATCACGCGGGACCTCGTCGGAAAGCAGCCGGCCATGCCCGGGATCGCGCGGGACGTCGTCGGGCAGCAGGCGGCGGGCGGCGACGGCGGTCAGGCCGCCCGTCTCGTAGGCGTTCTCCAGATTGCCGCCGAGCGAGGCGGCGAGCCATTCCGCGAGCGTCATGTTCTGGGGGAACAGCGACGGCTCGCCGCCGGGGTCCCAGACCCACATCGGGCCCGCCGGGTCCGTGCAGTCCACCAGGGACCAGGTGGCGCAGCCCCAGTCGAACAGCCACACCATCCCGGGGCGGCCCTCCGGCGGCTCAAGGGTCTCGTGGACCTCGACGATGTCGGCCCATTCGTCGTGGTGCTCGTACGCGCTACCGGAGACCCCGAGAACCCCGTCGCGCGGGCCGAAGCCGCCGTTGGCCACCTCCAGGTACAGCCGCCGCAGCAGCGGGGGCAGCGGATGGCCGATGGCCTCCTCCGCCGCCTTGACCGCCGCCGGCGTCGTCGGCGGGGACAGGCCGGGCTCCGCCCGGATCGCCGCGATCAGCTCGTCTTCGGTCACGTGTGCCATCCTGAAGTTCTCGGTGAGCGCAGGTCAAGGACGTCGGCGGCGCCCGGCCGCGATGCCCTCGGCCGGCCTGACGGCCGCCTCGACGATCTCGGCGGCGGCCCGGGCGAGGCCGGCCCGGCCGGCCGCGATGTCCTCGGCCTGCGGGCCGGCCCGCCGCCGACGGGATCGCCCTAGCGTCTGCCCTTGCCCGCGGTCCCCCGGAAGAAGCCGCCCCAGTAGGCCTGGGCCGCCACCCACGTGGCCGCGCCCCTTCCGACCACGCCCCTGAGCCTGCCGAGGTTCTCCGGCGTCAGTTGAGTGCCCTCGATCATGCCGTTGGAACCTTGACCGACCTTCTTGGCCGGGTCGCCGATGAACCTGTTGAGGTTGCCCTCGCACTTGGCGGAGCACACCCGGCTGCTGGAGAAGGCGCTGTGGACGTTGATGATCTTGCCGCCCAGATCCCGGACCTGGCGGCCGACGTCCGCCCGCACGTCGGCCGCGGCCCGTTCGGCGTGACCGTCCCTGGTGTCGCCGCCCTTGGGCACCTTGGGGGCCTGATAGATCGTCACGCCCATTTCCGTCAGCTTGTCCTGCAGCCCCTTCGGCAGGCCGCCCTGGCTGACGAACGCGATGACCCTGGACACCGTGCCGTGCCCCGTGTCCACGGTGACGCGCGACATGACCACCGTGAAGTCCGAGCGCTTGTTCGGGTTCTGGTTCAGGTAGCCCGCGAGCTCGCTCAGCGCGCCGCCGTAGAGGATGATGCCGGCCGCGTCGATGTCCTCGGGCCGCATGTTCTCGGGCGGGTAGGACAGCTCCGGGTCGTTGATCTTCTCGGTCGGTCCCGTGGTGGGCACGGTCGCCTTGGGCTGGTTCGCGTAGAAGGCCGCCCGGCCCCGGTCGTGGCAGGCCCGGGACGCCGCGTCGTCGGTGGGCCGGCAGCCGTGCGGGTCGTGGCCGTCCAGCTCGATCAGGTTGACGGGGTTGCCGGCCGCGAACGCGTAGCGGTTGCTGGTCCACGGGTCGATTTCGAGGGCCAGGTCGTCGAGGGCCCCGTTGTACATGTCACGGCTGAGGAACCGGTTCAGACCCGGGTCGTAGTCGCGGAAGCCCATGTCGTACCTGCCGGATGCGGCGTCCCAGCGTTGGGCGTTGAACCGGTAGGGGTTGTAGGGCTCCTTGGTCGGATCTTGCGGGTCGGGCCTGTCGATGCCCGTCGTCTCGGCGTCCTCGCTCTTTCCGTAGGCGCTGTAGCCGTAGGTCGCCCTGGTGTCGCCCGCGGCGTCGGTCAGGGTCTCGACGTCGCCGTGCGGGTTGTAGCCGTAGTAGGACTCCTCCCTGGCGCCGTTCTCGTCGTGCGTGGCCTGGGCCAGCCGCTCGCCCCACGGGCTGTGCCGGTAGGACTTCGCGATCTTCCCGGCGGTCTCCTCGTCGAGGACCTCGTCGGACAGGGCGAGATAGTTGAAGACCGTGGTCTTCTCCCCCGCGCCGCCCGCGTCCGTGGTCTTGGAGGCGGTCCGGTCGAGGGGGTCGTAGGCGAAGCGCGTGGTGGACGTCGACCCCGGGGCGGTCGTCTTGCGGTTCTCAACGACGTGGTCGAACCCGTCGTAGGTGTTGCGCTCGATGACCTGGCCGCCCGCCACGACGCTGCCGAGACGTCCGAACGGGTCGTAGTCGTACGACGCGGCGGCCCCCGCGGTGACGGCCTTGGCCAGCCGGTTCCGGTCGTAGTCGAACGTCGTGCGCGTGCCCTGCACGACCTGGTCGACGACGTTGCTGTTGGCGTCGTGGACGTAGGTCTCGGTGCCCGCGTTCTGGCCGGTCCTGACCAGCTTCGCGATCCGGTCGCGCGGGTCGTAGGTGTAATCGGCGGTCGTGGTGAGGTACGCCGAGTGGTCGTCGGCGTTCATCTTCCGGGTGACGTCCCGGCTGCGCTGGCCGTTGTCGTCGTACTCCAGCGTGTGCTCGGACACCACCGCGCCGCCGGGCTTCTTCTCCGTCTGCCGGAGCAGGCTGCCGTCGAGGTAGTACTCGTAGTCGACGGTGTTGCCGTTGCCCTTGACCTCGTGCAGCCGCTGGCCCCTTGCGGTGTAGGCGAACGTGGTGACCGTCGGGGCCAGGTCCGAGGCCGAACTGCCGTGCGTGATCTTCGAGGGGAGGTCGCGCACGTCGTACTCGAAGGTGGAGTACTCCTTGTCGTGCTGCTGGGTCACGGGCTGGCCGTTCTCGTCGTACGTGAACGAGATGGTGTTCTTCGTGGCCCCGTCGAGCCGCTCCTCAAGCTTGGCGACCTGGTTCAGCTCGTCGTAGGTGATCGCGTAGTCGTCGATCCTGGCACTGGAGCTGGAGTCGGTGATCGACGTGAGGTTGGCGTTCGCGTCGTAGTGGTAGGCGAACCGCCTGCTCTCGGCGTCGGTGTCGCCGGAGTTGTCCCGTACGAGCTTGACCGCGTCCGCCACGACCGTGGACCCGGCCGCCGCCTTGTCGGTCAACGTGACCGCGTGGGTGACGCCCGCGTCGAAGTCGTGGCGGCCGAGGCTGACCCACGTGCCGGGGTCGGCGCTCTGGTCGACCGTCTTGACCGCGGTCCCGGCCTTGTGGTCGATGAGGAACTCGGCGTCCGTGGCCGCGCCCTGGACCTCGGGGTGGCGGACGAAGACCTCGTAGCTGCCGGCCTGCGGGATGTTCAGCCCCCAACGGAACTGGGCTGTTCCGTCGCCCGCCGGTTTGGTGTGGAAGTCCTGGCCGTACAGACCCTCACCGGTGGTCTGGGCGGTCCACTCGCCGGACGGGCGCGCGCTGTTGAGGTCGGAGTTGTCGACCAGCACCGTGTGGGCGCCGACGGGCACGCCGTCGTCCGAGCGGGAGCGCAGCTTCCCGTCCGGGAAGTAGCCGGTCGTCATGGTGCGGCTGACCGACCCGCCCGCGCTCGTCAGCTTGTTCTCGATCTGCTGTCCGAGCGGGTTGTAGTCGTACGAGGCGGCGATGTCCCACGGGTCGGCGGAGGTCTTGATCCAGCCGTTGTCGTAGTGGGTGTAGACGGTGTCGTTGCGGACGGACTCCCCGCTGGACGGCGGCGCGCTGATCCTGGTCAGGTTGCCGACGGCGTCGTACGTCCGGATGGTCCGGTCGGGCCGGTTGTAGCGGGGGTCGTCCTTGTCGTACGGGGCGATCTCCTCCTTGACCCGGTTGAGCTCGTCGTACACGACCTGGTACACGAAGTCGTCGGGGTCGTCGGCGGTCGCCACGCCGCGTGGCGTGATCACCTTGGTCCGGTTGCCGACCTGGTCGTACTCGAACCGCATGGTCCGCCGGACGACCGTGCCGCCGTCGCTCCGGTACGGCGCGGCGGCCTCGACCGGCAGGCCCCGGGCGTCCAGGGTGACCGTGGTCGTGTTGCCGTCCTCATCGGTCGTCGACTTGACCAGCCCGTCCCGGTCGAACACGGTGGAGCGCGTCCTACCGGCGGCGTCGGTGGACCTGACGGCCCGGTGCGCCAGGTCGTAGAGGTACGCGGTGGTGAAGTCGGCCGGGTCGGGGGTCGCGTTCTTGCGCGCGTCCGTCACGGTCGTCACGTTGCCGACCGGGTCGTAGGCGTAGGCCAGGCGGTGGCCCTTGGCGTTGGCGACCGAGGTGAGCTGGTAGATCTCGTCGTAGCCGTAGGTGGTGGTGTAGTCCCCCGCCGCGGCCGTCAGGTTGCCCTTGGGCTCGGTCACGGTCCTGACGTTGCCGACCCGGTCGTAGGTGTAGGACGTCTTCCGCTCCGGGTCGCCCGGCTCGTCCTTCGGCTCCAGCAGGTGGGAGAGCTGGTCGGCGGCGTCGTAGGCGGCCGTCGCCACCGCGCCGTTGGGGGCGGTGATCCGGGTGGCGTTGTCGTTGGCGTCGTACTCGGGGGCGGGGGTGACGACGAACTGCCCCTCCGCCTGGTCCTTGGGGACCCGCTTCTCCAACGGGCGGGCGAAGACGTCGTACTCCTGCGACGTGGCCTTGCCGTTGGCGTCGACGACCTCGGTGACGTTGCCGCGCGCGTCGTACACGTACGCCGTGGCCTTGCCCAGCGGGTCGACGATCTCGCGGGGGTAGCCGCTGGGGTCGAAGCCGGCGTTGGTGACGGTGTGGCCGTTGGCGTCCTTGACGGTGAGCGGCTGGCCCCACGTGTCGTAGGTGTAGGTCGTGGTGTAGTCGCCGGCGGCCGGGGTCGTGGTGCCCGCCGGGTCGGTGGCGGTGGCGAGGTCCCCTTCGGGGGTGTAGGTGAAGGTCCAGGTGCGGCCCTCGGGGCTGCGCTTGGCGATGAGGTCGGCGACGTGGCCGTTCAGGCCGGTCTGGTACGTCAGCGTGATGCCGGGCCACCTGTTCTTGGTGACCTCGGCGTCCGCGATCTCCCGCGGATAGCCGGTCTTCGGGTCGTAGGACCAGGTGGAGGCCGCCCCGTCGGCCTCTTCGAGCCGGGTGACGTTGTTGTCGCCGTCCCAGGTGAGCTTCGTCGTCCGGGCCTTGGCGTCCGTGGTCCGGAGGGCGCGGCCCCTGCCGTCCAGGAGGTAGGTGGTGGAGCGCCGCTCCGCGTCCGTCACGACCGTGCGGACCTGCCGCCCGGTGTGGTCGTGGGAGTCGCCGTAGGCGAACGAGGTCGGCTGGCCGAGCCGGTCGGTGATGGTCTCGGCCGCGCCGATGAAGGCGTCCAACCGGGAGTGGTACTCCAGCCGGGTGGCCTTGCCGCGCGGATCGGTGACCTTGGTCAGGTCGTTCCCGTCGTAGGCGAACCTGAACTTCTTGGGCTGCTCCGAACCCGCCCCGTCGATCAGCTCGCCCAGCAGGCCCTTGTGGGTGTACGTGAAGGTCAGGGTGCGGCCGGAGATGTCCTTGATCGTCTTGACGTGGTCGATGATGAGCGGATTGAGGAGCTTGTCGCCGCTCTTCCGTTCCCACGTCCTGTCGTCGATGTAGTCGTACGCGTCGCCCTTGGCGTAGTAGTCGATCGTGAGCGTTTGCCGCCCGGTCGGGTCGGTCAACCGGCGCAGGAACTTGACCGGCCCCAGCAGGGTCTTGCGCACGTCGTAGCCGAGGGTCAGCTCGTTGCCGTTGTTGTCGGCGATCGAGCTCGGGTAGCCCTGGCAGTCGAAGAAGAACCTGGTGCGGTCGGGCGAGGTCATGACCCAGGCGCGGGGCTCCTCTTCCCAGAGATGACAGTCCTTCAGCCGTTGCAGGTACAGGTGCACGCCCGGGGGGTTGACGTACTCGTCGTCGGACTTGTCCCAGGTGCCCTTGTCGTCGAGCGTGAAGGTGTGCGTGGTCCCGTCGCCGTCCGTGAAGGCGACGGCCTGGGTGAGCAGGTGCGGGTCGAGGGTCGTACCCAGCCGGGTGAGCGAGGTGGCCTGCAGCGACCACCCGTGCCCGGCCCCCGCGTCGGAGAAGTCCTTGGAGTTGTAGGCCAGCCGGACGAACGTGCTCAGACCACGGGAGGGGTTGGAGAAGGCGTTGTACTGCCAGACCGCGTTCCCGGAGTACAGGTTGGTCAGCAGGGTCGACCCCGCGCCGGTGTTCACCCCGCCGTAGGAGTAGAACTTCTCCAGGCCGAGCTGGTCGCTCGTGGCGTCCTCCACCGAGAGCGGCTGCGCGAGGGCGGCCACCTTGGTCCCGTTCGTGTCCGCGTCGGCGCCGGAAAGCCAGGTTCCGCCGGTCCTGTTCCACAGATCCCAGGTCAGGAGGTAGTCGGTGCGCTGGTCGCCGTCGGCGGCGGCGGGTGGCGTCCGCACCCGGGCCTGCACGGTCACGGCGGCCTCCGGCGCGAGGTCCCCGGGTAAGGCCGTGTGGAGCTGCTCGACGGTGACCGGCGTGCCGTCCGGCCTGCTCCACCTGTACGACAGCACCCAGTCGGCCATGGCCCAGGTCGCCGTGGTGGTGTTGGTCAGCGTGACGGGGATGGCCTGGGTGGAATCGGGCGGCACGCGGCCGGGCGTCTCAGGGGCGTAGAACATGGTGCCGGGCGGGACCTCGGGACCCTGGGCGGCCCCCTTCCGCCCCCTCTCCAAGGCCCGGACCGGCACGACGCGGGGCTGCGGCAGGCCGTCCCCGGTGAGCCACGCCTTCGCCCGATCCCAGATGGTGCGTTCACTCTCGGGAATCCAGCCGCCGGTGGTCTGAGAAGAAGCGGCTGAAGCCTCGGGAATGAACGTCACGAGGAGCATGAGAACCAGAAAGCTCGCGAGGAGCCTCGATAAACGAACCACGACATTTCCCTTCCGACCGCCGTGATTGCGTGGCGACATGATCAGTCCGTTCGATGGGGACCTCACGCTCTCATGGGGAAAGCACGCAAAACAGGTCAACAACCGGACATTTACCGGACTTGTTGACAGCAAGGGGCCGGGTCGAATTCACATTCCAAGCGGGCCGGTAATTGGGGCGCCGAAAGCGGTTGTCAGAGGACGGCCTTGGCCCTTATCTCACGAGGTCATGACCTGCGGCTGACCTGCCCCTCGGTAGCCTGGATGGTCAAAACTACGACTCGACCCACTTAGAGGCCCCTTGTCCACCTTCTGGGAGCTCAAACACCAGCTC
Source organism: Nonomuraea sp. NPDC005650 (assembly GCF_040605375.1). Taxonomy (NCBI): domain Bacteria; kingdom Bacillati; phylum Actinomycetota; class Actinomycetes; order Streptosporangiales; family Streptosporangiaceae; genus Nonomuraea; species Nonomuraea sp. NPDC005650. The sequence goes on from NZ_JBEXCR010000013.1 coordinate 81,301, forward strand.
GCCGACGCGGTCAATGCCCACGACCTGCCGAGGGTGATGGCCTGCTACAGCCCGGACGCCGTCTACGTCTCGCCGGCGGGCGTCGCGGAAGGACATGACCAGATCGCGTGGCTCCACAAGCAGATTCTCGTGGCGTTCCCCGACTTCCACATGACGGCGTGGTACGAACTCGGCGACTGTGAGAACCCCGCCGTCACGGAATGGACGTACACCGGCACCCACACGGGCCCTTTCCTGCTGCCAGACGGGCGGGAGATCGCGGGAACGGGCCGCCGCATCACCGTCCGGGCCACCTGCGCCACGTTCGTCGAGAACGGGAAGATCGTCTCGCACCGCGAGTACTACGACCAACTGGAGCTGTACAGCCACCTCGGCTTCGGCTTGGTGGAGCTCGGCCAAGGCTCCGCGTAGCGGGCCGTCAGGCCCGGAGCCGCAGGGCCGTGGTCCCGCGTGTTCACGTGCGGAAAGGCTCAGTCCACCAGGCCCGCGCGGTAGGCCGCGATGGCCACTTGAACGCGGTTGGTGACGGCGAGCTTGTCGAACAGGTGGGAGATGTGGCTTTTGACCGTTGCCTCGCTCATGTGCAGGCCGGCCGCGATCTCGGTGTTGGAGCGGCCGAGCCCCACCTCGGTGAGCACCTCACGCTCGCGGCCGGTGAGGGTCTCCAGCCGGGCGAGCGCGTCGCGGCGGCGCCCGATGGGCGCGTCGGTGGTGACCCGGTGGATCAACCGCCGCGTCACCTGCGGGGACAGCATCGAGTCACCGCCGTGCGCGACGCGTACGGCCTGGATCAGGTCGTGCGGCGAGGTGTCCTTGAGGAGGAATCCGCAGGCCCCGGCCTCCAGCGCGGTGAAGACGTGCTCGTCGCTGTCGAACGTGGTGAGGATCACGACCGCGGGCGCACGGACGAGCCGGCGGATGGCCTCGGTGGCGGCCAGACCGTCGGTCCGCGGCATCCTGATGTCCATGAGGATGACGTCCGGCCCCAGGCGGTGAACGGCGTCGACCGCCTCGTCCCCGTCCGCGGCCTCCCCCACGATCTCCACGTCGGGTGCGGATTCGAGGATGAACCGCAGCCCGGCGCGGATCAGCGACTCGTCATCCACCAGCAGTGTCCTGATCATGTGTGTCCCTCGCGGACGCGTCCCACGGCAACCGGCCCTCAAGACGCCAGCCTCCCGCATCGTCGGGCGCGCTGCGAACCGATCCGCCGATCAGCCGGAACCGTTCTGCCAGGCCCACGAGACCGGCCCGCGCGCCGGAAGGGCGTACGGCGGGCCGGAGTGATCGCTCGTTGGTGACCGTGATCGTGACGCCGCCCTCCGGGCTCCCGGTCACCGAGACGGTGACGGGCGCTCCGGCGGCGTGCTTGTGCGCGTTGGTCAGCCCTTCCTGCACGAGCCGGTAGGCGGCCCTGGCCGTCGCCACCGGCAACGGGCCGAGGTCGCCGCGCAGCGTGACGGCGTTGCCGGCCGACGCCCAGGACTCCACCAATCGCCGCAGGTCGGGCAGGCTGTCGTCGTGTCCGGCCCGCAATACGCCCACGATCTTCCGCAGCTCTTCGAGGGCCTCCTGCGCGGTGCCCCTGATCAGCGCCGCCTCCCGCTCGATCCGGGCCGGTCCCGCGCCGGGGTTGACCTCCAGGCCGCCGGCGTGCAGCGAGATGAGGGTGACCTTGTGCGCGAGCACGTCGTGCATCTCCCGCGCGATCCGGCCGCGTTCGGCGGTCTTCGCCTGTTCGTCGCGCAGGTGCTGTTCGGCCTCGGCGCGCTCCGCGCGTTCCCGCAGTGATCTGGTGAGCTCGCGGCGGGTGGCGACGTACCCGCCCGTCACCAGCACGGCGGCGGTGGCGACCGTCGCGGGGACCAGCGCGTCCGCGCCCAACCTGCCGCTGTCGACCCACTGCTGTGCCAGGAATCCCGCCACGCCGATCACCGCCAGCGCCGCGAACCGCGAGCCCAGCCGCGATCCCGCGCCGGAGAACAGGCCGATCAGCAACGGCCCGGGGTTGCCCGACAGCGCGTACGCGCCCGCCCCGACGGCGGCGACCGCGGTCGGCCACCGATCGCGGAACCACACGGCACCCGTGGCGACCAGCCCGGCGACGGCGATGACCACGCGCGGCAGCGGCGCCCACGGCGTCTTGACCGCCAGGACGGTCAGGAACAGGCAGACCGTCACGGAGGCCACGTTGATCGCATGCGGGCCCGGTGTGAGAACCCGCCGCAACGCCTTCCGGTACGCCACCATCGGCCCAGCGTAGGCCAGGGCGGCGGCGCGTCACCTCCTACGAGCGTCGGTGCCGACCGTCCGAAAATCTCCAACTTTAGTGTGATGCGGCGATGGCCATGATGGCGATGTGGCCGCACCCCCGCAGGCGCGAGCGTTGATCTCCCCGACCACGTCAGGAGTCACGCCATGCGACCGATGCCCTTCCCGCGCCTGCTGCTCATCGCCGTACTGTCACTCGCGGCTTTCTGCTCCCCCGCCGCGGCGGCCTCGGCGCGCGTTCCGGACACCCGTGAGCTGACGGACTTCTTCGACACCGCACTGGCGAAGGGGCTGGCGGCCAACCACGTGCCGGGCGCGGTGGTTTCGGTGGTGGGCGCCGGAAAGACCCTGTTCAGCAAGGGGTACGGCCTGGCCGACCGCGAGAACGGGACGCCGTTCGACCCCGGCACCTCGTTGGTGCGGATCGCCTCGATCACCAAGCTGTTCACCTGGACCGCGGTGATGCAACAGGTGCAGCAGGGGAGGCTGGACCTGGACGCGGACGTGAACCGCTACCTCACCGCATTCCGCATCCCCGCGACGTACCCGCAGCCGGTCACGCTGGGGCACCTGATGAACCACACCGCCGGGTTCGAGGACCGCGCCATCGGCATAGGCGCGCGGAGCAAGGCCGACGTGCCGCCGCTGGGCACGTATCTCGCCGAGAACGTGCCGGCGCGGGTGCGCCCGCCCGGAGAGGTGTCGGCCTATTCGAACTACGGCGCGGCGCTGGCCGGATACATCGTGTCGCGGGTGAGCGGACAGCCGTACGACCAGTATGTGAAGGACCGCATACTGGACCCGCTCGGCATGCGGCACAGCACGGCCTCCGAGCCGGTCCCCGCTCCCCTGGCCGCCGGCCAGGCACGCAGCTATGACTACGAGGAGGGGACCTATCGGCGCAAGCCTTTCGTCTTCGACAACCTCCCGCCCGACGGATCGATCAGCACCACCGCGGACGACGTGGCCCGCTTCATGATCGCCCATCTCCAGGACGGGCCGATCCTGGACGAGCCCACCGCCCGTCTCATGCACCGGCGGTCCTTCGCCGCCGACCCCCGCATCGACGGGTACGCCCACGGGTTCAAGGAGCAGACCGTGAACGGGAATCGCGTGATCATGCACGACGGCAGCTGGGAAGGCTTCCAGAGCGTGCTGCTGCTGGTGCCCGACGCCGATCTCGGCCTGTTCGTCTCCACCAACAGCCTCGGCGGCATCGATGCCGTCACCGAGCTCCTGCCCGCCTTCTTCGACCGCTTCCTCCCCGGCGAGCGCACCGCGCCCTCCGCCTCTCCCGCCAAGGCGGCCGCGCCCGTGGCGGGCTTCTACAAGCCGGCCCGCACCGTCGAGTCGACCATCGAAAAGGTGCTCACCCTCACCAACTCCTTCCGGCTGCGGGTCGAGGACGACGGGAAACTCGCCTTCAAGGGCATGACGTGGAGCCCGCTGGCACCGGGGCTCTATCAGCAGGACGGCGGCTCCCAGCGGCTGGCGTTCGTCACGAGCGGCGCCGGCGTCACGTACGCGGCCACCGACGGGCCCGCCTACGAACTCATCCCCTGGTGGGACACCCCTCCGGCCAACGTCATCGTCGTCCTGGCGTTCGCCGTCACCGCCCTGACGGCCGTGCTCGGCCTGCCGCTGACCGCCGCGGTCCGGCGGCTGCGCAACCGTCCCTCTCGAACGTCTCGCGCCTGGCGCGCCGGCCGCCTCCTCGCCGCCCTGGCCGGCGCCGTCGGGCTGGTGTTCACCGTCCTGTTCGTGCTGACTCTGACCGGCGACACGAGCATCCTGTACGGCGTGCCGACGTCCCTCCGGCTGCTGCTGCTCCTCCCGCCGCTGTTCCTCGCCCTCACCATCGCCGCGATCACCACCACCGTGATCGGCTGGAGACACCGGCACGTCGGCGTCCTGGCCCGCGGTCACCAGGTGACCCTGCTGGCCGGAATGCTGGCCCTCGTCTGGTTCTGCCTGCACTGGAACCTGCTCGGCTGGCAGTTCGGCTGACGGCGGGCGACCCGGCCTCACTCCATTGACACGTCTCCGTGAGGAGATCTACGATCCGATCGAATCGATTCGCTAACCACCGTGTCGAAATCCTATCGGACCAGGTGCCATATTCGCCGAATCGATTCACCATCACGAGCTCGACCAGTCCATCCGTGGTCCTTCCCACCCCCCGACTCCCGAAGGAGCCACCCACGATGACGACCACCCGACGGCAACCCAGGAGACGCCGCGCGCTCGCCGCCCGGCTCCTGGCCGTGATGCTCATCGGCGTCAGCCTCCCGGCAATCCCGGCGCACGCCGCGGACGAGTCCATCAGCGTCGACTTCTCCGTGGCCGGCGGCGCCCCGGCCTACCGCGCGTCCGGCTGGATCTACGGCATGACGGAGAACGCGTCGGCGCCGGCGGACCACTTCTTCCGCGACGTGAAGTTCCGGTACATGCGCGCCGGCGGCGCGCAGCTCGGCTCGCCCGGCGGCTGGGTGTCGGGCGCCTACGAGCGCAGATGGAACGCCACGCTGGCCCAGGCCCGCCGGACGATCGCGCTCGGCGGCCAGTTCATCATCCTCCCGCACGACCTGTGGGGAGCGGACGGGTATCCGATCTCCCGCTTCCCCGGCGACAACGGCGACTGGTCCGACTACGACGCCTTCCTCACCCGCCTGATCAACGACGTACGGGCCGCCGGGATCACCGTGCAGTGGGACATCTGGAACGAGCCGAACCTCAACCTGTTCTGGAACCGCCCGCAGGCCCAGTACTTCGAGCTGTGGCGCCGCAGCTACCAGCGCATCCGCGCCGCGTTCCCGAACCACCTGATCGTCGGCCCCAGCTGCGCCTGCGTGCCCTCCACCACGCACGCCTTCTGGAACGCCTACCTCGACTTCGTCCGCGCGAACAATGTCGTCCCCGACCTCGTCAGCTGGCACTCCCTGCCCGGCGACCCGGTGGCGAACGTGGCGGCCGCCAACGCCACGCTCGACGCGCGCGGCATCCCGCATCCGCGCCCCTACCAGATCAACGAGTACGCCGCGCCCGACGAGCAGAACCCGGGAGACGGCGCGTGGTACATCGCCCGGCTGGAGCGGGCGGGCGCCGACGGGCTGCGCGCGAACTGGGCGAGCGCCGGCAACCTGCACAACGATCTGGCGAGCCTGCTCGTCCGCAACAGCGCGGGGCAGCACCTGCCCAAGGGCGAATGGTGGGTCTACCGCTTCTACGGCTCCCAGACCGGCCAGATCGTCTCGGTGACCCCGAGCCCGGCGTACGACGCCTTCGCCACCAAGACGACCGGGGTGGCCAAGATCCTGGTGGGCGGCGGCGGGACGACCGGCAACCTCGCCGTCGGGCTCCGGCGGCTCGACACCGCCGGCGGCATCGTGCAGAACAACCAGGTCCGCGCGGTCGTGCAGCGCATCCCGTACAACGGCGGCGGCGCGGTCCAGGGGCCGATCACCGTCCAGAACACGGTCCTGACGCTGTCCGGCAACGGCGCCACGCTGAACCTGCCGCACACCAATGCCGACGACACGTTCACCGTCACCCTGCTGCCGCCGTCGGACGACGGCTTCCAGTCCGTCGCCGTCGCACAGCACTCCCAGCAGTGCCTGGACAACACCGACCTCGGCACGGCCGACGGCAACGCGCAGCAGCAGTTCTACTGCGAGGGCGGCGACCAGCAGCTGTGGAACTTCCGGCCGGTCGCCGGCGTGGCCGCCACCTACACGCTGGTCAACCAGCAGAGCGGCAAGTGCCTCGAGGTGAGCGGATCGTCCACGGCCGACGGCGCGCCGGTACGCCAGTGGACGTGCGCCAGCGGGGCGCAGAACCAGCAGTTCGCCTTGCGCAGGGTCACCTACGCGGGCAACGATCCCCGGGACCACCAGCTCGTCGCCCGCCACAGCGGCAAGTGCGTCGACGTCAGCACCATCTCGACCGCTCCGAGGGCTCCCGTCCACCAGTGGACCTGCAACCCGGCCGGCCAGGCCAGTCCGCTCAACCAGACGTGGCGGCTCTGGGGCCGCTGAGCGTCACGTCCCGCGCCTCTCGCAGGCGGCGGCCAGGTGGAGATAAGCACTGGCCGTCCAGGTGTAGGCGCGATCGCGCAGCCCCTCCCCCGTGCGGGCGTCGAAGTTCTCGGCGAACCCCGACGCCTCGCACAGCGCGCGGAAGCGGGCGCTGATCTCGTCGGCCAGGTCCGGGTAGCCGGCCCGGCGCAGCCCGTCCTCGATCAGGACCGTCGAGGGCGCCCAGATGGGGCCGCGCCAGTAGCCGTCGTCCAGGTAGTGCGGCGAGCCGGGCAGCTCGGTGGCCGGCCCGAACGCGGTCAGGTGCCGCTCGATCCGGGCGGCCAGCGCCGCGCGGACGGGGTGCGGCAGCTCCTCCCCCAGGACGATCGGCATGAGGTCGAGCAGGCTGGAGCTGGACCAGGTACGTCCCGAGAGCACGCCGCGGGCGACGAACCGTTCACCGTCCCACAGCTCGGCGAGGAGGGCGTCGCGCATCCGGTCGGCCCGCGCGTTCCACCGGGCGGACGCGCCCGGGTCGGGGGCCAGGCGGGCCAGCTCGCGCAGCTGCAGCACGAGGAACGCGGCCAGGTCGGCGGTCTCGACGACGCGCTCGGGGTCGAAGGTGGTGGCGTTGTCCCAGCCGCTGTCGTTGCCGTGCTGGTAGTGCGGCAGCTCGCGGCCGGGGGCGCGGCGGGCCTCCAGCCAGAAGGTGGTCCAGCGTTCCAGCAGCGGGTAGACGTCCGCGGCCGGAGGGAGGTGGCGCAGGGCCCAGCCGTGGATGGGGGGTTTGACGAAGTTGTAGAGGATCTCGGAGTGCGTGACGGAGTCGGGCAGCGCGCCGGCGGCGTCCTGGTGGTCGAACGGCAGCCGGAACTGGTCCCAGGCCAGGCCGGGCAGCCCCTCGGCGAGGGCGAGGGCGTTGAAGCAGTGGTCCCAGCTCCACACCTTGTCCATCCAGTGCTTGGACATGAGCACGGCGGGACGGGTGACGAACCCGGCGGGGCGCACGGTGGCCGACCACAGCACGTAGCAGGCCAGTTCGGCGGCGGGCGTGCGGTCGCCGCGCCAGGGCGCGACCGCCTCGGTGAACGCGTCGAACTCGGCCCGCGCCGCCTTGACCACCTGGTCGAAGGGGTCCGTGGCGGCGTAGGGGGCGCGGGCGGTCTCGTACTCCTCGATGGCGATCTCCCACTCGCCGCTCAGGCCGACGCCCCGCTCGGCGGTGCCGAGCGCCTGCGCGCCGACGTGCTCGGCCTGCCCGGTCAGGAGGGTGATCCGGTAGCGGCGGCCGGTCTGGTAGACGGTGAGGACGTAGGAGCCGTCGACGGGGTCCTGGTAGAAGTACGGGCCGCTGAACGGCGTCAGGACCGGGTCGGCGGCCAGCAGGCGGAGCCCGAGGCCGCGGCCGCGCACGCGTACGGTGTCGGCGCTCTCGTAGGCGAGGTCGATCCGGCCGCCGACGCCGCTCCAGGTGAGCTGGTGCGGGGTGGCCGTGATCGCGGCGGCGGTCGCGGGGACCAGCTTCAGGATCGGGTGCATGCCGGTCTGGTGGGAGACCAGGTGCACGTCCTGGGCGTAGGTCTTCTCGGCCACCACGGGCGAGAACCCGAACCACGATCCGCGGTGGCTGAACGGGATTTCCCGCAGGGAGAACACCGGGCCCGAAGCGGCGACGGTCATGAAGCGAAGGTCCCTTCTCAATCTTTGACGGCGCCCGCGGTGACGCCGGCGGCGACGTAGCGCTGTGCGACGACGAGCAGGATGGTCGCCGGGACGGAGGCGATCACGGCGGTGGCCATGATGGCGTTCCACTCCTGGTTGTTGTTGCCGATGTAGTGGTAGATGCCGAGGGTGATCGGCTGGTGGTCGCCGCCCTGGTCGAGGGTGGAGGCGAAGATGAAGTCCGACCACGCCCACAGGAACGCGAACAGCGACACCGTGATGATCGAGTTGCGGCTGACGGGCAGCACGACGGACCAGAACGTACGCACCACGCCGGCGCCGTCGGTGCGGGCGGCCTGCAGCAGCTCCTCGGGGATGCCGGACATGAACGTGGTCAGGATCAGCACCGCGAACGGCACGGCGAGCGTGGAGTCGGCCACGATCAGCCCGGGAACGGTGTTGAGCACGCCGGTGGACAGGAAGATCGCGTAGAAGCCCATCGCCATGATGATCCCGGGGATCATCTGCGCGATCAGCAGCACGAAGCTCAGCGCCCCGCCGCCGCGCGGGCGCAGCTTGGCCAGCGAGTACGCCGCCGGCGCCGCGAGCAGCAGGGTCAGTGCCACCGTGCCGAGCCCGACGACCAGGCTCACCCCCAGATAGGGCAGCTGCTGGTCCAGCACCGCCCGGTAGCCGTCGAGGGTGCCGTCGGCCGGGAACCAGTTCGGCGGGCTCTTGCGCATGTCGGTGTCCCGGGTGAACGACACGTTGATCATCCAGTAGACCGGGAACAGCATCACGCCGGTCAGCACCAGCCCGACCGCGCTCTTCCAGTGCCTCATGCCAGTGCCTGCCTGCGCTGCACGCGGATGTAGACGAGCCCGAAGGCGAGCGCCGTCACGATCAGCAGGTTCCCCACGGCCGCGCCGGGCCCGAAGGCGGGCACCAGGTTGCCGAAGCCGAGCCGGTAGGACCAGGTGGCGAACGTGGTCGAGGCCCCGCTCGGCCCGCCCTTGGTCATGATCCAGATGATGTCGAACACCTTCAGCGTGTAGACCAGGCCGAGCAGGACGGTGATCGCCGACACCGGCCGCAGCAGCGGGAAGGTCACCTTCCAGAACCGCTGCCAGCCGTTGGCGCCGTCCAGCGCGGCGGCCTCGTAGACGGCCGGCGGGATCGCCTGCAGGCCGCTGTAGAGGACGACGAGGTTGAACGGGATGCCGATCCAGACGTTGGCGATGATGACCGACCACAGCGACCAGTCCGGCGAGGTCAGCCAGTTCACCGGCCCGATCCCGGACCAGGCCAGCACGGCGTTGACCACGCCTGAGTCGCTGTTGAGCATCCACGACCAGGTCGAGGCCGACACGATGAGCGGCAGCAGCCAGGGCACCAGGAACAGCGCCCGCAACGTGGCCGACAGCCGGAAGTGCCGGACGAAGAACAACGCCAGCGCGAGCCCGATGCCGAACTGGAAGACCAGCGACACCAGCGTGAACACCACCGTGTGCCACAGCGCGGGCGCGAACGTCGCGTCGCCGAAGACCTTGGCGTAGTTGCCGAACCCGGCGAACGGCGCGTCCCCCTGCACGAACGAGCGCACCGTGTAATTGCGCAGGCTCAGTTCGACGTTGCGATAGAGCGGATAGGCGTAGAAGACCAGCAGGTACAGCACGACCGGGGCGAGGAACGCCCACGCCGCCCACTGCCCGGATCGGGTGCGGCTCGCCCGGCTCGGTGCCGGGGCGGGCCGCACCTCCGTTTGCGTGATGTCGCCCATGCCGCTACTGGGCCGCGGCGGACTGCGCCGCCGTCATGGCCTCCTGCGGCGACTTCGAGCCGCTCAGCGCCGCCTGCACCGCGCCCCACATCGGCTCGGAGATCTTCGGGTACTTGGTGCCCAGGTCGTCGCTGGTGCGGCCCTTGGCGGCCTTGACCGCGTCCACCCACACCTTCAGCCCGGGGTCGGCCGCCACCTGCCTGTCCTGCACCGCCTCCGTGGGGGCGATGTAGGACAGCGTGGTCGTCGTGGTGAGCGAGTTGCCGGTGCTGGTCAGGCAGGTCACCAGCTTCTGCGAGGTGGCGTAGCGGTCGGTGTCGGCCTGCACGGGGACGCTGACGAACTCGCCGCCGGTCGGAGCGGGCGCGGTGCCGCCGGCCTTGCCCGGAATGGGGATGATGCCGTAGTCGAAGCCGGTTTTCCCGGCGTTGGCCAGTTGCCAGGTGCCGTTCTCGGCGAAGGCGTAGTCGCCGCCGGCGAACTCCTGCCAGCTCGTGGTCTGGGTGTTGTTGATGACGGAGTTGGGGGCGTACCCCTTCTTCAGCCAGTCCGTCCACAGCGCGACCGCGGACACGCCCTCGGGCGAGTCGAGCTTGGTGAGATTCGCGCCGGAGCCCCAGAACCAGGGCAGGAACTGGAAGCTGCCCTCCTCGGTGCCGATGGCCGAGAACGTGATGCCCTTCTTGCCGGACGCCTTCACCTTCTCCAGCGCCGCGGTCAGCGACGCCCAGTCCTTCACCGAGGCGACGTCCACCCCGGCCTTCTTCAGGACGTCCTTGTTGTAGTACAGCGCCAGGGTGTTGGCGCCGATCGGAACGCCGTAGGTCTTGCCGCCGCTCTGGCCCGCGGCCAGCAGGTTCGGCGCGATCGCGGAGACGTCGAGCTTGTTCTCCTCGGTCGCCGTCAGCACCCCGGCCTCGGCCAGCGTCGAGACCACCGGGTTGTCCACGATTAGCACGTCAGGCGAGTTGCCCTGCTGGGCGGCCAGCAGCGCCTTGTTGGTCAGGTCGCTGGTGTCGTAGCCGGTGCGCTCGACCTTGACCCCGGCGTCGGTGCCGCATTTGTCCAGCAGCTTCACCCACTCCGAGCTCTTGTCGTACTGCGGGTAGGGGTCCCAGATCGTGTGCGTCCCGCCTCCGGTGGCGGTCGCCGGGGCGCCGCCGGACGGTGACGGCGAGCAGGCGACCAGCCCGCCCACGGCGGCCAGGGCCGCCAGACTCGCGCCGGCCGCACGCCGGCTCCTTGCCGCTGATCTCATCGAGCTGACCTCCGCTGACAGGCGTTACGAGGCGGTTTCGGAACGAAGTCGAATCGATTCGCCGAATCGGTTCGACCGAAGATAGGCCCGCTCCGCCGCAGGCGTCAATGGGCGATGTCGAACGGCATCGGCGCGGAATCCCGCGACGTGCCACGTCATGAACCGATTCGACCTACGATGGTCGCCGACCGGCGGATCGGACGAGGAGCACGGGTGAACATCGGAGAGATCGCCAAGCGGGCGGGCGTGTCGCGCAGCACCGTCTCGTACGCGCTCACCGGCAAGCGCCCGGTGTCGGAGGGGACCAAGCGCCGCATCCAGGCGGTCATCGACGAGCTGGGCTACCGGCCCAACGCCTCCGCCAGGGCGCTGAAGGAGGGCCGCACCCGCACGATCGGCCTGGTCATCCCCCCGGCCAGCCAGCGCCTGACCGACATGCAGCTCGGCTTCGTGGCCAGCGTGGTCGACGCCGCCGCGCGCGCCGACCTGGACGTCCTGCTGTCGCCCTCCGGCGGCGAGCACGACCGCTCCTTCGAGCGCGTCGTCACCGGGCGGCGCGTGGACGGCGTCGTCCTCATGGAGATCCGGCTGGCGGACGACCGGGTCGACCGGCTGCTGGCGGCCGGCCTGCCGTTCGTCGGCATCGGCCGCACCCGGCACCCGGAGGGCATGTCCTGGGTGGACATCGACTACGAGACGCTGATCGCCAAGTGCGTCCACCACCTGGCCGATCTCGGCCACCGGCACCTGGCGCTGGTCAACCGCAACGCCGAGCTGGTCGCGGCCGGCTACGGCCCGGGCCACCGGGCGCAGGCCGGCTTCGACCGCGCCATCACCGAACGCGGCCTGCACGGCGTGCGGGTCTGCTGCGCCGACGACGCCCAGGCCGGGCAGTCCTGCCTCCAGCAGCTCCTCGCCGAGCACCCGGGGCTGACCGCCATCGCCACCATCAACGAGGCCGCCGTCGCCGGCGTCTACCGGGGGCTGGCCGAGGCGGGGTTGAGCGTGCCCGGCGACTTCTCCATCGCCGGCGTCGCGGCCCAGCACTGGGCCGAGAACCTGCACCCGCCGCTCACCGCCGCCGACGTCCCCGCCGACGAGATGGGCGCCCGCGCCGTCGAGCTGCTCATCCAGCGCATCGCCGACCCCGGCACCCCGCAGCGCCACCTCCTGCTGGCCCCGCCCATCTCGCTCCGCAGCACCACCGGGCCCGCCCGGCCGCGCGGCTGATCCCCCGGGCACCCGAGCCGGCCGCGCGGCCGATCCGCCGGGGCGCCCGAGCCGGGCGCCCTCTGCGGGCCTTGACCGCCACGCCGGGAGACGCTTATGGTCGCGTCGAATCGATTCGACCCATCCCTCAAGCACTCCCCGAACGGGAAAGGCGCATGGCTGAACCCCTGTCCCGGCGGGCACGCGGACTCGTGTCGCACGCCGTCCTCATCGCCACGCTCGCGCTGACCGCGATCCCGCTGAACGCCCTACCCGCGCTCGGCGCGGCGGCCCCGAACCTGATCCTGCACTACGACTTCGAAGGGGATCTGTCCGGCGGCGCCGTCGCCGACCGCACCTCCTCCCACCTCGACGGCACCCTGGCCAACCCCGGCTCGGCGACCGCCGTCCCCGGCGCCGACGGCACGCAGGCGCTGTCCCTGCCCGGCGGCGCGGCCGGCTCGGCCACCGCCCCGTACGTGACCATCCCGAACGGCCTGTTCCGCGACCGCCGCGCCATGACCATCTCGACCTGGCTGAAGTGGGCGGGTGGCCCCGACTTCCAGTGGGTCTACAACCTCGGCAGGGACGCCGCCACCGCCACCTTCGTCACCCCCTCCTACGCCGGCGACGCGACCACCCGCTCGTCCATCAAGCCGGTCAACGGCACCGGCGAGGTGGGCGTGCCCGGCGCGCAGAAGCTGCCGACCGGCCAGTGGGTCAACCTCGTCACCACCGTCGACGGAAGAACCATCACCTACTACGTCAACGGCGCCGCCGTCGGCAGCGCCGCCGCCCAGATCGACCTGGCCGCGGTCATGCACGCCGACGGCAACACCACCTCCGGCTTCCTCGGCAAGCCCTTCTGGAGCGGGCACCCGTTCCTGGCCGGCGCCCTGGACGACTTCCGCGTGTACGACGCCGCCATGACCGCCGAGCAGGTCGCCGGCCTGGCCGGGGACCACCTGGCCACCCTGACGAAGGTCGAGCGGACCTCCTTCGAGGTGACCACGTTCAGGGAGGTCGCCCCGGACCTGCCGAAGACCGCCGACGCGCAGTTCTCCGACGGCATCCGCCGCAGCGTCCCGATCACCTGGGACGCCGTCGATCCGGACCGGTACGCCAGGATCGGCCGGTTCACCGTCCAGGGCACCGCGCACGGCACCCCGGTCCAGGCCACCGTCCGCGTCACCGCGAACGAGCTGGCCGTCGACCTCGGCTCCGAGACCGGCCCCTTCCACGGCGGCGCCTCCGGCACGTTGTACGGCGTGTACGGCGAGGGCGTCCCGACCGGCAACCTCCTCGAAGGCATCAATCTGCGAACGGTGTCCACCAAGGCGCAGGACGGCCCCCAGCACCCGGGCGCCGACGCCCTCGAAGTCGTCAAGCCCCTGGCCGACGCCACGGACGGCGACGTGTACATCTACATGACCGACATCTACCGCGGCTTCCCCTACCAGTGGCCCGGCGACACCCCCGAGGCCAGGCTGGACGACTTCAAGGCCAAGATCGCCAAGCAGGTCGACCAGGTCCTGAAGCTCGACCCGAAATATCAGGACAACATCGTCTTCGTGCCGTTCAACGAGCCCGAAGGCAACATGTTCGGCACCGGCGAGTGGAGCTACAACCGGATCAGCTGGCTCGCCGACCCGCAGTACTACTTCAAGGCGTGGGACGAGGTCCACGCCCTGATCAAGGGCAGGATGCCGCGCGCCCGCATCGCCGGGCCCAACACGAGCGTGCTGTATTCCCAGGTGGAGGGCTTCCTGCGGCACACGGCCGCGGCGAAGACCGTCCCCGACGTCGTCACCTGGCACGAGCTCGGCGATCCCGCGCGCATCCGCACCAACGTGGCGAAGTATCGTGAGTGGGAGCGGGCCATCCTCGGCGACCGGCGGCTGCCGATCAACCTCAACGAGTACGCCTACAACTACCACACCTCCGTGCCCGGCCAGATGATCCAGTGGGCCTCGGCCATCGAGGAGTCGAAGGTCGACGCCGACATCGCGTACTGGAACATCGACGGCAACCTGTCCGACTCCGCGGTCCAGGCCAACCGGGGCAACGGCCAGTGGTGGCTGCTCAACGCCTACGGCGGCATGAGCGGCGACACGGTCAAGGTCACCCCGCCGCGCCCCGACGTCAGCTACACCCTGCAGGGCGTCGCCACCCTCGACAAGGCCAAGGCGCAGGCCCGCGTGCTGTTCGGCGGCGCGCCCGGCAAGGTCGACGTCCGGTTCGACGACGTGGACGCCGCCCTGTTCGGCCGTACGGTGCACGCGCTGGTCCAGGAGATCCCGTGGACCGGCCAGCTCGGCGACTCCGCCCAGCCGCAGGTCCTCGCCGAGCTCGACCGGCCGGTGCGGGACGGCTCCGTGACCTTCGCCTTCGGCGACGCGCTGCCGCAGCTCAAGGAGGCGTCGGCGTACCAGATCATCCTCACCCCGGGAGGCGGCGGCACCTCGCCCGCGCGGGCGACCAAGCTGTGGCAGGCCACGTACGAGGCCGAGAACGCCGCCCACACCGGCGCCCCCTACTACCGCAACGGCCCGGAAGGCTCACCCTCGAACGTCGCCAAGTTCTACACCTCGGGCGGTTACGACATCGGCGGCCTGCGCACCGGCTCCGACCTGGCGCTCGACTTCAAGGTCTCGGTGCCGCAGGACGGAACCTACGACCTGTCGGTCTTCGCCAACTCCCTCAACACCTTCGACGCCGTACGCGAGCAGGGTCCCACCAACGTCTTCCTCCGCGTGGACGGCGGCGCCGAGCAGGAGCTGCACCTGCCCCTGGGGTACAAGTGGGTGGTCTGGGACCACGCCGACACGAAGGTCGCGCTGACCAAGGGCGACCACGTGCTGACCCTGGCCGCGCGCGGCCTCGACGGCACCCGCGCCACCAAGGGCGACGCCCTCGTCGACAAGATCGACCTCTCCCTCGCCAACCCCGCGGCGGCCGAGACGATCTACGAGGCCGAGTACGCCACCCTCAAGGGCGCGCGCACCGACTACACGGGCAAGAAGGTCTCTGGCCACGCCGCCATCGGAAAGGACCAGACCGCGACCTTCTGGGTCTACTCCCCCGACGACGGCGAATCCACCCTCGCCATCGACACCCTCGGCGGCGGCCGGGCCTGGCTCGACGTCGACGGCCGGCGCCTGACCGGCGTCAGCGCCTCCGCGACGCGCAAGGTCTTCCTGTCCGGCGGCATCAACAAGATCACCGTCACCGGCCGGTCCGGCACGCTCCGCCTCGACCGCCTCCGCGTCGCCGACACCTCCGGCACCCTCGAACCCACCTGGTACGAGGCCGAAGCCGCCCGCCTCACCGGCACCGCCAAGGTCGCCGCCTACCCGCTGGCCGGCGGCGGCAAGGCCGTCACCGACATCGGCGGCGCCCCCGGCAACGCCGGCACCCTCACCTTCGACGTCACCGCGCCCGAGGACGGCGCCTACGCCATGACCCTCCGCTACTCCAACCCTGAGCAGTCCCCCGCCTCCCACTACAACCCCGACCCGCTGGCCCGCCACGCCGACATCTCCGTCAACGGCGCCCGGCCCCACCGAGCCTGGTTCCCCCACTCCTTCCACGCCGGCAACTTCTGGGAGCTGACCGTCCCGGTCCAGCTCAGGAAGGGAGCCAACACCGTCGCCTTCGCCTCGCGGGAGCTGCCGGACTTCGACGGCGACACCTACATCTCCGACACCTTCCCCGACATCCTGCTCCGATCGAAGTACGCCCCCATCGTGGACAAGATCGCCCTGACGCCGCTCGCCGGCTGACCCGGGGCCAGCGGGTTCGGCATGACCCCTGCCGCGGTCACACCGGAAGATCGGCGTGACCGCGGCCGGTCACCCGGTGAGCCGGTGCACCAAGGCGGCCCGGGTCTTCACCCCGAGCTTCCTGAACACGCTGGCCAGGTGCGTCTCCACCGTCCTGGGGCTGAGGAACAGGCGCTCGCCGATCTCCCGGTTCGTCAGGCCGTACGCGACCAGCTCCGCGATCTCGCGCTCCCGCTCCGACAACGAGCCCCCGGCGCCGGGCCGGTGGGCCGCCATCCGGCGCTGCTCGACGCCCACCTGGGCCGCCAGCCACGGCGCGCCGCACGACAGGAACAGCTCCTTGGCCTGCCCGCGCCGCGCCGGCTCGATCAGCGGCATCGCCGCTTCCGGGCCGCTCAGCCACAGCAGCGGCACCATGTGGTTGCGCCCGTGGTCGCGGGCCACCCGCAGCCCGCGGGCCAGGTGCCGCAGCGCGTCGGCGTTGCGGTCGGCCAGGAGCCCGAGCGCGAGCGAGGCGTTCTCCGTCAAGGATGACGCGGTTTCCCCGAGGTTTCCGGCTCCCTGATCCTTCCGCCGGGCAGGGGACGCCGCCGACGCGGAGGGTAGCCGCGATAAAACGGACGGTGAACTGCCCGTGAATCTTCTTGATCATCCACAGGACCCTTCTGCGGCTTCTGCTTGGATCATCCCTGGCCGTAAATGACCGGAAATAGCGTCAAAAATTGGGAGAGATGCGCATGGCAGCCCCGGATCAGCCCGATTTCCTCGACCAGTTCGCCGCCCTGCGGGAGACGGCGGTAGCGGCGAACGGCCTGGTCGAGGTGGCGGTCGACGGCACGAGCGACCTGGTCGGGCTGGAGATCGATCCGAGGGCGATGCGCCTTTCCTCGCGCGAACTGGCGGCCGCGATCAGGGACGCGTTCGGGCGGGCGCGCGACGCCGCGCAGGAGCGGGCCACGCAGGCCATCCCCGAGGCGCTGCACCAGGAGACCCCCGAGCTGACCGCCCTGCTTCAGGACGTCAAGTCCGACGCCCACGCCCGGATGGACGAGATCCTCGTCGTCGCGAACGAGCTGACCGCGCGGCTTGATCGGCTGATGCAGCCCAGGTCGTGAGCTCGGAGACGTCAGGCACACCGAGGTGAAAGTTCGAAGATGAGCGACACCAACAGGGAGACCCAGGTCGTCTACGGCACCCGGCTGGCCTCGGCCGACCGGCTGTCGGAGGCCGCCGACGGCCTCGAACGCGCACTCCACGGCTCTCTCGGCCGGGCCCGCAACGCGGGGAGCACCGGCGACCCCGATGACCTCAGCGAACAGTTCGACGCCGAGTTCGCCGAGCTGCCCGGACTGGCGCGGGACGCCTACGCCGCCACGGCCAGACTCCTGCGCGAACGCGCGGACAAGGTCGGCCTGTCCGAGCGGAACTACGTGAAAGCCGAGCACGCCAACGTGCAGTCCGCCCGCCACCTGAGCACCGCCGTGGAGAAGCTATGACCTGGGAACTGCCCCCCTCGCTCCAGTGGGTGCACAGCCTGGTCGCGGACGAGGCCCCCTGGCCCCGCGACGAGATGACCCGCCTCGACGGGGCCGGCGGGCTGATGGATCTCGCCGCCGCCAACCAGGGCACCCAGTCGCAGGCCGGGTCGGCCGTCGCCGGCGTCCGGGCGGCCGGCAACGTCGGCTCCGACGTCGACGTCTTCGAGGACTCCTACACCTTCGAAGAGCCACGGATGAACGACGGGGCCCTGGCCAGCCTGATAGCGGGCGCCGCGACGACCGTCCACGTGGTGCTCAAGACCATCTGGAAGTGGCTCGTCGTCATCGCCCTCATCGTCTTGCTGCTCAACCTCATCCGCGCCTTCACGCTGAACCCGGGGCTGGGCGCGCTGCTCGGCAGGCTGCGCGTGATGGCGACGCGCAAGGAGCTCGCGGCCGCGCGGGGCCAGGTGAAGAAGAACATCGCCACCAGCGCGGTCCACCCCATCCGGGCCGCGAAGGCCCTGCTGAACTCGCTGCTGGACTTCCTGCTGGCCAGGCCGGGCACGCTGCTGATCGCGAGCGGCACGGCGCTGCAGACGCTCTTCGTGACGGCCGGCGCGCTCGCCCTCGATCCCTTCGACGACAACCCGCAAGCACGCCGGGACGCCGAGCGCGTGCTGGAGCAGACCCCCGAGGGCCGGGCGGCGCTCGCCTACGCCAGGGAACACGGCATCACCACCCTGTATCAGAGCGACCGCAACATGGCGTGGTCCGCCTACAACCCGCAGCTCAACGTCATCCGCATCGGCGGATCAGAAACTGCCAGCCCCGAGGCCCTCGCGGGAGAGTTCGTCCGCCAGGTCACGATCGCCAAGGACAGGTGGGACACGCAACCGGAGGGGGACAACTACGACGCCTGGAACAACGCCCGCGAGAAGGAGGAACGGGCGGCCAACGAGGCGGCGTACCGCATGGGCAGCCAGCTCGGCCACGAGGAGGCGGCTCGCGAGAGGTACCTCGAGGACAACGACGACCCCTACCGCAACTACGGCTCGGGCAGCTACGAACGCGGGAGCGAGTACACGTACCAGAACGGTCTGGGGGCGGCGATCCTCGAATGGCCTTACAGGAAGGTCGAAGGACTGTTCAACGACGGCCCCCTCGACTGGAAGCCCTGACCCCGGTAGTGCTCGGAGAAGCGGCCACATCCTGACCGCTTCTCCTGGCAGAGTGGTCCGCGAGCGAAGCGGACGACCGGCGAAGGAGCACATCATGTCCGTACGGCCTGAACCGATGACCGTACTCGACACCCGGACACTCAACCGCGCGACGCTGGCGCGGCAGTTGCTGCTCGATCGCGCCGGCATGCCGGTGCGGGACGCCGTCGCGCACCTGTGCGGCCTGCAGGCGCAGGAGCCGCAGGAGCCGTTCGTGGGGCTCTGGTCGCGGCTGCGCGCGTTCGACCCGGCGGCGCTCTCGGACCTGCTGACCAAGCGGCGCCTGGTGCGGACCATTCTCATGCGCCGTACCGTCCACCTCCTCACCGCGGAGGACGCGCTGGCCTGGCGCGCCCGCCACGAGGCCATGCTGCGACAGCGGGTGCTCGGGGTCTACCGCCGCGAGCTCGACGGGGTGGACCTCGACGAGCTGCTGGCGGCGGGCCGGGCGCTGATGGCCGACGGGGAGCCGCGCACGATGTCCGAGCTCGGGCGGGCGGTCGCCGGCCGCTGGCCGGCGACGGGGCCGCGCGTGCTGGGCGAGACGCTGGTCGCCGCCCTCATCCCGATGGTGCAGCTGCCGCCGCGCGGGTTGTGGCGGACGAAGGCGGGCGTACGCAACGCGCTGCTGTCCTCCTGGCTCGGGCGCGAGATCGACCCGCCCGCCGCGAACGGCTCCGACCCGGTCGGCGAGGCGCTGGTGCGGCGCTACCTGGCCGCCTACGGCCCGGCGGCCTCGGCTGACCTGCGCGCCTGGTGCGGCCTGGCCGGGCTCCCTGGCGCGGTGGCCGCCGTACGCCACGAGCTCGTCTCCTTCCGCGACGAGCGCGGCCGGGAGCTGCTGGACCTGCCCGACGCGCCGCGCCCCCACGCCGACACGCCCGCGCCGGTCCGGTTCCTGCCCGCCTTCGACAACGCGATCCTCGGCTACCACGACCGCGGCCGGATCATCGACGACGCCCACCGGGGCTTGTCGGTCGCCGGCGCCCGCGTGGTCCTGGTCGACGGCCGGGTGTCCGCGACCTGGACCGTCGAGGCCGGCACGGTGGTCGTCACCCCGCTGGGCCGCCTGTCCCGGGCAGACCGCGACGAGGTCGCCGAGCAGGGGCGGGAGCTGGCGGCGTTCCTGTCCGACCACGACGGCCACGGGGTGCGGATCGACGACTGAGGTCTGGGTAGACTCCTGGGATGCCGTCCACCCTCCGGCGAAATACGCTCCGCGGCACGTGGGGCACCGTCCTGCTGCCGTTGCGAGAAGACGACTCGATCGACTTCGCCCGCCTCGCCGACGAGATCGACGTGCTGGCCGGGGCCGGCCTCGACGGCGTCTACGCCCACGGCACGGCCGGTGAGTTCCACGAGCTCACCGACGAGGAATACGCGCGGGTCAACGAGGTGCTCGCGGGGCGCAGCGGCGGCCTGCCGTACCAGATCGGCGCGAGTCACATGAGCGCTGCCACGACGCTGCGCCGGGTCGGGCTGGCTCGCGGGCTCGAACCGGCGGCCATCCAGGTGACCCTGCCCGACTGGGTGCCGATGTCGCGCGAGGAGGTGCTGCGGTTCGTCGAACGGGTCGCCAAGGCGGCCGATCCGGTCCCGCTCGTGCTGTACAACCCGCCGCACGCCAAGACCCGCCTCGGGCCCGGCGACTTCGCCGCGCTCGCCGCCGGGGTGCCGGCGTTGATCGGGGTGAAGGTGGCCTCGTGGGAGGCGGTCGGGGAGTCGGAGCTCGCGGTGTTCGTGGCCGGCCATCACTACGCCGGCGGGGTGCGGCAGGGGGCGAAGGGGTCGTACTCCAACATCGCGGCGTTCAGCCCCCGGGGCGCGATGGCCTGGCAGCGGCTCATCAGGGACGACCCCGAGGCGGCGCTCGACGTCGAACGGCGCATCGCCGGATTCTTCGCGGCGCACGTGGAGCCGCTGGCCAGGCAGGGATATGCCAATCCCGCGCTGGACAAGTTCCTGGCGCACGTCGGAGGGTGGGCCGACATCGGCACCCGGGTGCGCTGGCCCTACCGCTCCGTCGACGCCGCCCACGCCGCGGCCCTGCGCCCCGCGGCCCGTCGCGACCTGCCCGAGCTGTTCCCGTGACAGCGGGCCTCCCGCTCAGCCGACGAGGCCGGGACGGGGTGTGAGGGCGACGGCCAGTTCGGCGAAGGCGGTGGCCGTGGGGAGGGGGTCGGCGGGCAGGGCGAGGAGGATGGTGCGCTCGGCGGCCGGGTCCAGCGGGATCGCGTGCACGCCCGGGCGGTGGGCGGGCAGCGACAGCTCGGGGACGATGCTCACCCCGAGCCCTTCGGCGACCATGGCCAGGATGCTGTTGGTGTCGCGTACGCGGTAGTGGCACTTCAGGCTCGCCCCCGCCGCCCGCGCGAGCGCCGTGATCAGCGGCTCGCAGCCGCCCGTGGACATGATGAACGGGTGCCGGGACAGCTCGGCCACCGGCACCGAGTCGCGGACTCCCAGCTCGTGGCCGCTGGGCAGGACGGCCAGCAGGCGGTCGGCGGCGAACGGCCGCGCCACCGAACCGGCGGGGATCGCGGCGGCCCCGGCCGACACGGTCGCGAGGTCCGCCGCCCCCGTTTCGAGCCACTCCAGCACCTCGTCGTCCGAGCCCTCCATCACCGTCAGCCGCACCTGCGGACAGGCCTCCCCGAACCGCCGCAGGATCGGCGGCAGCAGCCGGACGTTCGCGCTGGGGATGACCCCGACGCGCAGGGTGCCGCGATCGTGCCTCCGGGCCGCGGCCACCTCCTGCTCCAGCGCTTCCACCTGGGTGAGGATGAGCGTGGCGCGGCGGCACACGGCCCGCCCGGCCGCCGTCAGGCTCACCCCGTGGTTGCCCCGCACCAGCAGCGCGACCCCGAGCTCGCTCTCCAGGGCGCGCAGCGCGTGGCTGACCGCGGACTGGGTGGTGGCCAGTTCCTCGGCGGCCCGGGTCATGTTGCCGGTCCGGGCGACCGCCTGCAGGATCCGCAACTGGGTGAACGTCACAGCGCCGCCCGCAGCAGGCCCACGACCAGGGGGTGCGGGGCGCCGGGGCGCGAGCGGGCCTGCGGCACGAACAGCGTCGCCACGTAGTAGGGGTGGCCGGGGATCTCCAGCACCCGGGCCTCGCCGTCGCCGTCCACGCCGGTGACCGCGAAGCCGCCGTCGTGCAGGGTCCCCTGCCGGCGAGGGTCGAGGCCGAAGTTGCAGTAGTACTGCTCCTCGACCTCGGCCCGCCCGTACAGCGCGGCCACCCGGGAGCCGGGGACCAGGGTGACGGGCATGGTCCTGCCCGCCAGGGAGCAGGTCAGCTCCGACACGAACAGGGTGGAGGCGTACGGGTCGTACTCGGCGTGCTGCGCGTCCGCGTAGCCGAGCACGTGGCGGGCGTACTCGATGATCATGTGCTGGCAGCCGCCGCACGTCCCCAGGGTGGGCACGCCGTGCTCGCGGCCGTGCTTCAGCGCGGCGAGCGCGCCGCGCAGGCTCCGGTACGGGCTGCCGGGCGCGCACCACAACACGTCGGCGGCCTTGACCTCGGCCAGGTCGGATTCGAGCGGTTCGGTGGCCAGCCAGCGCACGTCCACCCCGATGCCGAGGTACGCGGCGGCGTGGCGCAGCGCGTCGTCGGTGGCCACGTGCGGGGGAAACGCGGGGTCGCGGTCGCCGATGACCGCGACGCGCAGGGATCTGTCCATGGGCCCCCACTATGCGGGGGCCCGGCCATGAACGCCAATGCCGGACCACGCGCACGCCATGAGCGATCGCTCATGTCCGTACCGACCTGCTGTTTCAACGCCGTTTAAGCGCCATTTCAGAGCGGGCTGAGAGCTTGTGCTCAAACGGAAGGATCCAAATGTCACTGAAGAAACGTGCCGCGAGTGTACTGATCGGCGGATCGCTCGTTCTGGGAGGAGCGGCGGTAATCGCGCCCCCGGCTTCCGCGGACCCGTGTTGCGCCCCCTGTTACGGCAGCAACGGCGTGCACATCGTCGATCATGGCGAGACGCCTTACGGCCTGATCTGGGCGAAGGTGCTCAACTGCAGCTACGGCCGAGAGGTCACGGTCGACGTCTCCAACGCGGTGGACCCGCCCTGCGAATATGTGGGCAAGGGCAAGACGAAGAACTTCTATACGAAAACCTACCTGTGGTCAGACGTGCGGAAGGCGAAATTCTGCTGAACGCCGTTTCGCTGTTCTGACTCCCGGCCGGGCGCCGCCGGCGCCGGGCCGGGGCGTCATTTGCTGTGGCGGTTGGCCGTCCGTACGGCGGTGTAGATGACGACCCAGAGCACCGCCAGGTAGATGAGCTGGCTGACTATTTCGACGATACCGATGTTGGCCATGCCCGCACCGTACGGGGCCGTGGTTGAGGAACTGTTGAGGATCAGTTAAAGCGCCAGGAGGGCGGCGGCTTCCCGCAGGAACCGGTCGGGCCGGCCTCCCGCCCATATGCGTCGCCCGTCAATCACGCGAAAGGCGATTCACGCCGCGGATTCCCAGGAAACCCCGCCCTTGACAGACCTGACAGAGTGCCCATAGCCTCCCCGTGTTTATATCGATTTAATACGGCGGAGGCCGAGAAGATGAGACCCCCCGGCGGCTTCCGCCGCGCCCTCACCACCGCCCTGGCCGCGCTCCTCGCCCTGCCGCTGACGGCGTTACCCGCCGCCGCGGAGCCGTACGGCCGGATCCGGCTCGAGCACCTCGACCGCGGGCTGGTCGCGGCCACGACCGGCGACGGCGTGTACCTGAGCTGGCGCCTGCTCGGCGACGAGGTGACCGGGCACGGCGCGACCGGCATGACGGGCGCCGACTTCAAGGTCTACAGGGACGGCCGCCCCATCGCGACCGTCACCGACAGCACCAACTACCTCGACCGCGGCGCGACGGCGGGCTCCGAGTACCGCGTGGCGCCGATCGTCAAGGGCAGGGAGGGCCGCCGCAGCCCCGCGGCCACGCCTTGGGCTAAATCGTTTTACGACCTGCCGCTGAAGAAGCCGGCCGACGGCGTCACCCCGGCCGGGGAGGCGTACACGTACGCGGCCAACGACGTGAGCGTCGGCGACGTGGACGGCGACGGCCAGTACGAGTACGTCGTCAAATGGGACCCCTCCAACTCCAAGGACGTCTCCCAGCGCGGCTACACCGGCAACACCTACGTCGACACCTACGAGCTCGACGGCACCCTGCGCTGGCGGCTCGACCTGGGCGTGAACATCCGCTCCGGCGCCCACTACACCCAGTTCCTGGTCTACGACTTCGACGGCGACGGCCGTTCGGAGATGATGCTGAAGACCGCCCCCGGCACGAAGGCCATCCGGTACGGGGCGGACGGCCGGGTCGTCTCCGAGCACTACGTCACCATGCCGCGCCAGGACGTCAAGGCCGGATATTCGCACCGCGACGACTATCGCAAGAGCGCCGCGGACTATTTCGACTATCTCGTCGAGACTTTCGCGAAATGGCAGGAGCATCCCGAGGTGGTCGCCGGGCGCTGGCCCAAGACCCTGGAGGAGGCCTTCGGCATCGAGCCGGCCCACAGCTATCCGCTCTCCCATGAGGACGCCGTCGAGCTCGCCACGTACTTCGTCGACGTCTACGCGCCCAAGCGCAGCGGCAACAACCGGCTGCGGGAGTTCGCCGGGTTCGTCATCACCGGTCCCGAATACCTGACGGTGTTCGACGGCGGCTCGGGCAAGGAGCTGCAGACGATCTCGTACAAGCCGGGACGCGGCGACGACGGGCTGCTGTGGGGCGACTACGCGATGGCCAGGATCGAGCCGGGCAACCGGGTGGACCGGTTCCTGTCGTCGGTCGCCTACCTCGACGGCCGCCGCCCTTCGGCGATCTTCGCCCGCGGCTACTACACCCGCACCACGCTCGTGGCCTACGACTGGGACGGCCGGCGGCTGAAGGAGGTCTGGTACGTCGACAGCGGCCACGTGCCGATGTCCAACCCGTTCAACGGCGCGCCGCACGGCGTCCCGGGCAGCAACCCGGAATATGCCGACCTGACCACGCAGGGCTTCCACTCGATGAGCGTGGCCGACGTGGACGCCGACGGCCGCCAGGAGATCGTCTACGGCTCGGCGACCATCGACGACGACGGCGACCTGCTGTACTCCTCGTTCGCGACGGCGCCGCCGCAGAGCAACGTGCCGGGGCAGAACGTCCGGCTCGGCCACGGCGACGCCATGCACGTCGGTGACTTCGACCCCGATCGTCCCGGCCTGGAGATCTGGACGGTGCACGAGGGCGGCCCGTACGCCCCGTACGGATGGGCGCTGCGCGACGCGGCCACCGGCGAGGTGATCCACGGCGGCTACAGCGGCGTCGACACCGGCCGCGGCATGGTCGGCGACATCGACCCGGCGGTCCGCGGCCTGGAGACGTGGTCCTCGATGCCGCCGAACCAGGCGATCGAGGCCGGGCTGTGGTCGGCGCGCGGCGACTTCCTGGGCCGTTCCGCGCCCGGCACGAACATGAGCATCCGCTGGGCGGCCGACATGACGACCCAGTTCGTCAACGGCACCGCCACCACGGTCCTGCAGACGCCGACGATCGACGACTGGAAGCGCGGCACGCTGCTGACCGCCGAGGGCACGCTGGCCAACAACTGGACGAAGGGCAACCCCGGGCTGGTCGCGGACGTGTTCGGCGACTGGCGGGAGGAGCTGCTGGTCCGTACGGCCGACAGCGGCGCGCTGCGGATCTACCTCAGCACCGAGGTGACCGGGCGCAAGCTCTACACCCTCATGCACGACCCGCAGTACCGGGTGGAGGTGGCCAGGCAGCAGACGGGCTACAACCAGCCGGCGTACCCGAGCTTCTACTTCGGCTCGGACATCGACTGGTCCCGCGTCCCCCTGCCCCGTCTGCGGTGACGCCGGCCGGCCCCCGGCCCAGGTCTTTGACGTACCGGCCGGGGGTCAGACCGAGGATGCGTTTGAAGTGGCGGGTGAGGTGGGCCTGGTCGTAGAAGCCCGCCTCCGTCGCGGCCAGCGGGATGGGCAGGCCCGCGCGGAGCAACGACTTGGCGTGCCGTACTCGTGCCTGGGTCTGATAGGCGTGCGGCGTCATCCCGACGCTCTCGTGGAAGACCCGGCACAGGTGGAAGGCGCTGAGACCGGCGTGGGCGGCCAAGGCGCGCAGGGTGACGTTCTCCTGGGCGTGTTCGTCGAGGTATTGCCTGCTGACGCGGACGGACCGGCGTTCACGGCCGGGCGAGCGGGGATCCCGTGGTGGGGCCGCGTGCCGGGAGACCAGGAGCACCAGGGCCTGGGCCAGGTGCGACTCGCGTTCGAGCGGGGTGGAGGCGGACGGCTCGGACAGGCGGTGGTAGCGGCGCAGCAGGGCCGCGAGCTCGTCGTCGCGTACGGCCCGGCCGCCGAACCTCGGCATCGCGGGTCCGGGGAACTCCGCCATGATCTCGCGCATGAGCGCCTGCCCCGGGTACAGGGCCCGGTAGGTCCAGGTCACCTCCGGAGGCGGGCCGCCGGCGTGGGCCTCCTCGGGGTTGAGCACGATGAGCTCGCCGGGGCCGACCAGGTGCCGGTCGCCGCGGTAGGTGGGGGTGACCAGGCCGTGCTCGGTCAGGGCGATGAAGTACTCCTCGTGCGCGTGCGCGTGGAAGGCGAACTCGGTGAGGCTGGCGCTGAACAGCTCCAGCCCGCCGAGGTCGTGCGCCCGCCACATCCGGGACGTGGATGCCACGACACCACCCTACGGGGGCAGCAATCCCGTACAAGACGGGTGTTTTCCCGGCTGCCTAGGGTCCTCGCATGGACACACAACTGAACGAGGTGCTGGCCCGCACGGCCGAGCTCGCGACCGGATGGCTGGGGTCGATGGAGGAGCGGCCGGTCGGCGAGACGGCGTCGGTGGCGGAGTTGCGTGACAGGCTCGGCGGGCCGCTGCCCGAGGAGCCCGTCGAGGCGGTGAAGGTCGTGGAGGAGCTGGCCCGGGCGGCCGAGCCGGGGCTGGTGGCGATCCCGTCGGGCCGGTATTTCGGGTTCGTCATCGGCGGCGGGCTGCCGGCGGCGGTCGCGGCCGACTGGCTGACCTCGGTGTGGGATCAGTGCCCGGCCCTGTACGCGTGCGGCCCGGCCGCGTCGGTGACCGAGGAGGTGGCGGGCGCGTGGCTGGCGGAGCTGCTCGGGCTGCCGCGGGAGGCGTCGTTCGCGTTCGTGCCCGGTTGCCAGACCGCTCACCTGACGTGCCTGGCCGCGGCCCGCCACCAGGTGCTCTCGCGGGTGGGCTGGGACGTGGAGGAGCTGGGCCTGGCCGGGGCGCCGCCGGTACGGGTGCTGGTGGGTGAGCGGCGGCATGTGAGCGTGGATCGGGCCCTGCGGTTCCTGGGCGTCGGGCGGGCGTCGCTGACCGTCGTGCCGTCCGACTCCCGGACGCGCATGGACGTGACCCGACTGCGTGAGCTGCTCGGGGACGGCCCGGCGATCGTCTGCGCGCAGGCCGGCGAGATCAACACCGGCGCCTTCGACGACCTGGACGCCGTCGCCGGCCTCACCACGCGGGCGGGCGCGTGGCTGCACGTGGACGGCGCGTTCGGCCTGTGGGCGGCGGCCAGCCCGCGCCTGCGCCACCTGGTCGGCGGGCTGGAGCGGGCCGACTCGTGGGCGTTCGACACCCACAAGTGGCTGAACGTCCCCTACGACTCCGGCCTGGCCTACTGCGCCCACCCGGACGCGCACCGGGCCGCGATGAGCGTCACCGCCGACTACCTGGTGCAAGGCGGCCCGGGCCGGCCTCGCGAGCCCATGGACTGGACGCCGGCCTTCTCGCGGCGGGCCCGCGGGTTCGCCGTCTACGCCGCGCTGCGGTCGCTGGGGCGCCAGGGCGTGGCCGACCTGGTGGAGCGCTGCTGCGCGCACGCCCGGGCGTTCGCCGAGGGGCTGGCGGACGTGCCCGGCTGCCGGGTGCTGAACGACGTGGTGCTGAACCAGGTGCTGTTCCGCTTCGAGGACGACGCCACGACCGAACGGGTGCTGCGGCGGGTGGTGGAAGGCGGGCAGGCGTGGATGAGCGGGACGGCGTTCGAGGGGCGCCGGGCCATCCGCCTGTCGGTGTCGAACTGGCAGACGAGCGACCGGGACATCGCCCTGACGCTGGAGGCGTTCAGGAAGGCGGCGGCCTAGACCCGGCGGTGTGGCATACCCTCATCCGGGGCAGGTGACCGGAAAGAGGTACGCATGCCGCCAGGAGCCCGCGACAGCGCCGAGCCGTCCGTCCTTGGGCGCGTTGTCACGGTCGTGGCGTGAGCGGGCGCTGCTGACCCAGGAGGAGCTGGTGGGGCTGAGCGTCCGGACCGTCCGCCGGTGGGAGTCAGGCGAGCTGCGGCAGCCGCAGAGCGCGTCGTTGCGGCTGTACGCCGAGGCGCTCGGCCTGGACGCGGCGGAGCCGGCGACCCTGACCCAGGCCGCGAGCGGAGCCGCCCACCCGGACGCGCGCGTCGTCGCCCTGGCCGGCACCCGTATCACCGACGCGGCGCTCCTCGTCCGCCGCGCCAGGCGATGAACGGCCCCACGGGCACCCGGCCGGTGCGGCGATCTGCCCAGCGGCCGGAGAAATTACTCATTTCGCAGAACTTACGGCAGAAACCCCAGTACTTGCCATTCTTGATGCCGTAAATCCGATACAGCCATAAAAGATACAGCTCGCACTTATACCGAACCTTGACCTCACGTTTGCGCCTACGGACGCGTGCTGAGCGGGAGGTAGAGGACGAGACGGGCCCCGTGGGTTCCGGGAGCGGGGTCCTGGGCTGTCAGGGTGCCACCGTGGCCCTCGGCGATCAGGCGGGCGATCGGCAGCCCGAGCCCGAACCCGCCGGCGTCCCTGCTGCGCGCGCTGTCCAGCCGGGCGAACCGTTCGAAGACGGCCGCACGCTGGTCCGGCGGGATGCCGTCTCCGTCGTCGGCGACCTCCAGCACCGCGGTGCCCGAGGCGAACCCGCCGTCCTGCACGCCGAGCTCGTACTCGCGCCGGACGACCAAGGTGATCGTGCTGTCGGCGTGTCGCTCGGCGTTGTCAAGCAACCTGGTAACCAGTTCGCGCAGCCGCGACGGCTGGCCGGTGACCAGGACACCCGGCGCCAGGTGGTCGACGACGGTCTTGGTCCAGGGCCGGCTGCTCCGCGCCATCGACGTGATCTCCGCCAGGTCCACCAGTTGGAGCTCTTCGCCCGTGCCGCGGTCCTGCCCGCTGAGAAGCAGCAGGCCGGAGGCGATCGCTTCCAGCCGGTCCACGCTGGACAGAACGGCGTTCGACAGCGTGGGCACATCGGTGTCCTCAGGCGCGATCAGCGCGTCCTCGATCTGGACCCGCATCGCGGCCAGCGGGGTGCGCAGTTCGTGGGAGGCGTCGGTGCTGAAGCGCCGCTGCTCCTCCAGCGCCCGCTCCAGCCGGTTCAGGTAGTGGTTCACGGTGCCGGCCAGGTAGTGGATCTCGTCCTTCGCCTCGGGGACCGGCACCCGGACGCTCATGTCGGCGTTGCGGATGTTGTCGAGGCGTCGTTGGATGTGGGCCACCGGCGCCAGGGAGCGGGCCACGATGTGCCGCGCGCCCAGCGCGGCACCGCCGGTCAGCAGCACCGTCATGACGACGAGCAGCGGCAGCAGCCCCGGGTGGACGTAGAACGGCACCGTCGGCGCCGCGGTGTAGACGGTCCAGTCGCCGTCGCTGCGATGCACCCGCTGCGCGACCACGACGTCGCACGTGTCGGAGGCGAACACGGTCCCGCAGATCACCGTGCTGGCCGTGCGCCGCGGCGGCTCCGGCACCAGCCGGGTCATCGCGGGCTTGCCCCGCAGGTCGCTGCTGGCGGCGACGACCTTTCCGCGAGAGTCGACCACCTGGACGGGGCGGATGAGGGCCGGCGGGATGGCGGGCAGCGGATCCACGCCGTCACCGTGCTCGACGTAGTACGCGGTCACCTCCCCATCTGCCGTCACTTCGTCGATGAGGCCGAGCGTGGCCGCGTGATGGGCCACGTTCAGCAGCACCAGGGAGAAGACACCGCAGAGCAGGCAGACCGCGATGCCCGTGAAGAGCGCCAAACGGGTCCGCATGCTCATTCCGTTGCCTAGTCTCACGTTCAGTCCTCGTATTCATCCCCGCACAGGTTCTCCTTGCCGATGGCCGGTGCGCCAATCACCCAGCTCGGCAACTGTTCTTCCACGTGCGGCACCTGACCCCGGAGGGACAGGGCCCTCAGCTTCGCGCCTGTCCCTCCGGCAGGATCTCCGTACGAACCGGATCCGCGTTTTCCGGAGGCATTCCCGGAAAGGCTCCGGTAAGCAATGCGGCGACAGAGTAAAGGCTCCAGGCCAGGGCGCCGGCTCTTTTCGAGCACGAATTCACCGAGCGGTTTCGACAAATGAGGCCCCGATCCGGAAACGCCGGGGCTTTCCGTCGAGCTCGATCTCGGACTCGAGGCGCGACTGCCCGGTCCTTGATCCTTTCGGCCCTGCTCGGGACCCATCCGCCGCGGCTGCCCGTGCGGGCGCTCGTCGCGCTGAGCTCGTTGTTCGGCATCCGGAACGCGGCGCCGCGCGCCCCGGGCGCCACCGGAGGCGGGGGATCCGGTCCGTTCCCGCGTCTGCCGGTCCGCTCAGCTGATCGGGACGGTGAGCCGGCGGCTGGTGGGCGGCGGCTCCTTGCGCTCGCCGAGGAGGGTCATCAGCTGGTCCATGGCCACCTGGCCGAGCTTCTCGCCGTCCACGTCGATCGCGGGGACGTCGTTCAGGCCGAGGCTGTCGACGATCATGCGCTCCGAGCTGACCACGACATCGTGGATTCCCCGGCGGAGCAGGGCGAACATGAGGCCGAGGCCGATCGAGGTCGCGTACGGGACCACGGCGGTGGCGCGGGCGGCCACCACGGCCTCCGCCGTCTCCACCCCGGCGGCGAACGTCGAGGGGTAGGGGCCGAGCATGGTCAGCGTCGCGCCGCTCGACTCCGCCGCGGCGCGGATGGCCGCCTGGCGCTGGCGATCCTGCCAGGAGCCGGCCGGGCCGCCGACGTACACGATGCGCTCGTGGCCCTTCTCGGCGAACCAGCCGACGAGCGAGCCGAAGGCGGTCGCCGTGTCGGCGACCGCCGAGGTCATGCCCTCGATCTCGCGGTCGATGAGCACGGTCGGCTTGAACGACGCCGCGGCGCGGACGATCTCGTCGGAGCCTCGGGGCGCGGTGAGCAGGAAGCCGTCGACCTGGTGCGCGAGCTGCTCGACCGCGGCGAGCTGGGCCGCGTGCTCCAGGGAGTGCACCGCGATGGTCAGCTGCATGCCCGAGTCGGCCGCGCGCGCCTGGGCGCCGCCGATGATCGGGGTGAAGAAGGTGTTGTCGAGCGTGGGCACCACGACGGCGACCACCCCGGTCCGCCCGCGGGCAAGCTGGGTGGCCGCCCGGTTGGGAACGAATCCGAGCTGCTCAGCGGCTGCGCGGACGCGGGCCACCGTTTCCGGGGCGGCCAGGTCCGGCCGGCCCAGGGCGCGGGAGGCCGTCGTCTTGGAAACCCCGGCCAGCGCGGCGACGTCCGCGAGTGTTGGCAATGATCCTCCTTGGGTCGTTACACGGAATTCACGTGGGGGTTTGTGCGCGAGGCCGCTCATAATCTATGGTCAGGCTCCTGGAACCGGTTCCGCAACCGGTTCCAAACAAGCGTACGCCACGGAGAAAGGACGCCGACATCTCCCGCAAATCGGCCCTTCTGCTGGTGCCTGGTCTCGTCCTGCTCGTGGCGGGTTTCCTCATCCCCTCCGCCGCGATGCTCTTCGCGCCGCCGGACGTGCCGACCAGCGAGATCTTCGCGCGCCTGGGCAAGATGCTCACCGATCCCTACGACCTGGAGGTGATCGGGCGCACGGTCGGGCTGGCCCTGGCCGTCACGGTCATCTGCGTCGTCCTCGGCTTTCCCATCGCCTACTGGCTCGCCCGCTCGCCGTCACGCTGGAGCGGCGTCTTCCTGGCAGTGGCGATCTTCCCATTGATGCTGAGCAACGTGGTGCGGACGTTCGGCTGGCTGGTGATCCTCGGCTCCAAGGGGGCGCTCGGCCAGCTGCTCGTCCAGCTTGGCATCGTCGACGTGGCGCCGCAGTTGCTCTACACCAAGCTGGCGATCGTCCTCGGCCTCACCCAGCTGTTCCTGCCGCTGGCGATCATCTCCTGCTACTCGGCCGTCGCCCAGGTCGACCCCGGTCTGGACGACGCCTCGCGCGGCCTCGGCGCGGGCAGGATCCGCACGATGTGGAACGTCGTCATCCCGCTGACCATGCCGGGCATCGTGGTGGCCGCCACCCTGGTCTTCGCGGGGTCCGTCACCGCCTACACCACGCCCTATCTGCTCGGCGGGTCCAGCCAGCGGATGCTGTCCACCCAGCTCTTCAACTACGCCAGCACCACGCTCGACTGGGCCTCCGCCTCGGCGACAGCGCTCATCATGACGGTCCTGGTCTTCCTGGTCTCCGGGCTGTCCTCGCTGATCGGGCGGAAGGGGGCCACCTCATGAAGCGGCCGATCACGGCGGCGCTCGCGGTCATCGGCTACGTCATCATGATCGTGCCGATCATCTTCGTGGTCGCCACCGCCTTCACCGCGGGAAGCACCCTGAGGTTCCCGCCCGACGGGGTCTCGCTGCGCTGGTTCGGCGAGGCGCTCGGCTACGAGCCGTTCATCGAGGCCGCGATCTCCAGCCTGGAGCTCGCCGTGCTCGCCACCGCGCTCGCGCTGCTGATCGGCGTGCCGGTCACGCTCGCCGTCCATCGGGGAAAGCTGCCGGGCAAGGGCCTGGTCGAGGGCCTGTTCCTGTCGCCGCTCATCGTCCCCGAGCTGGTCGTCGGCCTCGCGCTGTTCCAGCAGCTGATGGTCGGCCTGGGCCTGGACAACTTCAGCACCCTGCTGGTCGGGCACACCGCGCTGATGCTCCCCTACGCGGTACGCGTGACCGGCGCCTCGCTCGCGCTGGCCGACCCCGTGCTGGAGGAGGCCGCCCGGGGGCTCGGCGCCTCGCCGCTGCGGGCGTTCTTCAACGTGACGCTGCCCGTCCTGCGTCCGGGAATCTTCTCCGCCGGGCTGCTCAGCGTGGTCACGTCCTTCAACAACGTGCCGCTGTCGCTGCTGCTGCAGGGACGCGACTTCCGGACGCTGCCGGTGACGATGCTCGACTACGTGCAGCAGTCCTATGACCCGATGGTCGCCGCCGCTTCCACCCTCATCCTGGCCGCCACCGTGGTCATCGCGGTGATCGCCGAGCGCACGGTCGGATTCGCCAAGATCTTCGGAGGGATCAACCAATGACCGCCGCCGCCGAGTTGATCGGAGTCACCCAGAGGTTCGGCTCCTTCACCGCCGTCGATCAGATCGACCTCGCCGTACCGTCCGGGAAGCTGACGACGCTGCTGGGCCCGAGCGGCTGCGGCAAGACCACCACGCTCAGGATGATCGCGGGCTACTCGGCGCCGACGTCGGGGACGATCCGCATCGACGGGGTCGACAGCACGCGCACGCCGCCGGAGAAGCGGGATCTCGGGATGGTCTTCCAGTCGTACGCGCTGTTCCCGCACATGACGGTGGCCGAGAACGTCGGTTACGGGCTCAAGCTGCGCAAGGTGCCGTCCGCGGAGAGACGGTCGCGGGTCATGGAGACGCTCGACCTCGTCGGGCTCGCGCACCTGGCCGACCGCAAGCCGAAGAAGCTGTCCGGCGGGCAGCAGCAGCGGGTGGCGCTGGCCAGGGCGATCGCGATCAGGCCCAAGCTCCTGCTGCTCGACGAGCCGCTGTCCAACCTCGACGCCCGCCTGCGCGTCCAGATGCGCGCCGAGATCAGGCGCATCCAGGCCGAGACCAGGCTGACCGTCATCCTCGTCACCCATGACCAGGACGAGGCGCTGGAGATGTCCGACGAGATGGTCATCATGAACGAGGGCAGGATCGTGCAGCAGGGCTCGCCCCAGCAGGTCTTCCCCCGTCCGGCTGACCGGTTCGTCGCCGAGTTCCTCGGCTACGAGAACTTCCTCACCGCGGCCGACGGCACCCCTCTGACCATCAGGCCCGAGCATCTGCGCATCGCCGGGAACGGCCCCGGCCTCGACGCGAAGGTCGTCGACGTGGCCTTCCGCGGCGTCGATCTGCTGGTCTCGCTCGACGTGGTCGACCCGTCGGGCGCGACCGTCCGGCTGCTCGCCGACGTGCGCAGCGGCCAGGCCCCGGCACCCGGATCGAGCGTCACGGTGATCGCGCCGGACGACCGTCTGATCTCACTCCCCCGCTGAAAGAAGGAACGCTCCCATGCCCACCCGCCGTGCCATACTGGCCGCCGCCCTGACGGTGCTCGCCGCAGCCGGATGCTCCGCCTCCGGCTCGGGCTCCGACGCGAAGCAGGCCGATCAGAACACCATCGTCGTCAGCACCTTCCCCTTCGGCGTGAAGGAGTTCGAGCAGGCGGTCGTCGCCCCGTTCACCAAGCAGACGGGGATCAAGGTCGAGCTGGACACCGGGTCCAACGCCGACCGGCTGTCGAAGCTGAAGCTCGCCAAGGGCAAGCCGGAGGCGGACGTGGTCCTGATCTCCGACTACTTCGCCGCGCTCGGGCAGAAGGACGGCCTCTTCCAGAAGGTCGACGTGCCCAACATGAAGACGCTCGCGCCGTTCGCGACCGAGGGCACCTACGAGGGGCCGGCGTACACGCACCAGCTCAACGGGATCATCTACAACACCGGCAAGCTCAGCCAGCAGCAGGCCGCCGATTGGGAGCTGTTCGCGAACGCGGCGAACAAGGGGAAGGTCGCGCTGCCCGACATTTCGGTGACCGCCGGACAACTCATGATCTCAGGGGTGGGCGAGTCGTACGGCAAGGGCCCGTACGACATCGACACCTCGCTGAAGACCCTGGCCGGCTGGGCGCCGAACGTCCTGCAGTTCTACACCTCCTCGACCGAGGTCACGAACCTGCTGACCCAGGGCGAGATCGTCGCCGCCGACGCGCTGAGCGGCTTCGCCACCAAGCTCGTCACCTCGGGCGAGCCGATCGCCTGGACGGCTCCCGCCAAGGGCCGCTACATGGCGACCAACCGGGCGATGATCCCCAAGGGCGCGCGCAACCAGCAGGGGGCGGCGAAGTTCATCGACTACATGCTGTCGGCCGAGGCGCAGAGCGCCATGGCGAAGGCCGCCGGTGACCTGCCCACGAACCCGAAGGCCGAGATCCCGGCCGACATCGCCAAGGTGACGGGCGAAGCGGCGAAGGACCCCATAGCCGCCGGGTTCAAGACCCTCGACCCCGCCCAGCTCGTCGACACCCGCACCACCTGGGTCGACCGCTTCACCCGCGAGGTGGCCGGCAAGTGAACCTGGACCTGATGCCCAAGGTCGACCTGCACTGCCATCTCATCGGCACCGTAC
Source organism: Nonomuraea sp. NPDC005650 (assembly GCF_040605375.1). Taxonomy (NCBI): domain Bacteria; kingdom Bacillati; phylum Actinomycetota; class Actinomycetes; order Streptosporangiales; family Streptosporangiaceae; genus Nonomuraea; species Nonomuraea sp. NPDC005650. The sequence continues at coordinate 116,384 of NZ_JBEXCR010000013.1, forward strand.
GCGGCTCGACCTTCGCCGAGCTGGCCAGGCGGGAGCGGCTCGACCTGCCCGACACTCCCGAGCGGATCTACGCGGGCGTGAACTCGCGGCCCCCGGACCCGGCGCTCTACCTGAACACCCGGATCCCGGTGCCGCAGGGCAGGAGCGCGGACGAGCCCGAGGTCTCCTACTCGCTGTTCCAGGTGTCCTCGTGGGTTCTCGACGTCCTGCGCGACGCCGACGACCTCACCAGGATCACCTACGAGGCGTTCGAGGAGGCCCACCGGACCAGCGCGACCAGGCATCTAGAGGTCTCCTTCGACGCGCTGACCGAGCATCAGGAGAAGCTCGGCTACGCCACGGTGGTCGAGGCGTACGCCGAGGGCATCAGGATGGCGGAGCGCGACTTCGGCATGTCGGGCAGGCTCATCGCGGCCGTCGACCGGAGCAGGTCGGGCGAGGAGGCGCTCTCCTGGGTCCGCACGGTCGTGGACAACCCGCACGACTACGTGGCGGGGATCGGGCTGGACAACCTGGAGACCGCCGGGCCGCCCGAGCGGTTCGAGGCCGCCTTCCGGCTCGCCGGCGAGGCCGGGCTGCGCCGCACCGCCCACTCCTCCGAGCACGCGCCCGTCGCCGTCAACACGCTCACCTGCCTCGACGTGCTCGGGTGCGACCGGATCGACCACGGCTACTTCGTGCTCGAGGACGACGAGGTCGTCGCCAGGGTCAGGGACGAGCAGATCCCGTTCACCGTCATCTCGACCACCTCGCGGCGCTCGTGGCGGCCGTGGCGGCGGGCGTCGATCGCGGCGATGATCGAGGCCGGGCTCAACGTCATCCCCGCTTCCGACGACCCCGGGATGTTCCCGACGTCGCTGGCGCAGGAGTACCGGATCCTCTCCGATCAGCTCGGCGTACCGGACGAGCGGTTGCGGGCGATGGCGCTGGCCGGGGTGGAGGCGTGCTGGCTGCCCGAGCCCGAGAAGGCCGCGCTGCGCGAGCGCTTCGAGAGCGAGCTCGCGCAGTAGGCGCGTCTCAGAGGTGCACCACCGCGGTGTGGGCGTGGCCGCGGCTGCCGCCGACCTCCACCTTGACCGCGTCCTTGGACCTGCGCACGCTGCGGTCGTTCTCCTTGACCGATCTCACCCGCCAGGGCAGCTTGATCCGCACCTCGTCGGCGGTTCTGGACGGGTCGGAGACCGCGAGCCGCACCCGCTCGCTGTGGCGGTGGAGCAGCAGCGTGCAGGGGCCGTCGGCGGCGAGCGGCCCGTCCGCGGTCTCGACGGTCCCCGCGCGCCAGAAGACGGCGGCGAGCACGTTGTCGCGGGAGATGGCCTGCACGGCTCCGGAGTTGGCGAGGATCTCGACCCGGCCGCGGTAGGCCGCGGTCTGGGTGACGGAGGCGTCGGGCAGCACGGCGTACGCGTAGCGCGCCTTGCGCGGGTCGACGCCGTGGTCGATGAGGATCGTCGTGTAGTGCCTGGTGACGGCGGTCCTGTCGCCTCCGGTGGTGGCGCCCTTGTCGATGTCGCGCCAGCGGCCGGTGCGCTTCTTGCGGATCACCTTCGCGTCGGCGCCGCCGAGCAGCGCGTAGCCGGCCACGCCGGACAGGTGGACCCAGCCGTCGCCCCGGGTCAGCGGCGGATGCGTGTCGTGGGTGTTGCGGTTCTCCACGACGGTCTCGATGCGGCGGCCGTCGGAGGCGGTGATGCCGGTGCCGAGAGCGATCACCGCGTCGTCGAGGAGGAACCACGCCTTCTTGGCCCGCAGCGAGGAGCCGTCGGCGATCAGCTTCATGGCCGCCACGCCGTACTCGCCGTCGAGTGCCACGCCGCCCGCCCACGGGGTGGGCGGTAAGCGGCGCTTGCCGTGCCGGAGATCGCCACGTCTGCGGGTGTCGACCGTCGTGCCCGGCAGCCGGTACGGGTCGATCGTGGGCCACAGCTCGTCGTTCCAGTGGGTGAGGTCGCCGGTGTAGAGGTAGGTCATGCCGTCGCCGGTGTGCCAGCCGCGCAGGTTCTCCCGGTTCATGGCCTCGGCCGCGCCGATGCGCTCCGAGCTCATCGCGATCGCGTAGGCCCAGGTGGGGCGGCGGTGCACGACCCGGTCCATGTCGGCGAAGACGTACGTGCCCGTCATGCGCGGGCCGACCGGCACCGACGGGTCCGCCAGCAGGGCCCTGGCCTCCGCGATGCTCGGCAGCGGCGCGAGCGTGTCGTAGGGGATGGCCTGGTTGCGGGTGAGCCAGCCCTTCACCAGCGGTCGCCAGCGCTCGGCATAGCGCTCGGGCGCCGCCTCCAGCAGGTTGAGAACGGCCTCGACCGTCTTCTGCCCCGAGTGGTAGTCGCGGTGGCCCTGCACCGAGATCTGCCGGCCGCGGACGCAGTCCATCATCAGCCCGTCGAAGACGAACGGCACGAACGAGCGGTCCACGAGGTCGTAGACGTTCCCGATCCCGGTGATCTCCCACGGTGACCTCGCGAGCATGGCGATCAGCTTGGCCACGCTCTCCAGGTAGTCCACGCCGTAGCTGCCGTTGTAGGGGTACACGTCGTGCTGGATGAACGACCCGTCACGGTAGAACCCGTCGCCCGGACCCCTGGTCGGCCGTAACAGGTCGGAGACCGCGTCCCTGGCCCGCTTGATCAGGCGCGCGTCGTGGGTGAGCAGCCCGCGCATCGCCACCGCCATGGCCTTGCCCGCCCGGTTGGCGCCGGTCTCGACGACGCCGGGGTGGCTGACGCGGCGCTCCGGGTCGGGGCACCAGCGGCGTAACGGGCGCAGCCAGCGCGCCAGGCGGTCCTTGGGCAGGCCGTCGTACAGCAGGGCGCAGGTGTCGGTCAGCGCGCGGGGGACGCCGATCTCCCACCAGTACCAGTTGCTGCCCCGCCGGTCGAGCTTCTCGTGGTAGGCGTGCTCGTACAGGAAGTCCAGGGCGCGGGCCGCGGTCTCGGCGACCTGCCCGTCCCGGTGCATGGCCGTGCCCGGCGTGGCCCAGCCCAGCGCCAATGTGCGCAGGCGGTTGTAGGAGCGGTTGAAGTTGCCCGTACGGGGGTCCGCGAGCGGCAGGTCGGGCCACAGGCTCGGGCGGCCGGGGGTGGGCTTCAGCTTGCGCAGCACCGCGGAGGCCGAGCCCTCGACCGCCTGCGTCTTGTCGGTGTAGGCGGCGTTGTACGACCCGCCGGCCAGCATGCTCACCCACCGCTCGCGCGCGGCGTCGAACGCGGCGGCGCCGACCGCCTCGGCCGGTCTCTCCCACAGGGCGAGGCCGCCTACGGCCGCGGCACCCAGCAGGGCGGACCGCCGGCTGAGGGGGTGGTGGGTCATGACCGCCTTCCGGTGACCGGGCAAATCTCCGACGAAAGGATCATATGTCGAGGTGGCACGGGCCCGACGCGGCCGGGTCGCGCCCCGCACGTTCAGCGTCGGCCGCCGCCGTCCGGGCTGGGCACTCCGGGCTTGGTGAGGCTTTCGGGTCTGACGATCCGGTCGTAGAGGTCCGCCGCGATGCCGCACTGGAGCGCGGCGTCCCTGAGCGGGAGGTCGTTGTCCAGGGCGTGGTGGGCGATGCGGGCGGCCTGGTCGTAGCCCACGACGGGGCTGAGCGCGGTCACCATCATGATCGAGTGGTCGACGTAGTGGCGCAGCCTCTCGGTGTTGAGCTTGGCCCCCTCGACCAGGTAGGTGCGGAAGTGATCCATCATGTCGGCCAGGATGCGCGCCGAGTGCAGGACGTTCTTGATGATGACCGGGCGGAAGGCGTTCAGCTCGAAGTTGCCCTCGGCGCCGGCCATCGAGACGGCGATGTCGTTGCCGGCCACCTGGATGGCGACCATCAGCATGGCCTCGGCCTGGGTCGGGTTGACCTTGCCCGGCATGATCGACGAGCCGGGCTCGTTGGCCGGCAGGATCAGCTCGTGCAGGCCGGTACGCGGCCCGGAGCCGAGCCAGCGCAGGTCGTTGGCGAACTTGAACAGCGGCACGGCCAGGGTGCGCAGCGCCGCCGAGGCCCGTACCAGGTCGTCGCAGGAGGCCTGGGCGGCGAACTTGCTCGGCGCGCTGACGAAGGGGCGCCCCGTGAGCCCGGCGATCTGCTCGGCCACCTCCTCGCCGAACCCCGGCGGCGCGTTCAGCCCGGTGCCGACCGCGGTGCCGCCGATGGCCAGCCGGTACAGCCCGATGCGGGTGCGTTCGAGATGGTCGATGGCGTCGCCGAGCTGGGCGACGTAACCCGACCACTCCTGGCCGACGGTCAGCGGCGTGGCGTCCTCCAGATGCGTACGCCCGATCTTGACCTCGTGCTCCCACCGCCGGCTCTTGGCCTCGGCGGTCTCGCGCAGCCGGGTCGCGGCGGGCAGCACGTGGTCGTCGACGGCCTCCGCGGCGGCGATGTGCATGGCGGTGATGAAGGTGTCGTTGGACGACTGACCCATGTTCACGTGGTCGTTCGGGTGGACGGGGTCCTTGCTGCCCAGCCTCCCGCCGACGAGCTGGATCGCCCGGTTGGAGATCACCTCGTTGACGTTCATGTTCGACTGCGTGCCCGAGCCGGTCTGCCACACGTACAGCGGGAACTCGCCGTCCAGCTCGCCGCTGATGACCTCGTCGGCGACCCGGCTGATCAGGTCGGCCTGCCACCGGGGCAGCCGGCCGGCGCGGGCGTTGACGATCGCGGCGGCCTTCTTGATGTAACCGTAGGCGCGGTAGACGGCCTTGGGCATGCGATCGTCGCCGATGCTGAAGTGGATCAGCGACCGCTGGGTCTGCGCGCCCCAGTAGTGCCCGGCCGGGACCTCCACCTCGCCGAGCGAGTCGCTCTCCGTCCGGGTGCCGGTGGCCCGCAGCCCGATCGGCACGTCGCGGACCCGTGGCGCGCTCACTGCCCGTTCCCGTGGACCCGGCGGTAGGCGGGCCGCCACATGGTCTCCAGGACCCGCTGCACGGGGTCGCGCAGGTCGACGCGGGCCAGGTGTTCCTCGACGGCCCGGTTCGCGACCGCGACGGCCACGGTGGCGGAGACTTCGCGCAGGTTGTCCACCTGGGGCAGCAGGGACGCGCCCGGGGCGGAGACGTCGACCAGGTCGCCGACCGCCTCGGCGGCGGCCTGCAGCATGCCGGGGCTGACCCGGCGGGCCCGCGCGACCACCACGCCCAGCCCCAGCCCGGGGTAGAGCAGGGCGTTGTTGGCCTGGCCGATGGCATGGGTGACGCCCTTGTACGTGATCGGCTCGATCGGGATGCCGGTGGCGATCAGGGCCCGGCCGTCGCTCCAGCGGATCAGGTCGGCGGGCATGGCCTCGATGCGCTCGGTCGGGTTGGAGATCGGGAAGATGATCGGGCGGTCCACGCCCGCCGCCATCGTGCGCACGATCTTCTCGGTGAACGCGCCGTGCGCGGTGGAGGTGCCCAGCAGCATGGTCGGCTTGACGCGCTCGACGACCTCGGCCAGCGAGATGCCGTGCCCGTCGCGGGCCCAGCCGGCGACCTCGTCCCGCGGGCGGGCGTAAGGCCGCTGGTAGTCGCGCAGATCCGGCATGTCGTCGGTGAGCAGGCCCTGCTTGTCGATCGGCCAGATCCGCCGGGTCGCGGTGTCGGGGTCCAGGCCGTCGCGGACCATCGCGTCGCGCAGCTGGTCGGCGATGCCGATGCCGGCGGTGCCCGCGCCGAAGATGACGATCCGCTGCTCGCGCATCGGGGTCCGGGACACCCGGACGGCGCTGAGCATGGCGGCCAGCACGATGGCGCCGGTGCCCTGCATGTCGTCGTTGAAGGTGCAGACGCGGCCGGTGTACTTCTCCAGGATCCGGCGGGCGTTGGACGGGCCGAAGTCCTCCCAGTGCAGCAGGGCGCCGGGGAACAACCGGGTGGCGGTGGTGACGTAGGCGTCGATGAAGTCGTCGTAGCGCTTCCCGCGCACCCGCGCGTGCCGGTTGCCGACGTAGGCCGGGTCGTTCAGCAGCGCCTCGTTGTCGGTGCCCACGTCCAGGGCGACCGGGATGACGCGGCCGGGGTCGATGCCCGCGGCGGCGGTGTAGACGGCCAGCTTGCCGGTGGCGATGCCGATGCCGCCGCCCACCCCCCAGTCGCCGATCCCCAGGATCTCCTCGGCGTCGGAGGCCACGATCAGGTCGACGTCGTCCGGGCCCAGCCTGGTGTTCGTCAACGCACGTTCGATCCCTGCGGGGTCCTCGACGGACAGGTAGACGCCCCTTGGGCGGCGGTACTCGTGGCTGTAGCCCTTGATCGCCGCGGCGACGGTCGGGTCGTACACGACGGGCAGCATCTCCCGCAGATGATCGACCAGCAGCCGGTAGTAGAGCACCTCGTTGCGGTCCCGCAGCGCCTCCAGGTAGACGTTCTTGAGCAGGTCGCTCGACTGCGCGCGGTACTGCAGGTACATCCGCCGCACCTGCTCGTCCAGCGACTCGACCACCGGCGGCAGCAGACCTTCCAGGCCCAGCTCGGCGCGCTCCTCCCGCGAGAACGCCGTGCCCTTGTTCAGCAGCGGCTCGTGCAGCACCGCCTGGCCCCGCAGGGACGTCACATAACTCCCGTCCGGCTGTTCGGCGAACATGAAGCTCACCAGATCCGGCTTCCTCTTCCCCGGTGACATCGTGGTCATCCCCCTGTCAGCACGGCGTCCGGTCACGGCTGAGCCGCCCCTCTCGCGGATGCTGCCCCGGCCAGGCGGGTGAACGCTGAGCCGCACCTCATGAATGCCTCAAATCACAACAATCGGGGCGCTCAGATGTTCACCAACGAGCCTTCTGGGCGTTATGTCGCGCCAGCCCTCGTTCGGCAGGATCTCAGGGGTGACAACCGATCAAGAGCATCGCGGCCTCGACAGGGGACAGTTCCTGTGGGAGTTCGTCAGGTCTCCCCTGCGGACGGCTTCGGCGGTGCCGAGCTCGGCGTGGCTGGCCGAGCGGATGGTGGTGGGGGTCCCGGAGCGCGGGGAGCCGGTGGTGGTGGAGCTCGGCGCGGGGACGGGCGCCTTCACCTCCGCCATCCAGCGGCGGCTGGCCGGCCGGGGCAGGCACGTCGTGGTCGAGCTCAACGACAGGTTCGCCGCGGGGATCGCGCGGGCGTACCCGTCGGTCGAGGTGATCTGCGAGGACGCCGTACGGCTGCCCGAGCTGCTCGCCGAGCGCGGCGTCGGGCCGGCGGACGCCATCGTCAGCGGACTGCCGTGGGTCGCCTACGCCGGCGAGCCTTCCCTGATCGAGTCGGTCGCCCGGGCGCTCGCCTCGTCCGGGGTCTACGCGCAGTTCGCCTACAACTGGACGCGCTGGGCGCCTCCGGCCAGGCGGCTGCTCGACGGCCTGCGGACGGAGTTCGAAGAGGTCATGACGAGCCGGACCGTCTGGCGCAACCTGCCGCCCGCGGTGGTCTACCTCGCCCGGCGCCCCCGGCGGGTGTGACCGGCTCCCGGGTCAGCTCCACCAGTCTCCGACGACCTCGACGCCCTCCCGCTCCAGGGCCTCGTGCCACACCGGGTCGCGCAGCAGCCGCGCCTCCCAGGTCCGTACGATGCCGTCCGGTCCCGTGACCGCGTCCTCGCGGGACGGGTGCAGGAACAGCTCGCTGGTGCCCTCGGGGAGGGCCGCGAGCCGGCGGAGGTAGTCGTCGCGCAGCCGCTCGTAGGCGCCGAGCTCGTGTGCCGTGCGCCGGTTGGTCGCGATCGTCTCCGGGATGGCCACGCCGAGCGCGTCGGCGAGCGCGACGGCCTGCTCGTGCGCCGCCGCGAACCGCGGCGGGAGCGGCCCGCCCATGTACGGCTCCGGGTCGCGGGGCAGCCGGAAGGCGAGGCCGTGGCGCGCGCACCACCGAAGGGTCTCGGCGAGCCACGATCTGCCGTGCAGGCCGTAGAGGGTGCCGGCGTGGGAGTCGGCCGCCTCGGGCACGAGGCCCCGCTCGCGCATCCAGCGCAGCTGCGCGTCCGCCTCCCGTACGACGTCCTCGGCCTCGCCGCGGGCTCCGAGGACGAACGGGTCGTCGCTCAACGTTCCGTCCTCATCGACGAGGCTCGCCGCGCGGTCGAGCGGCCGCCAGCGCGGGACCCCGCGCTCGCTCGTGAGCGTCACGTGCAGCCGGGGCACGACGCCGAGCTCCCGGACCTGGTTCGCGGCTCGCCGCCCGGCCGGCGAGACGCAGATGAGCGTCGTCGCGCTGACGTGCCCCTCGGCGAGCAGCGCGACGACGACCTCGGTCGTCCCGGGCTCCCGGCCGAGATCGTCGGCCGTGATCACGACCCGGCGGGTCATCGGGGGCGCTCCGCGGCGGACTCGTCCGCGGGACCGGAGGGCGGCGGCTCGGCCGCCGCGGCCTGCCCGGGGGGCGTCTCCAGCGGGACCGAGACGAACCGCGCCGCGACCGCGCCGATCGCCGTCAGCACGAACGGATACGCGCATAAGTACACGCGGAACGCGAGCCCGGGGTCGGCGCCGGGGTCGTCGCCCGAGTTGTAGCCGAAGAACACGCCCAGCGAGGTGAGCGCGAGCCCGGTCACGATCCCGTTGAGCCGGGTGAAGAAGCCGAACGCGGACAGGAAGAGCCCTTCGCGGTGCTCCCCGTTGCGCGCGGCGTCGGCGTCCAGCACCCGCGCGACGATGAGGTCGTTCGTCGCGAGCATCCCCGACCATCCCGCCCCGACGAGCACCCCGGCGGCGATCGCGGTGACGAGGTCGGTGGCGAAGAACAGGGCCGCGAAGCCGGCCGCGAGGACCGCGAAGGCGAGCCGCCAGGTCCACAGGGCCCCGCGGCGGGCGACGACGCGCGTCCACACCACGAGGCCGCCCGCCGTGACGAGGATGACGACGCCCTGAAGGTAGAGCGCGTTCCCGACCGGGAGCCCGAGCGAGTAGCGGACGTACAGCTGGATGCCCGCGAGCACGAGCGCCATGGCCGTCCCGTAGCAGGCGCCGGTGAGCCCGACCGTCCAGAACATCGGGTTGCGCACGATCGACCACACGCTGGGCAGCAGTCGCGGCCGCTCGCGCGTGGAGTAGCGGGGACTCTCGCGCGCTCCGAGCGCCATGAACACGATCACGACGAGCGCCACCGCGCCGTAGATGATCGCCGTGATCTGGAAGCCCCGGGTGGACTCCTCGGTGCCGAACACGCCCGTCGTGAGCAGCGGGGTGACCGCGAGCGAGATCACCAGCGCCACGAGCTGGAAGCCCTGGCGCAGCCCGTTGGCGACGGCCCGGTCACGCTCGCGCGGGTAGAGCTCCGGCAGCAGCGCGCCGTAGTTGGCGTTGAGCATGGAGTCGAACGCCTCGCACAGGATCGCGAACACCGCGAACCAGAGCACGAGGCCGACGCCGCGCAGCGAGGTCGGCGCGGAGAAGAACGCGATCATGCAGGCCGTGAGCATCGGCGCGCCCACGAGCAGCCACGGCCGGCGCCGGCCGAACCGGCTGCGGGTGCGGTCGGAGAGGTGGCCGAGCAGCGGGTTGTCCAGCGCGTCGATGACCGCGCAGATCACCATGACCACGCCGTAGGCGCGGACGTCGAGCCCGAGGATGTCGACGTAGAAAAGGATCATCGATCCTTTGATCATGTTGATCGGGATGGACGTGCCGAACATCCCGACGGCATAGCGCCACGCCGGAGTCCGCCCCTGGGCGGTGGCCGTACCGGACTGGGACACGCGATCACCTTCCTTGGCGCGCGGGACGTCGATCGCCGATCCCGAGCATGCCAAGAACCTGCCGGCCGCACAAAGGGCCGGTGCCACCCGGTGCGGCCTGCCGGGTGACCTGCACGACCGACCGCCGGCCGACGGCGGGCTACCCCTGGCCGCCGTCCCGAGGCTCGGATCCCGCGTCCGTCGCCAGATCGAGCGTCTCGACGATCCACGCGTCGAACTCCATCGACGCCCGCACCCAGCTCACCGTGCTGGCCACGAAGTGCTCCAGTGCCACGCCCTCGCCCACCAGCATCTGCATCTCGCCGACCAGCCGGACCGAACCCTCGTCGCTGGTGTGGGTGTAGACCTTGGGCCACAGCGTGCGGCGGTTCCAGTCGTCGATCGTCTCGTGCAGCCGCGGCTTGTCCTCGATGCCGTACGGACGATCGTAGAAGGTGCGGACCGAGTAGACCTGCTGGTTCCCCTCACCGCGGAACATGAAGTACGTGCGGAAGTCCTCCCAGGGCGCCGCGAGATCGCCCTCGTCATCCACGACGTACTTCAGGTCCATCTGCTCCAGCAACTGCTTGACCATGTCCTGGTCGGGCACGATCACCGGCCCGGCGGGCTCGGACGGGTTGGGTTCGACGCTCATCATGAAGATCCTTTCCTGGGTTCCCGCCATCCTTCCCTATCTCGGGCGGTGAGGAGGAACGCACAGGAAACCCCGCTCCTAGACCAGGCGGGTGATCTGCCCGGTGTCGAGGGAGTAGTACGCGCCCACGATCTTGAGCTGCCCGCGCGCGACGCGCGGGGCGAGCAGCTTGCCGGCCTTCAGCCCGGCCACGGTCCTGGCGGTGTTGACCCTGATCATCCTGTCCACGTCGCCCCGGGCGCTCCGGTACGCGGGGCGGAGGGCCTCGACGATGCGCTGGAGGTCGCCGGGAAGCGTGGTGCCCTCGTCCAGCGCGTGCGCGGCGGCCGTCACCGCCCCGCACCGCTGGTGGCCGAGCACCACGACCAAGGGGGTGTCCAGTTCGACGGGCCCGTACTCGACGGCCCCCGACACGAGCGGGTCGATCGTCTGCGCGGCGCTGCGCACGCTGAGCAGGTCGCCGAGCCCCGCGTCGAAGACCAGCTCCGGAGGCACCCGGGAGTCGATGCAGGAGAAGACCACCGCGTACGGCTCCTGCTTCCGGCCGACCTCGGCCCGCCTGGCGAGGTCCTGGTGGGGGTGGATCGCGGCATCGGCGGCCCAGCGCCGATTGCCCTCCCTGAGCTTGGCCCAGGCCGCGTCGGGGGCGGCGGGGCGCGCGAGGCCGTGCGCCGCCCCGCCGTCCAACAGCAGCCCTCCGGCCACCAGCCCGGCGGTGCCTAACAGGGCGCGACGGTTCATGATCTTAGGCATGCATACAGTATGCAGTATGGAATCAGAAGCACAACGGCCGCACGTGGAGGGTCTGTGCCCTGAATTCTCCCTCAGTAGCTAGATCTCGACCTGCGAGCCCATGATGACGGTGCGGTCGCGGGGCAGGCCGAAGTACTCGGCGGCGTCGGCGGTCACGTACGAGGTGGCGATGAACAGCCGCTTGCGCCACGGCGCCATGGTCGGAGCCGCCCCGCGCCGGATCTCGATCTTCGACAGGAAGTAGGACGCCTGGTCGAGCCGCAGCCGCCCCTCGGTCATGGCCGGGTCGAGCAGCGCCAGCGCGCCGCGCACGTCCGGGGTCTCCATGTAGCCGAAGCGGGCGGTGACGTGGAAGATCCCGTCGTCGGCGTAGCCGAGGTCGTCGACGGCGATGCGCCGGTCGGCCGGAACGCGGGGCACGGGCTCGGTCTCGATCGACATGATCAGGACGTGGTCGTGCCGCACGTGGTTGTGCTCGACGTTGGCCCGCATGGCCAGCGGCGCGGTCTCCTTGCCCCGGTTGAGGAAGACGGCCGTGCCCGGGACCCGCCGCGTCCACGCCTTCCCGGTGCGGAGCCGGCCGACGAACTCGCGCAGCGAACCTTCGCGCCGTTCGCGCTCCGCACTGATGATCTCGCGGCCCCGTTGCCAGGTGGTCATGACGGTGAACGCGGTCAGGCCGATCAGCAGCGGCAGCCACGCGCCGTGGACGAGCTTGGTCAGGTTGGCCGCGACGAACAGCAGGTCCACCGCCAGCAGCACGGTCGCGCCGAGGCCGATGATCCACACCGGGGTGCCCCACTTCGCGCGGGCCACGTAGAAGAACAGCAGGGTGGTGATGGTGATCGTCCCGGTCACCGCCATGCCGAACGCGAAGGCCAGCGCCGTGGAGCTGCGGAAGGCGAAGACCAGGGTGAGCACCGAGACCATCAGCAGCCAGTTGATCCAGGGGACGTAGACCTGGCCCACGGTGGACTCGGAGGTGTGCGCGATCCGCAGCCGCGGCAGGTAGCCGAGCTGCGCGGCCTGGGAGGCGACCGAGTACGCGCCCGTGATCACCGCCTGGGAGGCGATCACGGTCGCCGCCGTGGCCAGCAGGACCATCGGCAGCCGCCCCCAGCCGGGAACGAGCAGGAAGAACGGGCTGCTGATGTTGGCCGGATCGGCGAGGATCAGCGCACCCTGGCCGAGGTAGCTGAGAACGCACGCGGGGAACACGAGGATCAGCCAGGCGCGGTTGATCGACCGGCGGCCGAAGTGGCCCATGTCGGCGTACAACGCCTCGGCGCCGGTCACCGCGAGCACGACCGCCGCCAACGAGAAGAAGGCGACGCCGAAATGACCGGTCAGGAAGCCGACCGCGTAGGTCGGCGACAGCGCCTTGAGGATGTCCGGGTGCCCGGCGATGCCGGCCACGCCGCACGCGCCGATGGTCACGAACCAGACGATCATCACGGGCCCGAACACCCGCCCGACCGCCGCGGTCCCCCGGCGCTGCACCAGGAACAGCAGCACGATGATCAGCGCGGTGATCGGCACGACGAGGTCCTTCAGCGACGGCTCGACGACCTTGAGCCCTTCGACCGCGGACAGCACCGAGATCGCCGGGGTGATCATGCTGTCCCCGAAGAACAGCGAAGCGCCGAAGATGCCCAGCGCCGCCAGCACGGCGGCGGCCCGCCGGCCCCGCTGCGTGCTCCACCGCCGCAACAGCGTGATCAGCGCCATGATGCCGCCCTCACCGTCGTTGTCGGCGCGCATCGCCAGCAGCACGTACGTGACCGTGACGATGATCATTACGGCCCAGAACACCAGCGACACCACGCCGAACACGTTCTCCGTGCTGACCGGGACGGGATGCGGGTCGCTCGGGTTGAACACCGTCTGCAGGGTGTAGATGGGACTGGTCCCGATGTCGCCGAACACCACACCGAGGGCACCGACCACCAGCGCGAGCCGCACCGCGTCGTGCGCGCCCGGACCACGAGCCGCCGACGACCCCTGTGCCGCGGATCCGCCGTCCGGCGCGGGCACGTGCTGGCCATCGGTCACGACGCTTCTCCTCCGCGCGGGCTGCTGTGCCGGACGATACCGCTTCCCCAACATAACCGCCGGTAGCCCAAATCACCCGCACCGGTCACGATTCAACACAAGGCATCCGCACATTTCGCCGTTCCTTTCAGTGGGACGGCATTTCGCGCGCCTTATCCTGCCGCGAGAGGAATATCAGGCCACCCGCTTCGCGGGCCTGGTCATCGTGCCCGCGGGATCGAGGACGATGCCGATGACGTCCAGGCCGGCGACCATGCCGCGCAGCGCCGGGGCGGTGAGCGGTACCCATCGCTGGTCGGGTCCGAGCACTGTGGCCAGCTTGGACGGCGAGGAGAACGCGACCGCCGTCCGCTTGCCCGAGGCCGTGCGGAACAACCGAAGGGTCAAGGCGCACGTGCCCACCGTGACGGGAACGCACAATCGGGGCTCTGACATCTGCTTCCTTCCAGCGAAGAGTCGTACCCGGCAGACGCTAGAACCGTCACCGGCCACAATCCGCGATCGTTACGAAATTCGGACGCCGGCCGTGGAAATACTGACGCGCCGTTGACGGCGCACACCACGTTTACTGGCATTCATTCATTTCATAGGCCGAAACCATCAAGGAGCCGTAAAGATCGCCGCTCCCATCCCGCCGACCGAGCGCACGCCCGGCTACGGCCCCGACGAGCCGTACTCGCGCCACTCCCGATCCAGCCGGAGGGCGGCCCTGCGGGCGGTCCACCACGGCAGTAGCGCCCCCACGACCAGCCACCCCAGCGCCCCGGCGGGGACGGCGGCCACCAAGGCGCCGAAGACGACCTCCACCGCCCCGATCGGCCGCGGCGCCGGACGACCCCGGTCGTCCAGCCACACCCGGGCCGTCGTGTCCGAAACCCGTTCCAACGGCCCGCGAACCCAGCCGCCGTGCCGCCCACCGTCCCAGACCACCCGCGAGACGATGGGCCGCTCCTCGACGATCCGCGCGATGACCGGCCGGTGCGCGACCTCGTACGCGTCCAGCTCGCGCATGAGCGAGCCGGCCGCCAGCAGCCCGGCCAGACAGCCGGCCAGCAGCGCGACCAGCGCCGTCAGACCGTGCGGCCGGTGGCCGCCGGCCGCCCACGCCCACTCGCCCGCGGCGCTCATGAGACGCGGAACCGCATCCGGCACACCACCGCATCAGTACGCCGCCGCAACGCCCTGGCCAGCACCGCGCCACGCTGGTTCTGCAACAGCCGCTGCCAGGCGTGCTCCGGCTCGACCTCGGCGATGAGCACGAACACGTGCGGCTCGGGCACTTCGGCCAGATACGCCAGCAACGGCTCGTCGAGACGCCGGTGCGCGTCGAACACCTGCACCAGCTCCACGCCCGGATCCCAGCGATCCCAGTCCTCGACGAACGCCCGCGCCTGCCGCTCGTCCTCCGGATGGGTGACATTGACGGCCACCACCCGATCGCCCAGCGACAGCGCCGCCGACAACGCATCGCGCGTCAACCGCGTGACCGCGTGCACCGGCACCACCACCAGCGAACGGCGCGGCCGCGGCGGCTCAGGGGTCCTGCCCAGTTCCAGCCGCCCGCCGATCCGCGCGTACGAACGATGGACCCACTCCATCCCGGCCACCATCAGCGGCAGCGCCACCACGATCAACCAGCCGCCCTCACCGAACTTCGAGCCCGTCACCACGATCGCGGCCACGAAGGTCAGCAACGCGCCGAACCCGTTCAGCCCGGCCCGCCACCGCCACCCGGCAGGCCGCTCCCCCGCCCAGTGCCGCACCATGCCGGCCTGCGACAGCGTGAACCCGACGAACACCCCGATCGCGAACAACGGCACCAGCAGATTCATCTCACCACCCGCCACGACCAGCAGCAGCCCGCTCGCGACGGCCAGGAACGCGATGCCATAACGGTGCACCTGCCGATCGGCACGCAGAGCGAAGAAATGCGGCAGGTTGTTGTCACGGGCCAGCAACTCGGCCAGCACCGGCAGGCCCCCGAAAGAGGTGTTGGCGGCCAGCGCCAGCAGCACCACCGTGGCGAACTGCACCACATAGAACAACGGCCCATCCCCGACCGAAGCTCGCGTGACCTGGGCGAGCACAGTCACCCCGTCCGCCGGAACGATCGCGAACTTCTCGATCAGCGCCGCGATGCCCACCAGCATGACCGCCAGCAGCGCGCCCAGGGCGACCTCGGCCCGCTGCGCCCGCCGCACCCGGGGCCTCCTGAAGGACGGCACGGCGTTGGCGATGGCCTCCACCCCGGTCAGCGAGGCGCAACCGTTCGCGAACGCCTTCAGCAACAGCAGCACCCCGACCGTCTGCAGGCCGCTCACCTGATGGGAGACCTCGACTGCGGGCCCACCGCGGATCAGCCCGGCCACGACGACGAGCAGGATCGCACCCACGTAGATCACGGTCGGGGCGATGAACGCGCGGGCGCTGTGCGCGATCCCGCGCAGGTTGACCGCCGTCACCAGCGCCAGCGCGGCCAGGCACAACCACACCGTGTACGGCAGCAACTCGGGAAAGGCCGAGGTGAGCGCCGCCACCCCGGCGGCGACCGAGACCGCGACGTTGAGCACGTAATCGATGACCAGCGACGCCCCGGCCACCAGACCGGCCCGGCGGCCCAGATAGGTCCTGGCCACCCCGTAGGCGCCGCCGCCCTCGGGGAAGGCCGCGATGACCTGGCGGTAGGAGAGGGTGAGCACGGCCAGCAGGCCCGCGATGGTCAGCGTGACCGGGATGGTGAAGCCGAGCCCGGCGCCGCCCGCCAGGGCGAGCACCAGCACGATCGCCTCGGGCCCGTACGCCACCGACGCCATCGCGTCCAGGGACAACGCCGCCAGCCCGCCGACCACGCTCAGCCGATGCCGTTCACCGGTATCGGCGGGCTCCTTGGCAGCAGCGGGCGATTTCACAATCGACATGGAGAATGCTCCTGAATGAGGGTTTCGTCCTCATGTTGGGCCCGACGCGAGCCTAGGGGCCCTCATCCATACGCGTTCCTGACACGATCAGCGCGAATAACTACGCGAAACGTACGAGAGCGGCCAGCCGACGTGGATGCGCGGCCCGGCCCGTACGCCGCGTAGAGATGCCGTTAAAAATCAGGCCTCAGCCGTATGGAACCCGTCAAGAACGGCAAAACGCCCAAAATCTCGGGGTTTGCTTGCCATGGAGCCGCCCGAGATGGGCGGGACCCAACCAACTTTCCAGATTGAGGAGTGGGGATGGCGGACGTCATCTTCGTCGCCCTGACGATCGCGATTTTCGTGATCTTCGGGCTGGTGGTCAAGGCGGTGGAGCGGCTGTGAGCGCCGTCAATGCCACCGGCCTGATCGTGGTCGTCGGCCTGGTGATCTTCATGATCGCGGCCCTGCTGTTCCCGGAGCGCTTCTGATGAGCACGACCGCCGCAGGGATGATCTTCATTGTCTCCCTGATCGCCGCGCTGGCCCTGGCCTACAAGCCGCTCGGCGACTACATGCACCGCGCCTACACCAGCGCCAAGCACAACACCGTCGAGCGCGGCATCTACCGGCTGCTCGGCGTGCGCGCCGACGCCGAGCAGTCCTGGAGCCTGTACGCGCGCAGCCTGCTCGCCTTCTCGCTGATCTCGATCCTCTTCGTGTACGCGATCCAGCGACTGCAGGACAAACTGCCGCTCAGCATCGGCATGAAGCCGGTCACCGACCACATCGCCTGGAACACCGCGGTCAGCTTCGTCACCAACACCAACTGGCAGGCCTACTCGGGCGAGTCCACGATGGGCCACCTGACCCAGATGGGCGCGCTGGCCGTGCAGAACTTCGTCTCCGCGGCGGTCGGCATGGCCGTGGCCATCGCCCTGATCCGCGGGTTCGCCCGCCGCACGTCCGACACGATCGGCAACTTCTGGGTGGACCTGGTGCGCGGCTCGGTGCGGATCCTGCTGCCGATCGCCTTCGTCGGCGCGCTGGTGCTGGTCGCGGGCGGGCTGATCCAGAACTTCGCCGGCCCGCACGAGGTCACCACCCTGACCGGCGGCACGCAGGCGATCACCGGCGGCCCGGTCGCCTCACAAGAGGTGATCAAGGAGCTGGGCACCAACGGCGGCGGCTTCTACAACGCCAACTCCGCCCACCCCTTCGAGAACGCCACCACCTGGACCAACTGGTTCGAGATCTTCCTGATCCTGGTGATCCCGTTCGCGCTGACCCGCACCTTCGGCAAACTGGTCGGGCAGGTGCGGCAGGGGTATGCGATCCTCGCCGTGATGGGCGTCATCGCCCTGGCCAGCGTGCTGCTCACCAACGCCTTCGAGCTGGGCGGGCACGCGACCGTGCCGCAGGCCGTCGGCGCCGCGATGGAGGGCAAGGAGGCCCGCTTCGGCGTCTCGAACTCCGCCACCTTCGCCGCCGCCACCACCCTGACCAGCACCGGCGCGGTCAACTCCTTCCACGACTCCTACACGCCGTTCGGCGGCATGATGACGCTGTTCAACATGATGCTGGGCGAGGTCGCGCCGGGCGGGGTCGGCTCCGGCCTGTACGGCATGCTGATCCTGGCCGTGATCACGGTGTTCGTGGCAGGCCTGATGGTCGGCCGCACCCCCGAATACCTGGGCAAGAAGATCGGCGCCCGCCAGATCAAGCTGGCCTCGATGTACTTCCTCATCACCCCGGTACTCGTGCTGATCGGCACCGCGGCCGCGATGGGCTCGGCCCAGCAGCGGGCGAGCATGCTGAACTCCGGCCCACACGGCCTGTCCGAGGTCCTCTACGCCTTCACCAGCGCCTCCAACAACAACGGCTCGGCCTTCGCCGGGATCACCGTGAACACGCCCTGGTATGACGTGGCACTCGGCCTGTGCATGGCGTTCGGCCGGTTCCTGCCGATCATCGTGGTGCTGGCGCTGGCCGGTTCGCTGGCCGCCCAGGCGCCGGTGCCCGAGAGCGCGGGCACGCTGCCGACGCACCGGCCGCAGTTCGTCGGCATGGTCGTCGGCGTGACGATCATCCTGGTCGCGCTCACCTTCCTCCCGGCCCTCGCGCTCGGCCCCATCGCAGAAGGACTTTCGTAACATGTCAACCCCCGCGCTTGAGGCATCCAAGCGGAACGGCCGCGTGGGCGGCGGTCTGCTCGACCCCAAACAGATGCTGGCCTCGCTGCCGGACGCGTTGAAGAAGCTCAACCCGGCCACGCTGTGGCGCAATCCGGTGATGTTGATCGTCGAGGTCGGCGCCGCCTTCACCACCGTCCTGGCCATCGTCGATCCGTCGTTCTTCGCCTGGGCCATCGTGGCCTGGCTCTGGCTGACCGTCCTCTTCGCCAACCTCGCCGAGGCCGTCGCCGAAGGCCGCGGCAAGGCCCAGGCGGCGACCTTGCGCAAGGCCAAGACCGACACCCAGGCCCGCCGGCTCACCAGCCGCACGGCCACGGACTGGGAGGTGGTCCGCGCCCCCGAACTGCAGCAGGGCGACTTCGTCATCGTCGAAGCCGGCGAGATCATCCCCGGCGACGGCGACGTGGTCGAGGGCATCGCCTCGGTGGACGAATCAGCCATCACTGGCGAGTCCGCCCCCGTGATCCGCGAGTCCGGCGGCGACCGCTCGGCCGTCACCGGCGGCACCAAGGTGCTGTCGGACCAGATCATCGTGCAGATCACCCAGAAGCCCGGCGAAAGCTTCATCGACCGCATGATCGCCCTGGTCGAAGGTGCCAACCGGCAGAAAACCCCCAACGAGATCGCCCTCAACATCCTGCTCGCCGCCCTGACCATCATCTTCCTGGTGGCCACCGCGACCATGCAGCCGCTGGCCATCTACTCCAAGGCCATCAACCCGGGCGTGGCCGACTCGATCGCGCTGAACGCCGACGGCGTCACCGGCATCGTGCTGGTCTCGCTGCTGGTCTGCCTGATCCCGACCACGATCGGCGCGCTCCTGTCCGCCATCGGCATCGCCGGCATGGACCGCCTGATCCAGCGCAACGTCCTGGCCATGTCGGGGCGTGCGGTGGAGGCCGCCGGGGACGTGTCCACGCTGCTGCTGGACAAGACCGGCACCATCACCCTGGGCAACCGGCAGGCCTCCGAATTCGTCCCGGTCGCCGGTGTCACCGAGGCCGAGCTGGCCGAGGCGGCCCAGTTGTCCAGCCTGGCGGACGAGACCCCCGAAGGGCGTTCGATCGTCGTGTTCGCCAAGGAACGTCACGGGCTGCGCGAGCGGGAGATCCACGGCGCCGAATGGGTGCAGTTCACCGCCCAGACCCGAATGTCCGGGGTGAACCTGGGCGAGCGGCAGGTCCGCAAGGGCGCCGCCACCGCGGTGATGAAGTGGGTACGCGATCAGGGCGGCCACCCCACCGACGAGGTCGGCCACCTCGTGGACGGCATCTCCGCCTCCGGCGGCACCCCGCTGGTCGTCGCCGAGCAGGGCCGCGTCCTCGGGGTGATCCACCTCAAGGACGTGGTCAAGCAGGGCATGCGCGAGCGCTTCGACGAGATGCGCCGCATGGGCATCCGCACCGTCATGATCACCGGTGACAACCCGCTGACCGCCAAGGCCATCGCGGACGAGGCCGGCGTGGACGACTTCCTGGCCGAGGCCACCCCCGAGGACAAACTCGCCCTCATCCGCAAGGAACAGCAGGGCGGCCGGCTGGTCGCGATGACCGGGGACGGCACCAACGACGCCCCCGCCCTGGCCCAGTCGGACGTCGGCGTCGCGATGAACACCGGTACCAGCGCCGCCAAAGAGGCCGGGAACATGGTCGACCTCGACTCCAACCCGACCAAGCTGATCGAGATCGTCGAGATCGGCAAGCAACTCCTCATCACGAGAGGCGCGCTGACCACGTTCTCCATCGCCAACGACATCGCGAAGTACTTCGCGATCATCCCGGCCATGTTCGCCGCCGTCTACCCGGGCCTGGACGCCCTGAACGTCATGCGCCTGGCCAGCCCGCAGTCGGCGATCCTGTCCGCGGTCGTCTTCAACGCCCTGGTCATCATCGCGCTGATCCCGCTGGCGCTGCGCGGGGTGCGGTACCGGCCCTCCAGCGCCTCCACGCTGCTCTCCCGCAACCTCTACGTCTACGGCCTGGGCGGCATCATCGCGCCGTTCATCGGCATCAAGCTCATCGATCTGTTCATCCAATTCCTTCCGGGGATGTCGTGACATGGAACGTCTACCTAGCTGGCTGCGCCGGCATCTGGCCGCGATCAGAGCGGTGGCCGTCCTGACCGTGCTGCTCGGCCTGATCTACCCGCTGGCGGTGACCGGCCTCGCCCAAGTGCTGTTCAACCACAAAGCCAACGGCTCGATCGTGCAGGCCGGCGGCAAGGACGTGGGCAGCGCGCTCATCGGCCAGTCCTTCACCGACACCGACGGCAAGGCGGTCGGGAAGTACTTCCAGTCCCGCCCGTCGGCCGGCGGCTACGATCCGGCCTCGACCGGCGCCAGCAACCTCGGCCCCGAAGACATCATCGACGTGCTGGCGGTGCCCGGCGCCGAGGGCAAGCAGTCGCTGCTCACCCAGGTCTGCGCCCGCTCCAAAGCGGTCGGCGAGCTGGAGGGCGTCAGCGGCGCCCGCCCGTACTGCACCTCCGACGGGGTCGGCGCGGTGCTGAAGGTCTTCCCCGGCCGGGCGGTCAGCGTCAACCAGGCCTGCCCCGCCACCCCCTTCATCGCCGGCTACCAGGGGTTGAAAGTGGAGTGCGCCAAGCCGGGCGAGGACTACGCCGCGGGCCGGACCGTGCCCGTGCGCGGCGACGTGAAGCAGCTGCGGGTGCCCGCCGACGCGGTGACCGCCAGTGGCTCCGGCCTGGACCCGCACATCTCCACCGCCTACGCCGAACTCCAGGCCCCCCGCGTGGCCAAGGAACGCGGCCTGCCCCTGGACCAGGTCAAGACGCTCATCGACGAGAACACCACCGGCCGGGCACTCGGCTTCATGGGCGAACCCGCCGTCAACGTGCTCGAACTCAACCTCGCACTCGACAGGAGGTGACATGAGGGGGCGGCTGAGGGTCTACCTGGGCGCCGCGCCCGGGGTGGGAAAGACGTACGCGATGCTCAGCGAGGGCCGCCGCGGACTGGAACGCGGCCGGGACGTGGTCGTGGGCTTCGTCGAGACCCACGGCCGCCCCCGCACCGCGGCCCTCCTGGGCGGGATGGAGGTGATCCCCCGCCAGACGCTGGTCTATCGCGGGGCCACCTTCACCGAGCTGGACGTGGACGCCCTCATCCAGCGCAAACCGAAGACCGCGCTCATCGACGAGCTGGCCCACACCAACGTGCCCGGCTCCAGGAACGTCAAGCGCTGGCAGGACATCGACGACATCCTCGACGCCGGGATCGACGTCATCTCCACGGTCAACATCCAGCATCTGGAGTCCGTCAACGACGTCGTCCAGGAGATCACCGGCATCCCGCAGCGCGAGACCGTCCCCGACGAGGTCGTACGCCGGGCCGACCAGGTCGAGCTGGTCGACATGTCGCCGGAGGCGCTGCGCCGCCGAATGGCCCACGGCAACGTGTACATGCCGGAAAAGGTCGACGCGGCCCTGTCGAACTACTTCCGCGTCGGCAACCTCACCGCCCTGCGCGAGCTGGCCCTGCTCTGGGTCGCGGGAAAAGTCGACGACCAGCTCGACCACTACCGCGCCGAGCACGGCATCGCCACCACCTGGGAGACCCGCGAACGCGTCGTCGTCGCCCTGACCGGCGGCCCGGAAGGCGACACCCTGGTACGCCGGGCCGCGCGCATCGCCGCCCGCACCAAGGGCGCCGACCTGCTGGCCGTCCACGTCACCAGCTCCGACGGGCTCACCGGCGCCGACCCGGCCAACCTGGCTCGCCAGCGCACGCTGGTCGAGAGCATGGGCGGCACCTACCACCAGGTCGTCGGCGACGACATCCCCCAGGCCCTGCTCGACTTCGCCCGCGGCGTCAACGCCACCCAACTCGTCCTCGGAGCCTCCAGAAGGGGCCGCTTCGCCCAGATCCTCTCCCGCGGCGTCGGAGTGGAGACCACGGCCCTGTCCGGCTCCATCGACGTCCACATGATCACCCACGAGGAGGCCAAACAGGGGCGCAGGCGTCCCGAACGCTCCCGGGCCGCGTTGACCAGGAAGCGCCGCCTGACCGGCTGGGTGCTGGCGGTGGCCGGGATGCCGCTGCTCACCGCCCTGCTCGCGCCGTTCAGGGATGTGCTGTCGCTGCCCAGCGAGATCCTGTTCTTCCTCAGCCTGACCGTCGGGGTCGCCCTGGCCGGCGGCATGTGGCCGGCCATCACCGCCGCCATCGGCGGGTCGCTGCTGCTCAACTACTACTTCACGCCGCCGATCGGCGAGTTCACCATCAACGACCCGGAGAACCTGTTCGCCCTGGTCGTGTTCGTGCTGGTCGCCGCCGCGGTCAGCACGATCGTGGACATCGCCGCCCGCCGTACCAGACAGGCCGCCCGCGCCAGCGCGGACGCCGAGGCGCTGTCCACGCTGGCCGGGCACGTGCTGCGCGGCGAGGCCGCGCTGCCCTCGCTGCTCGGCCGCCTGCGCGAGACGTTCGGACTGGATTCGGTCACCCTGCTCGAACGCCTCGGCGAGCCCACCCCGGACGACCAGTCCGAGCCCGCCGCCTGGCGCATCATCGCCACCACCGGCCACGCCCCGTGCACCAACCCCGGCACGGCCGACACCGACGTGCAGATCAGCGACCGGCTCGTCCTGGCCGCCCGCGGCCGGCTGCTGGACGCCAGCGACCGGCGCGTGCTGGAGGCGTTCGCCGCCGAGGCCGCCGTCGCGCTGCGGCAGGAGCGCCTGGAGGCGGAGGCCGAACAGGCCAAGCCGCTGGCCGAGGCCGACAAGATGCGCACCGCCCTGCTCGCCGCCGTCAGCCACGACCTGCGCACCCCGCTGGCCGCCGCCAAGGCCTCCGTCGAGAGCCTGCGCAGCCCCGACATCGACTGGTCTCCCCAAGACCGCGACGAACTGCTCGACACCGCCCACGAATCCCTGGCCCGGCTCGACCGGCTGGTGGAGAACCTGCTCGACATGAGCCGCCTGCAGGCCGGCGTGCTCGGCCTGGCGCTCCAGCCCGTCGCCCTGGAAGAGGTCGTGCCCCGGGCGATCGACGACCTCGGGCCGGTACGCGACCGCATCGAGGGCGACATCTCCATCGAGCTCCCCGAGATCGTCGCCGACCCCGCGCTGCTGGAACGCGTCCTGGTCAACCTGATGACCAACGCCGTCCGCTACAGCCCCGCCGGCCAGAAGGTGCTCATCACCGCCAGCTGGCACGACGCCCAGGTCGAGATCCGCGTCGTCGACCGCGGTCCCGGCATCCCGCCCGAGGCCCGCGACCGGGTCTTCCAGCCGTTCCAGCGACTCGGCGACCGCGACAACGGCACCGGTGTCGGCCTCGGGCTCGCGCTCTCCCGAGGGCTGACCGAGGCCATGGGCGGCACGCTCGTACCGGAAGAGACACCAGGGGGAGGTCTGACCATGACCGTCCAGATGCCCATCTCATCCCAGGCGGTGACCGCATGACCAAGATCCTCGTCGTCGACGACGAACCGCAGATCCTGCGCGCCCTGCGCATCAACCTGGCCGCCCGCCAGTACGAGGTCGCCGTCGCCGAGAACGGCTCCTCCGCGCTGCGCCAAGCCGCCGAATGGCATCCCGACCTCGTCGTGCTCGACCTCGGCCTGCCCGACATCGACGGCGTCGACGTCATCCACGGCCTGCGCGGCTGGACCCGGATCCCGATCGTGGTGCTGTCCGGCCGGGCCGGGAACCAGGACAAGATCGACGCCCTGGACGCCGGCGCCGACGACTACGTGACGAAACCGTTCAGCATCGAGGAGTTCCTGGCCCGCATCCGCGCCGTCTCCCGCCGCGCCGCCATCCACGAGGCCGAACTCGCCAGCATCCAGATCGGCGAGCACACGGTCGACCTCGTCGGCAAGACCGTCTCCGGCGGCCAGCGGCTCACCCCCACCGAATGGCACATCCTGGAGATCCTGCTGCGCAACCCCGGCAAGCTCATCCCCCAGCGCTACCTGCTGACCGAGGTGTGGGGCAGCAAGCACGTCAAGGAGACCCACTACCTGCGCCAGTACCTGGCCCAGCTCCGCAAGAAGTTCGAACGCGACCCGGCCCACCCGGTCCACCTGATCACCGAACCGGGCATGGGCTACCGCTTCACGCCGTGACCGCCACGGCAAGGGCGGGTTCGCGAGGTGTTCGTGTCAGGTCCGGGTTCAGTGCCGGGCCGTCTGCATCAGGCGCAGTGCCGCCTCGGCCGTCTCATACCGCCAGGCGGCCACGACGTGGTCGAAGCCCTGCGCCTGGTCGCGTTGCGCCCTCAGGCGGACGATGATCGGCTCGATGCGCTCGGCCTGCGCGTCCAGCAGCGGGCGCGGGTCCGCGCCGGATCGCTGGAGCAGGGCGAACTTGGTCAGGAACTCGGTGCGGATGTCGCGGATGTGCTCGACCGGGCACATCAGCCACCCGTCCACGGCCGACCTCCCGGCCGCCGTCGTGGTGAAAACCGTACGCCGCGGACCGCCCTGCCCCGGCTCCTCGCCGCACGGCTCGATGAGGGCCAGGTCGGCGAGCCGATCGAGCGCCCGGTAGACCCGGGGCCGCGGCACCTGCCAGATCGCGCCGACGGCACCGGTGGGAGCCGTGAGCCTCGCCACGGCGAAGCCGTGCGTGGGCCCCTCCGCCACGAGCGTGAGCACGACCCACTCGGTGAGTGACAACGCGCGAGAATCCACACACTCAAGGGTAGGGCCAGTCGCGGCGTTCAGGAGGCCACCAAGTAGTCTCAGACGGACTAGCCACGGCTGCGGAGGGCTGCTTTGTGAGGGACGAGGAGGCCGGCGCCTTGATGCGTGGCCCCGGATGAAGCCCGCCCCGAACGCCATCTGCGTCGGCGGCCCCTACGACGGCATGCTGACCCACATCGACCAGGACGTCGGCATCGTGGAGGTCGTCGTCTTCGAGCCGGACAGCCCGACGCGCAGCGCCCCCTACCGGGTCACGACGGGCCGGGTCCACCATCCGTCGTGCGCCGCCCCGTTCGTCGTGTTGAGCTGGGTCGAGACCGCCGACGGCCGGCCCTGACCCTTTCCGGGCGCGCGCCCACCCGGCAGAAGAGGTGGGCGCGGCCGGCGGCCTGCAGGTTCCCGCCTGGCGGCACGCCGCCCGCGCCCACCCCTCGTTTCCCGGGTCCGCCAATCCCGAGCCCGGGAGGCTCCTTCTACAGCTGCGTGCACACCGCCTTGACCTCGGTGTACGCCTCCAGCACCTCGTGACCCATCTCCCGCCCCCAGCCGGACTGCTTGTAGCCGCCGAACGGCAGAGCCGCGTCGAAGACGTTGTAGCAGTTGATCCAGACGGTGCCCGCCCGGAGCTTGCCCGCCAGGGCGTGCGCCTTGGAGATGTCGCGGGTCCAGATGCCCGCGCCCAGCCCGTAGGTCGTGTCGTTGGCCTGGGCGGCGATCTCGTCCAGATCCGAGAACGGCGAGGCCACCACGACCGGGCCGAAGATCTCCTCACGGACGATCTTCATGTCGGGGCGGGTGTCGGTGATCACCGTGGGCTGCACGAAGTAGCCCTCCTCGCCGTGGCGGGCCCCGCCGACGACCGTACGGGCCCCCTCGCTGCGCCCGGAGTCCAGGTAGCCGGTCACGCGCCGCAGCTGCTCGTCGGAGACCAGCGGACCCATCTGCGTGTCCGGCTCCAGCCCGGAGCCCAGCCTGATGCCGCGGGCGATGTCGGCCACGCCTTCCACGACCTGCTCGAAGTGGCTGCGCTGGACGAACAGCCGGGAGCCGGCCACGCAGCACTGGCCGTGGTTGAAGAAGATCGCGTTGGCCGCGCCCTGCACGGCGAGCTCGGGGTCGGCGTCGTCGAAGACGATGTTGGGGCTCTTGCCGCCCAGTTCCAGGCTGACCTTCTTCAGGTTGCCCGCCGCCGCGTGCACGATCAGCTTGCCGACCTCGGTGGAGCCGGTGAAGGCCACCTTGTCCACGCCGTCGTGGGCGGCCAGCGCCGCTCCGGCCGTCTCGCCGTACCCGGGCAGGACGTTGACCACGCCGTCGGGGATGCCGGCCGCGGCGATCAGCTCGGCCAGCCGCAGCGCCGTGAGCGGGGTCTGCTCGGCCGGCTTGAGGATCACGGTGTTGCCGGTGGCCAGCGCGGGCGCGAGCTTCCAGGCGGCCATGAGCAGCGGGAAGTTCCACGGGATGATCTGGCCGACGACGCCGACGGGCTCGCGCAGGGTGTAGGCGTGGAAGGCGGCGCCGGGCATGTACGGCACCGACGGCGTGATCGTGTTGCCCTCGATCTTCGTCGCCCACCCGGCCATGTAGTGGAACATGTCGGCGGACAGGGGGATGTCCGCGGCCCGGGCCACGGCCAGCGGTTTGCCGTTGTCGAGCGATTCGAGCTGGGCCAGCTCCTCGGCGTGCTCCAGGATCAGATCGCCGATCTTCCAGATCAGCCGGCCGCGCTCGGACGGGGTCAGCCGCGACCACGGGCCGTCGAAGGCGCGGCGGGCGGCCCGCACGGCGCGTTCGACGTCCTCGGCGTCGGCCTCGGCCACGTGGGCGAGCGGCCGGCCGGTGGCGGGGTTCGGGGTGGCGAAGGTCCTGCCGGAGGCGGCGTCCACCCACCGGCCGTCGATGAAGAGCTGCCGAGGCGTCGCCACGAAGTCTTCGACGCTCTTGTCCAAGGTCACCGTCATCAGCGTCGGCTTCCTCTCGATGAACGTGCGCCCGCCCGGGACCGGCCTGGCCTGGCCCGGTCGACCGAGCTGGCGCTTGGTAGTCCCTATGAGACTACTGACGGCGGCAGAAGGCAAGGGGCACGCCGGCGGCGCCGAGGCGGGATGTCCCGGTTCAGTCTCCGACGGCCAAGATCACGTCGGACGCCTTGATCACCGCGACCAGCTCGCTGCCCGGCCGCAGTCCGAGCTCTTCGACGGCCTCCACCGTGATGGTCGCCACCAGCCGCACGCCGCCGGCGTCCAACTCCACGTTCGCCGCCGCCTCGCCCTTGGTGATCCCCGTCACCCGGGCCGGAATCCTGTTACGCGCGCTCAACCGCATGATGCGCCCCTCTCTCGTCCTTCACCTGTCAGCCGTCTGCCCGCGAGCGGCGCGGTCAAGTCCAGTCAGCGGGATTCTTCTCAGGCGCGGGCGGCGGTGGCCGGGTGACGGGCCGGCAGATCGCCGAGCATCACTTGACAGTGACTTTTAGTGGTCAGGAATTTACCATGAGTCACTGACGCGTTGGTGTACCCCCACGGAGGACGCGTGACGGAAAATCATGACTACGACCTCGTCGTGGTCGGCGCGGGGCCCGTCGGGCTCGCCGCCGCGTACCACGCCACCAGGGCCGGCCGCTCCGTCCTGGTCCTGGAACGCTTCAACCTCTTCAACCAGTCGGGCAGCTCCAACGACCTGACCCGCATGTTCCGCACCATGTACACCGAGGATTTCATGGCCGACCTGGCCAAGACCTCGATCCGGAGCTGGCAGGACCTGGAGCTCGACGCGGGCGAGCGGCTCATCCTGATGTCGGGCCTGCTGAACTTCGGCGACCCGACGTACGCGATGGGCCCGGAGGGCAACCTGCTCGACCCGATCAAGAACCTCAAGCGGCTGAAGATGGAATACCGCGTCCTGGCCGCCGCGCAGATCCAGCGGGAATACCCGTTCATGCGGCTGCCCGAGACCTTCGTCGGGCTGTACGCGCCGGACAACGGCTGCATCGACGTACCCCTGGTGCTGCGCACCCTGCGCCGGCTGACCGTCGAACGCGGCGGGCAGGTGCGCCCCCACGCCCGCGTCACCGCGCTGGCCGGCCGCGCCGGCGGGGTGGTCGTCACGATCGGGCAGGACGAGAAGGTCACCGCCCGCAAGTGCGTCGTCGCCTGCGGCGCCTACACCAACGACGTGCTCGCCAGTCTCGACCTGCGGCTGCGGCTCGGCATCTGGGAGATGGGCTACGGCTACTTCGCGAGCGACCCCGGCCCGCCCGGCACGCGCTTCCCCAGCATGTGGTTCCAGTTCCGCGCTCCGACCTACGGCGACCCGGCCCTGTCGAACCTGTTCTACGGCTTCCCCGCCCTGCCGTGGGGACCGCCGGACGCGGTGCGGATCGCGGTGGACAACGCGGTCAACGTGATCACCGACCCCGACCGGCGGCGGCTGCTCCCGGCCGGCAGCGAGCTGGAGCGCACCGCCGAGTTCGTCGCCGGCCACTGCGTCGGCGTGGACACGCGCCCCAACTTCACCGGCACGTGCCTGCAGACCAACGCCGTCGACAACATGTACATCCTGGACCAGCTCCCCTGCCACCCGGACATCGCGGTGTTCACCGCCGGGTGGGCGTTCAAGATGGTGCCGCTGATCGGCGAGATCCTCTACCAGCTCCTCTTCGAAGGCGGGACGCCGCACGACATCTCACGCTTCTCGATCACCCGGAAGGGAATGCTGGCGTGACGTCCCCGCGCGAGCTGCGCCTCAACCCCGGCCACCAGGACGGTCCAGCTCGAAGACGTTGACGCCGGGGGCGAGGGCCCGCACTCCGGAGATGTCGCGCCGTCCGGCGCGTGGGCGTCACAGCTCGGCGGTCCGCTCCCAGATCGACTTCATCTCGGCGAACCCCTGCTCCATGATGCTCACCATGGCCTCCCTGGCCCGCTCCCCGTCGCGCCGCTGGATCGCCTGGGCCACGTCGGTGTGCAGCTGCAACGCCTGCTCGTCCGGGTGGTGGGGCATCAGGTGGTAGTGGTGCCGGCCGGCGAGCACCTCGGCGACGATCAGCTGCAGTTTCGCGAACATCTCGTTGCCGGAGGCGGCCAGCACGCGCCGGTGGAACTCGATGTCCAGAGTGAGGAAGCGCGCCTCGTCGCCGGCCTTCCCGGCGGCCCACATCTTGGCCGCGAGCCCGACCAGCTCGCTCGCCTCGTCGTCGTCGATCCGCTCGGCGGCCAGCCAGGCGGCGTACGGCTCGATCGCGGTCCGCAGCTCGGTGATCGAGCGCAGCTGCGCCATCCGCCCGTCCGAGGCGAGCCGCCAGCGGATCACCTGCGGATCGAAGACGCTCCACACCCCGGCGGCCTGGATCATGATCCCGACCCGGCGCCGGGTCTCGACGAGCCCCATGGACGCGAGCACCCGCAGCACCTCGCGGATCACCGAGCGGGAGACCTGGTAGCGGTCGACCAGGTCTTCGATGCTCAGGACGGAACCGGCGGGCACGTCGCCGCTGCAGATGGCGGTGCCGAGGTGGTCGAGGACGCGTGCGTGCAGCCCAGCCTCGGCAGGGGCGTGCCGGGTGGGGGCGCCCCCCGCGGTGGACTGATTCACAAATAGAGCATATCAGTCGGAGCCAACTCTTGAATAAGTCAGCTTTTTTGGCCTAGCATCCCGGCACTAAGCAGATGTTACGAGCGTGTGTCGCTCTTCCGGGGGCGACGGCCATGACAGGAAGGCGGGATGACGTGCGACGTCAATCGATATTCGGTACATCTCTGGCCGTGGTTGTCGCCATGGGCCTGTCCGCCTGTGGCGGCGGTGGCGACAGCGGGTCCAAGACGATCCGCGTCACCCTGGCCAACCACGTGTGGACCGAGAACATCAAGCAGGCGCTGCCCGAGTTCGAGAAGCAGACGGGGCTCAAGGCCGAGATCACCCAGCTCGGCGAGGACCAGCTCTCCGACCAGTACAACGTCAAGCTGAACGCCGGCTCGTCGGACATCGACGTGATGATGTACCGCCCCCTGCAGGAGGGCAGGCTCTTCGCCAAGAACAAGTACCTGGCCGACCTGTCGGACCAGGTGAAGGCCGGCAAGGACTGGGACTTCGCCGACTTCCAGGCCGGCCCGGTGGAGGCCACCACGTACGAGGGCAAGCCGGTCGGCGTCCCGATCATCACCGAGCAGGAAGTCCTCTACTACCGCAAGGACCTGCTCGCCAAGGCCGGGCTGAGCGCCCCGCCGAAGACCCTCGACGAGCTGAAGGCCGCCGCCGCCAAGGTCAAGGCGGCCGAGCCGGACGTCGCCGGCTTCGTCGCCCGTACCGGCAAGTCGGCGGCGGTCACCCAGTTCTCCAGCTTCCTCTACAGCTTCGGCGGCGACTTCGTCGACGGCGGCGGCAAGGCCGCGGTCAACAGCGACGCGGCCAAGCAGGCGTACGCCTTCTACGGTGGCCTGATCAAGGACTCCGGCCCGGCGAACGTCAGCACCGACATGGGCTGGCCCGAGGCGATGGCCATCTTCACCCAGGGCAAGGCCGCCTTCTACACCGAGGCCAACTCGCTCTACAAGAACGCCACCGACCCGGCCAAGTCCAAGGTCTCCGACCAGGTCGGCTTCGCGCCGTTCCCGGCCGGCCCGGCCGGGTCGAAGCCGTACAACATCCCGTCGTGGGCGCTGGGCATCAACTCCAGCTCGGAGAACGCGGGCAACTCCTGGAAGTTCATCGAGTGGGCCACCAGCAAGGCGCAGACGCTCGCCCAGCAGAAGTCCGGCGTGCCGGGCGCCCGCAGCTCCGTCTGGGCCGACCCGGAGAGCACCTCGACCTTCCCGAAGGACCTGGTGGAGGCCATCGCGGCCAGCACCAAGGCCGGGGTGGGCCATGACCGGCCGCTGGTCGTGAAGGTCGCCGAGTCCCGCGAGATCGTCGGCCAGCCGATCGTCGACGCGATCACCGGCAAGGACGCCGCCGCGGCCACAGACACGGCCAACGCCGCGTTCCAGAAGTTCCTGGACGACGAGGCCAAGTAAGCGGCACCCGCGGCCCGCCCACCCCTGGAGACCTCATGGCAACGATCACCACCACCGAGCCGCCGCGCAGCGCCTCCGCCGGCCCGGACACGCCCGGCTGGGTGCGCTGGGTCGACGAGCACCGCAAGTGGCTCTTCGCCGCGCCCGCGATGGCCTTCGTCGCCGCGCTGCTCGTGTTCCCGCTGGCCTGGACCGGCTACCTCAGCCTGACCGACGCCGAGGGGTCCGTGCGCGCGGAGAGCGAGTTCGTGGGCCTGCGGAACTACCTCGACGTCTTCTCCGACACCGACCGGTTCTGGCCGGCCGTCGGACGGACCGCCGCGTTCACGGTGGTGGCGCTGCTGTTCGAGGTGGTGCTCGGGATGGCGATCGCGCTGCTGCTCTGGCGGCCGTTCAAAGGGCAGCGGTGGGTCCGCGTCGCCATCCTGATGCCGCTCGTCGCCACCCCGGTCGCGGTCGGCATGATGTGGCGGCTCATCTTCGACCCGAACATCGGCCTGGCCAACCAGGTGCTCGGCTGGGTCGGCATCGGGCCCCAGCCGTGGCTCGCCGGCCCGCACACCGCCCTGCCCACCACGATCTTCATCGACGTGTGGCAGTGGACGCCGATGGTGGTGCTGATCCTGCTCGCCGGGCTCACCTCGCTGTCGGAGGAGCCGCAGGAGGCGGCGCGCATCGACGGCGCCAGCACCTGGCAGCGCTTCCGGCACGTCACCCTGCCGCTGCTGATGCCCACGCTGACCGTGGCGGTGCTGCTGCGCGGCATCGACGCGCTGAAGACCTTCGACATCCTCTACGCCACCAAGGGCCGCGGCGGCGGCTCGTTCCACGAGGTGGAGACCTTGAACGTGTACGCCTACGGCCTCAGCTTCGACTACAACGAGTACGGCGTCTCCTCCACGGTCCTCATCCTCTTCTTCCTCATCATCATCGGGGCGATGTGGGCCCTGACCGCCCGGCGCAAGGAGGCGCAGCGATGAAGCCCCGGCCCGCGTACCAGGTGTTCCGGGTGGTGGCGCTCGCCTTCGTGGTGCTCGCCCTGCTCGCGCCGCTGCTCTGGATGGTCGCCGCGTCGTTCAAGACCAACGTCGACATCTACGACCCCGGCAAGGCGCTGGTCTTCTCCCCCACCATGGACAACTACGCCAAGGTGCTCCAGCAGGCGAACTACGTCGAGTTCATCGTCAACAGCCTCTGGGTCGCCTTCGCCGCCACCGTGGCGTCGCTGATCCTCGGCGTGCCGGCCGCGTACTCGATGAGCCGGTTCAACATGCGGAAGTCCGCGCTGGTGGTGCTGATGGCCCGGGTCATCCCCGGCGTCTCGCTGCTGGTGCCGTGGTACTACGTCTTCTCCAACCTGAAGATGGTCGGGGGCTTCGGGGTGCTGATCATCAGCCACATGTTCGTCTCGCTGCCGCTGGTGGTCTACATCATGATGGGCTACTTCGACAGCCTGCCCGAGGAGTTGGAGGAGGCGGCGCTGGTCGACGGGCTGACCCACGTGGGCGCGTTCCGGCGCATCACGCTGCCGCTGTCGGTGCCGGGCATCGCCACCGCCGGGATCCTGTCGTTCATCTTCTCCTGGAACAACTTCATGTTCGCGCTCGTGCTCTCCGACGCGGACACCAAGACCCTGCCCGTGGCGATCTTCGACTTCGTCGGCTACGCCAGCATCGACTGGGGCGGCCTGATGGCCGCGACCACCGTGGTCACCCTGCCGATCATGGTGATCGCCCTGTTCGTACAGAAGTACGTGGTCTCGGGCCTCACCGCCGGCGCGACGAAGGGCTGACCGGGATGACGACCATCGCGCGCATCGAGACCTTCCTCGTCGCCCCCCGC
The DNA here is from genome assembly GCF_040605375.1 of Nonomuraea sp. NPDC005650. Taxonomy (NCBI): domain Bacteria; kingdom Bacillati; phylum Actinomycetota; class Actinomycetes; order Streptosporangiales; family Streptosporangiaceae; genus Nonomuraea; species Nonomuraea sp. NPDC005650. The sequence continues at coordinate 149,075 of NZ_JBEXCR010000013.1, forward strand.
TGGCTCTTCGTCCGGGTGGAGACCGGCTCCGGGATCGTGGGCTGGGGCGAGGCCACCTGCGAGGGGCGCTCCGAGACCGTCCGCGCGGCCGTCGACCAGCTCGCGGAGCTGCTGATCGGCCGGGACGCGCTGCGCATCGAGGACCACTGGCAGGTGCTGACCAAGGGCTCGTTCTACCGGGGCGGCCCGATCCTGGCCAGCGCCGTGGCGGGTCTCGACCAGGCCCTCTGGGACATCGCCGGCAAACACTTCGGCGCCCCGGTGCACCAACTGCTCGGCGGCCCGGTCCGGGACCGGATCCGGGTGTACGGCTGGGTCGGCGGCGACGAGCCCGGCGAGGTCCGCGACCACGTCGCCGCCCAGATCGACGCCGGGCTCACCGCGGTGAAGATGAACGCCTCCGGCAGGATGAGCCCGGTCGCCTCGGTCGCCGAGCTGAACGGCGTGGTCGCCCGGGTGGCCGCCGCCCGCGAGGTGCTCGGCGACGACCGCGACGTCGCCGTCGACTTCCACGGGCGGTTCACGCTGGCCAATGCCCGCCGGGTGGCGCCGCTGCTGGAGCCGTACCGGCCGCTGTTCCTGGAGGAGCCGGTCGTCCCGGAGAACTCGCACCTCATCGGCGAGTTCGTCCGCTCGACGACCGTCCCGGTGTCGACCGGGGAACGGCTCTACAGCCGGCAGGAGTTCCTGCCCGTCCTCCAGGCCGGCATCGCGGTCGCCCAGCCGGACCTGTCGCACGCCGGCGGCATCACCGAGGTACGCAAGATCGCCGCGCTCGCCGAGGTGTACGACGTGCAGCTCGCCCCGCACTGCCCGCTCGGCCCGATCGCCCTCGCGGCCTGCCTGCAGATCGGCTTCGCCACGCCGAACTACCTGATCCAGGAGCAGAGCATCGGCATCCACTACAACCGCGGCGCCGAGGTGCTCGACTACTGCCTGGACAAGGCCCCGCTGACGTTCGCGGACGGACACGTCGAACGGCTCACGGCGCCCGGCCTGGGCATCGAGATCGACGAGCAGGCGGTCCGCTCCGCCGACAGAAAGGGACACGCCTGGCGCAGCCCCATCTGGCGGCACCCGGACGGTTCGTACGCGGAATGGTAACCATGTCCCTCGAACGCACCGCCGACGCCAGAAAGGCACACCCGCGTGAAGATCACCGCAGCGGACGTCATCGTCACCAGCCCTGACCGCAACTTCGTCACCCTCAAGATCACGACGAACGACGGGATCACCGGGCTGGGGGACGCCACCCTCAACGGGCGTGAGCTGGCGGTCGCGTCGTACCTGTCGGACCACGTCGTCCCCCTGCTGATCGGGCGGGACCCGCATCGCATCGAGGACACCTGGCAGTTCCTCTACCGCTCGGCGTACTGGCGGCGGGGGCCCGTCACCATGGCGGCCATCGCGGCCGTGGACGTGGCGCTGTGGGACATCAAGGCCAAAGCCGCCGGGATGCCGCTTTACCAGCTGCTCGGCGGAGCCTCCAGGAACGGGATCATGGCGTACGGGCACGCCTCCGGCCGCGATCTGCAGGAGCTGTTCGACTCGATCCGCGAGCACCTGGAGCTGGGCTACCGGTCGCTGCGGGTGCAGACCTCCGTGCCGGGCATCAACGCCGTGTACGGCGTGGCCGCCCAGCCCAGCACCGGCGGCACGCGGTACGACTACGAGCCGGCCCAGCGCACCCCGCTGCCCGCCGAGGAGGACTGGGACACCCGCGCCTACCTGCGCCACCTGCCCGGCGTCTTCGAGGCGGTGCGCAACGAGTTCGGCCCCGAGCTGCCGCTGCTGCACGACGGGCACCACCGGATGACCCCCATCCAGGCCGCCAGGCTCGGCAAGGCCCTGGAGCCGTACGACCTGTTCTGGCTGGAGGACTGCACCCCGGCGGAGAACCAGGAGGCGCTGCGCCTGGTCCGCCGGCACACCACCACCCCGCTGGCCATCGGGGAGGTCTTCAACACCGTGTGGGACTACCAGACGCTGATCCGCGAGCAGCTCATCGACTACGTGCGCTCCGCCGTCACCCACACCGGGGGGATCACGGCCATGCGGAAGCTGCTCGACTACGCCGCCCAGTACCAGATCAAGTCCGGCATCCACGGCCCGACCGACATCTCGCCAGTCGGCATGGCCGCCGCGCTGCACCTGGACCTGGCGATCCACAACTTCGGCATCCAGGAGTACATGCAGCACGGCCCGGCGACCAACGAGGTGTTCCGGCAGTCGTTCGGCTTCGCCGACGGCTACCTGCACCCCGGTGAGCTGCCGGGGCTCGGGGTGGAGCTCGACGAGGAGGCCGCGGCGCGGTTCCCGTACCGGCCGGCGTACCTGCCGTTCAACCGGCTCAAGGACGGCACCGTCCATGACTGGTGAGCACCGGCCCACCCGGCACCTCGTGGTGATGGGCGTGTCGGGCGTGGGCAAGACGACCGTGGCCCGCAGGATCAGCGAGCTGACCGGGCTGCGGTTCGCCGAGGCGGACGAGTTCCACCCGGAGGCGAACGTGGCGCGGATGCGCGCCGGCGTCCCGCTCGACGACGCGGACCGCTGGCCGTGGCTCCGTGACCTGGCGGCCTGGATGGCCGCCCGGCACGCCGAGGGCGTCTCCACGGTGCTGGCCTGCTCGGCGCTCAAGCGCTCCTACCGGGACGTCCTCCGGCAGGGCCCGCCGGACGTGGAGTTCGTCCATCTGCACGGGTCGGCGAAGCTGATCCGGGACCGGTTGAACCGCCGCACCGGCCACTACATGCCGGCCGCGCTGCTCGACTCGCAGCGGGCGGCCCTGGAACACCTCGGCCCGGAGGAGTCCGGGCTGGTGCTGGAGGCGACGCTGCCGCCGGACGAGCTGGCGGCGACGGTGCGGACCCGGCTCGGCCTGCCGCAGGCGTGACCCGCTCCAGCGGGGCGTGAGCCGTTCACCCGCCCCTGACCTCAGCGGGCACGAAGGACTCCAGCCGGTGCAGGAGGGCGGCCATCTCGGACTCGGGCAGGCGGGTGGTGTCGGCGCTCAGGGCCACGCCGAGCGTGCCCTTCCAGCGCATCAGGTCCACGCAGAAGGCGCAGCTGCGCCGGTCCACGCCGGGCAGCCACTCCAGCTCGGACTCCCCGTCCGCGCCGCCCGGGTCCTCGCCCGGGCGCAGGTCGTTGAAGCAGCACGACGGGAACATGGGGACGCCCCGGTCGGCGCTCATCCGGTCGACCATCGCGCGCAGGGCCAGCGAGTCGTAGCGGGCGCGCCGGTAGGAGGCGAGAACCGCCGGGTACGCGCTCGCCAGGGTCTCGGTGAGGGTGCCGCCCGGGCCCAGGGTGAACAGTCCGAGCTGGTCCAGGCTGGTGACCAGGTCCCGGGTCCGGCCGTCGAAGCGGTTGTGCACGATCGGGGTGATCGCGCACACCTCGTGCCCGGTCAGCTCGCGCAGCAGCATGGCGACCGCCACCAGCAGGACCGTGGCGGTGCTGACGCGCGTACGGCGGGCCAGCGCCCGGGCGGCCCGGTCGAGCCGGGGCGAGGACAGCACGGCCCGCGCGAACCTCGGCGTCGCGCCGCTCCCGACCACGGCGGGGAACACGGCGGACGGCACGGTCCGCAGCAGCGCCTCCCACTGCGCGATCGACCGGTCGGAACGGGCCGAGGCCGCCTGCTCCTCCCGTACGAGGTCGAGCAGCTGCGCCGACGGCGGTCGCGCGATCGCGCCGCGGAGCAGCAGCATCCGCAGGTCGCGCAGCACCACGTCCGCCGCGCGCCAGTCCGCGACGACATGGCTGATCACCAGCGCCACGCGGGTGGCGACGCCGTCGCGGACCACGAATCCGGCGCGCAGCGGCAGCTCGCCGTCGCCGAAGGGCCGTCCGGCCAGGCGGGCGACGATCTCGGCCGCGGCGTCGTCCGCCTCGCCGCGGGCGGCCTCGACCAGCTCGATCGGCAGGGTCCCGGCCGCCGCCACCTCCTGGTAAGGCCCGTCCGCGCCGTGCCGTACCAGGGATCGGAGCGCGTCGTGCCGGGCCACCACCTCGGCCAGGGCGGCGGCCACGGCCCCGGGGTGGCGCGGGCCGCCCGCGCGCGGGACGGCGAGCAGCCGGGGCACGTTGAAGTAGTGGGCGCTGTCCGGCCCCACCTCGTGGATCGCCCCCCAGACGTCCCGCTGACCCCACGCGAGCTCCGCCGTGCCGGAACGGTCGGAGGCGAAGTCCACCGAAAGCCGCATGGCCCTCCTAGCTCGGCAATCTCCGGGCCGCGGCGCCCAGCTCGGACAGCCGCAGACTCGGGTCCTCGCCCGCGAGCGACACCACGCGGGCGAACGCCTGCGCCAGGCGGTGCGCGGTGGCGGCGTCGAACAGGTCGGTCGAGTACTCCAGCCAGCCGCCGATCCCCTCGGGCCCCCGGTAGACGTCGAGGGAGACCTCCACCCGGGCCCGGCCCAGGTCCGGCTGCGGGTAGACCTCCACGGCCAGGTCCCCCAGCTCGGTACGGAGCATGTCGCCGGTGGGCAGGTTGTGGGTGAGGTTGAACATCGCCTGGCACAGCGGCGGGCGGCTCAGGTCGCGCGGCACCCGGAGCGCGCCCAGGATGCGGTCCAGGGAGGTCCCGGCGTGGGCGAGGGCCTTCAGGGTGCTGATCCGGGTACGCCGCAGCAGCTCGGCGAAGGGCGGGTCCCCCGACAGGTCGGCCCGCGCGACGAGCGTGGTGGAGAAGTAGCCGATCAGCGGGGCCAGCTCGGGCCGGTCCCGGCCGGCCACGGGCACGCCCACGCAGAAGTCGTCCTGCCCGGCGGCCGTACCCAGCGTGACCTGCCACGCGGCGAGCAACGCCATGAACGGGGTGGCCCGGTGGGCGCGCGCGAGGAGTTCCAGGCGGGTGACGTCCGCGTCCGGCACGGCCACGCCGGCCTTCGCGCCGCGGCCGGTCCAGCGGGCCGGGCGGGGGCGGTCCAGGGGCAGGTCGAGCGGCGGCGCCCCGGCGAGCCGCCCGGCCCAGAAGTCCAGGTGGTCCCGGCCCTCCTCGGCCCGCCGCCGCTCCGCCACGGCGAAGTCGCGGTACTGTGCGGGCAGCTCGTCCAGCAGGGGCGAACGGCCTTCCCGGTGGGCGCGGTAGCACTCGCCGAGCTCGCGCATGAGCACGTCGAGCGACCAGTGGTCGACCACGATGTGGTGCAGCACGATGCACAGGACGGCGTCGTCGGCGGCCAGGCGCAACAGGCCCGCCCGCCACGCGGGGGCCGCCGCGAGGTCGAACGGCCGCCCCGCGTAGCCGACGATCGCCTGCCCGGTGCCGGAGGCGGCGGGGTCCAGCCGGTCCAGCCGCACCTCGCGGGGTTCGTCCACGACCTGCGCGGGCAGGTCGCCGTCCAGCACGAAGCGGGTGCGCAGCACCTCGTGCCGGGCGGCGATCGCGGTGAACGCCGCGCCGAGCGCGGCCTCGTCGACGGGGCCGCGCAGGCGTACCGGCCAGGTGATGTGGTACGCGCAGTCGCCGGGGTCGAAGCGTTGCAGGAACCACAGCCGCTCCTGCCCGGTGGACAGCGGCCAGGTGCGCTCCTCCGGGTCGCCGAGCAGCGACCTGCGCAGCGCGGCGCGGCGTTCGGGAGGTAGCGTGGCCAGGCGCCGCAGCAGTCTCTCGCGCTCGGTGGTCAACGGCCCCCACCCCGCAGACCGCGCGGGCGCGAGTGGTTCGTCTCGGGGCTCACGAGCCCTCCTCGTTGATCGGACAGCCAACGTGGGAACGCTCCCAAAAAGGCTAGGTTTCCACCTCAGGAAAGGTCAAGATCTTCCGCGGCGACTCGACGTGAAGCGAACGGGACGGAACGCGATCAGCGCACGTGGCGGGGGCTTTTCCCAGCGCTTCATGCTCGGCGTTTGACAGTCTGGAAAGCTCTCCGTCGACCATTGTCGGGCCTCCCGGTGATCGATAGACTGCGTGGGAGCGCTCCCAAAATGCTGCCCTCCTCAAGGAGTGCCGATCGTGCCAGAAGGACTGCTGGAAGAGATCACGGAGGACCTGTCCGAGGACGACCTCGGGCTGCTCCTGCTGATCAGGCACTTCGAACGCAAGCTGCTCGACCTGTTCGGCCAGGGGCTCGTCCAGGGGACCACCCACACCTGCCTGGGGCAGGAGTACGTACCGGTCGCGCTGGCCCCGCTGCTGGGCGAGCGGGACTTCGTCTTCAGCAACCATCGCGGCCACGGCCACTACCTGGCGCGCTTCCGCGACCCGTACGGGCTGCTCGCGGAGATCACCGGACGCGAGGGCGCGGTCTGCGGGGGCGTGGGCGGCAGCCAGCACATCCTGTCCGGCCGCTACCTGTCCACCGGGATCCAGGGCGAGAGCCTGCCGGTCGCCACGGGCGCGGCCCTGCAGTTGCGGGACGCCGAGCCGGGCACGCTGGCGCTGGCCTACATCGGCGACGGGACGTGGGGCGAGGGCGCCGTGTACGAGGCGCTCAACATGGCCGCGCTCTGGCGGCTGCCGCTGGTCGTGGTGACCGAGAACAACGGGATCGCGCAGAGCACGCCGACGTCGGCGCAGCTGGCGGGCACGATCGGGGATCGGGCGCGGGCGTTCGGGTGCAGGTTCCTGCACGTCGGCTCGCGGCGCCTCCACGAGATCCGGGACGCGCTGCGGCCGCTGTTCGAGCGGACCAGGCAGGGCGCGGGGCCGCTGGTGGTGGAGTTCGCCACGCACCGGCTCGGGCCGCACAGCAAGGGCGACGACACCCGCTCCCCCGAGGAGCTGCGGCACGTCCGCGAGCACGACTGGTACCCGCGCGAGGGCGCCCCCGTCTCCCCCCGCTTCGCCCGCCTGGACGCGGAGGCGCGCGCGTTCGCCGAGGTGGTGGCCGGCGAGGTGCTCGCGCGGCCGCTGTCGGTGCGGGAGGGCTGAGGGCGGTGCGGGTCGCGGAGAGCCTCAACCGGGCGCTGCACGAGGTGCTCGCCGGCGACTCGTCCGTGCGGGTGCTCGGCGAGGACGTGCTCGACCCGTACGGCGGGGCGTTCAAGATCACGAAGGGGCTGTCCAGCCGTTTCCCCGGCCAGGTGCTGGCCACCCCGATCAGCGAGAACGGCATCGTCGGCGTGGCGGGCGGCCTGGCCCTCGCGGGCGGCAAGGCCATCGTCGAGATCATGTTCGCCGACTTCGTGGCCCTGGCCTTCGACCAGCTCGTGAACTTCGCCGGCAAGTCCGTCTCCATGTACGGCAGGCCGCTGCGGCTGCCGCTCGTCGTGCGCTGCCCGTCCGGTGGCGGTCGCGGCTACGGCCCCACGCACAGCCAGAGCCTGCAGAAGCACTTCATCGGCGTGCCCGGTCTCGCGGTGTACGAGGTGTCCCCCTTCGACGACCATCGCGAGCTGTTCGGCGAGATGCTCGCCCGCGGCGAGCCGTGCCTGCTGTTCGAGGACAAGATCCTCTACACCCGGCAGGTCTTCGGCGGCGGGGTCGTGGACGACCTTTTCCGGTACGACGTGCTGCCGGGGTCCGGCGGGGTGACCAGGGCGTACCTGGACGATCCTGAGCAGGCCGACTGCGTGATCATCGCGCCGGGCGGGGTGGCGCACCGGGCCCTGGCCGCGATGCGCACGCTGCTGCTGGAACGGGAGATCACCTGCCTGCTGCTCGTGCCGCGGCGCCTGTACCCCTTCGACGTGGCCCCGCTGTCGCCGCTGCTGGAGCGGGCCGGCGCCGTGGTCGTCGCCGAGGAGAGCACCGCCGGCGGCACCTGGGGGGCCGAGGTGGCGCACCAGGTGCACGGCCGGCTCTGGGGGCGCCTGCGGCGTCCCGTGTCCCTCGTCCACTCGGCGGCCGGCGTGATCCCGGCGGCCGCCCACCTCGAGCGTGACGTGCTGGTGCAGGACACCGCGATCGTCCGCGCCGTACGGGAGCTCCTGCCTTGACCGAACTGCGCGTGCCCAAGCTCAACAACAACGACACCGAGTACCTGCTGGTCGAGTGGCTGGCCGAGGACGGCGCCGGGGTGCTGAAGGGCGATCCGGTGGTGGTGCTGGAGACCTCCAAGGCGGCCGAGGAGCTGGCGGCCGAGAGCGACGGCGTCCTGCGGCGGACGGCGGAGACCGGCGCGACGTGCAGGCCCGGTGAGGTGATCGCGTACGTTTCGGACGGCTCGGCGCCCCCGCCGGCGGCCGCCGATCCCGGTGCGGCGGCCGGTGCCGGGGGACCGCTCGTCACCGCGCCCGCCCAGGCGCTGATCGACGAGCACGGCGTGGACCCGGCGCGGATCCGCGCGCTGGGGAAGAAGGTGATCAAGCGCGCCGACGTGGCGGCGCTGCTGGACGACGGCTCCCCGTCCAAGGCGCAGGCGCTGCCGGCCGTTCAGCGGGCCGTGGCCGCCGCCGTGACGCGTTCCCACCACACGATCCCGGCCGCCTTCACCGCCGTGAAGCTGGACGCCGGCCCCGCGATCGCCCGGGCCCGCGCCCTCGGCAAGGAGGCCAGGGCCCTGATCGGCCTGCCCGAGCTGCTGGTCTCCGCGGTCGCGTCGCTGCACGGGCGGTTCCCGATGTGCTTCGCCGAGCCGGTGGTGGCGGACGGGCCCGGCGGCGAGCTGGCCGTACGCCCCTCGCCGGCCCCGAACGTCGGCGTCACCGTGGACGTCGGCACCGGCCTGTACGTCCCGGTGCTGCGCGACGCCGGCCGCCTGTCCGTCAAGGAGATCGCGGAGCGGCTGGCGGAGTACCGGACGAAGGCGTCGCGGGAGGCGTTCCGCGAGGACGACCTGGCGGGCGGGAACATCGTCGTCACCCTGCACACCGACACGGCGGTGCTCCTCGCCGTGCCGATCGTGTTCCCCGGGCAGACCTGCGCGCTGTCGCTGTGCGCGCCGCAGCACGAGTTCGCCCTCGACGCGGCCGGAAATATCGTGAAACGCACCACGGTCACCCTCGGGCTCGCGTTCGATCACCGCCTCGTCAACGGGCGCGAGGCGGCGATGTTCCTGAACGCCGTACGGAAGACCATCACCCCCTGAGCAGGGCGCGCCGCGCCTCCTCCTCGCTCATCGCGTCGATCTCCTCGATCAGCAGGTCCTCGACCGCCTCGGCGAGCTCGGCCACGGTGGCGCAGCCGAACACGACCCGGATCGGCACCTCCACCTCCAGCATCGCCCGCAGCCGCGCCGCGACCCGGGTCGTCATCAGCGAATGCCCGCCCAGCTCCAGCAGGTCGTCCAGCACGCCGACCCGTTCGAGGCCGAGCACCTCGGCCCAGATCTCGGCGACCAGCGTCTCGCCGTCGGTGCGCGGCGCGGTGTAGTCCGTACCGGTGACCCGGTCCGGCTCGGGCAGCGCGGCCCGGTCGAGCTTGCCCCGGGAGGTGAGCGGCAGCTCCGCCAGCCGGGACCACCGGGTCGGGACGAAGCCCCTCGGCAGCCTGCCCGCGGCGTGCGCGCGCAGCTCGGCGGGGGCGGCGGGGCCGGTGTAGTACGCCACCAGGTCCTCGCCGCGCGCGGCCACGGCCACCTGACCGGCGCCGGGGTGCTCGCGCAGGGCGGCCTCCACGTCGCCGGGCTCGATGCGCACGCCGCGCACCTTGACCTGGTCGTCCAGGCGGCCCAGGAACTCCAGCAGCCCGTCCGAGCGCCACCGCGCCCGGTCGCCGGTGCGCAGGCGCCGGGCGCCGGCGTCGCCGTACGGGTCGGGCTCGAAGACGGCGGCGGTGCGGCCGGGCAGCCCGGCGTACCCGCGGGCGACCCCGGCGCCGCCGATCGCCAGCTCGCCCGCCGCGCCCGGTGGCACCGGCTCCCCCCGGGCGTCCAGCACCCGCGCCGACGTGGCCGACAGCGGCCGGCCGATCGGCGGGCGCCCGCCCGGGTCGGTGCCGTGCAGCTCGGCCCAGGTGGCGATGACCGTGGCCTCGGTCGGCCCGTACGTGTTGACCAGCCGGACCCCGGGCCCCTCGCGGTGCCATCGCGCGACGGCCGCCCCGTCGGCCTGCTCACCGCCGAGGATCACCAGCCGCAGCGCGGGCGGCCACGCCACCTCGCCCGGCGACTCGACGAGCCGGTGCCAGTACGCGGTCGGGAGATCCAGCACGGTGATCCGGCGTCCGTCCGGCCCGGCCAGCAGGTCGGGCAGGCTCGCGGGGCCGTCCGGCAGCGGCACCACCGCCGCCCCGGACGCCAGCGCCGGGAAGATCTCCTCGACGTGGGTGTCGAAGCTCAGCGACGCGAACTGCACCACGTGGTCCCCGGGCCCCAGGCCGTACTCCCGCCGCATCCAGGCGACCCTGGCCGCCACCGAACCGTGCTCGACGAGCACCGCCTTGGGCAGCCCGGCGGACCCCGAGGTGGTCAGCACATAGGCGATTCCCGTGGCCGCGCACCCCTCGGCCACGGCGCGCACCCGGTCCTCGCCGACCAGCCAGGCGGCACCCGCGGCGGCCATGGAGTCGGCGTGCCGGGCGGGCGGGTCGGCCGGGTCCAGGGGCAGGTACGCGGCGCCCGCCCGCCACACGCCCAGCAGCGTGGCGATCACGTCGGCGGACGGGGCCAGCCGCACGGCCACCACGTCGCCCTCCCGGACACCGCTGTCCCGCAGGGTGCCGGCGACCGTGCCGGCCCGCTCCCAGAGGGCCGCATACGAGACCGCCCGATCGCCGCAGCGCACGGCGACGGCGTCCGGAGTCCGGCGCACCACGCCCGCCACCAGCTCCAGCACGCCGTCCGCGACCGGCTCTGCGGGCCCGGCGGCCAGCTCGGCCATCGTCCTCCCGTCTTGCGCGGTCCACGCGGGAAGCCGCGAGATCGGCGTGTCCGGCCTGGCCACGGCTCCGGCCAGCAGCGTCAGGTAGCGCTCGGCGATCGTGGCCACCTCGCCGGCCTCGAACACCGCGCCGTCGTACCCGAAGCAGATCGCCAGCTCGTCCCCCGCCGGCCAGACCTCCACGAGCAGGTCCACCACGATCTGCTCGTGGCGTCCCGCGAAGTCCGACACCCGGACTCCCCCGTACACCCGGTCCTGCCCGGCGGCGTAGTCCTGCATGATGAACACGGTCGGCAGCAGCGTCTCGACTCCGCGCGCCAGCCGCTCCAGCAGCGGCGCGGGCCGGCCCATCGCCTCCAGCGCCACCCCTTTGACCCGCCCGAGCAGCTCGGCGAACGTCGGATCGCCCGTCAGGTCGCCGCGCAGCGGCAGGGTCTGGGTGAGGTAGCCGACCATCCGCTCCAGCTCGACCCGGTCCCGCCCGGCGACCACGGTGCCGACGACCAGGTCGTGCTGCCCGCTGTGGCGGGACAGCAGCGCCTGGTACGCCGCCATGAGCACCATGAACGGGGTCGCCCGATGGGCCACGGCCAGCCGCTCGACCTCGGCCAGGCGCCGCGCGTCCAGCCGTACCCAGTGGTATCCGCCCTCCCGGACGGCCGCGCGCGGCCCGGGGCGGGCGAAGGGCAGCTCGGTGACCGGCGGCGCGGCCAGCTTCCCGGTCCAGTACGGCATGGCCTTGTCCGCCCTGCGACGCTGCCAGCGCGCGTAGTCGCTGGAGCGGATGGGCAGGTCGGGCAGGCTCGCGGGGCGGCGCTCCACGGCGGCGGCGTAGTGTTCGCCCAGGTCGTCGAGCATGATCTCCAGGGAGTGCCCGTCGGCCAGGATGTGGTGCAGCGTCAGGCACAGTACGTGATCGTCCGGGGCGAGCTCGATGACGGCGACCCGCAGCGGCACGCCCGCGGCCAGGTCGAAGGCGGCGTTGGTGCGCTCGGCGACCAGCGTGTCCACCTGCTCCCCGGCCGCCGCCAGCCACTCTATCGGCGGCGCCCAGCCGGCCGGCCCGGCCACCGCCCAGGGCGTGCCGTCCTCCTCCGCGAAGGCGGTCCGCAGGCTCTCGTGCCTGGCCACGAGCGCCCCGACGGCATCGGTGAAGGCGTCGCGGTCGAGCGGGCCGCGCAGCCGGCGCACCAGGTACATCGTGTACGAGGCGTCACCGGGCTCCAGCCGCTGGAGCATCCAGAGCCGTTCCTGCGCGGGCGACAGCGGCGCCCTCATGACCCGGCCGCCAGATCGTCGAACAGCCCCTGGAGCTCCTCGGCGCTGAGGCCGTCGAGCTGGTCGCGCAGCGCGGCCACGTCGGCCAGGCTGAGCTCGGCGTCGTCCAGGTCGTCGAGCCGGGCGGCGAACCCGGCGATCGTCGGACGCTCGAACAGCACGACGATGGGCACCTCCAGGCCGTACCTGGCCTGGACCCTGGCGATGATCTGGGTCGCGGCGAGGGAGTGGCCGCCGAGCTCGAAGAAGTCGTCGTCGGCGCCGATGGGCTCGGTGGCGCCGAGCACGTCCGCCCAGATCTCGGCCAGGTCGGACTCGACCGGGGTGGCCGGGGCGCGGAAGGCGGCGGTGCCGGGGCGCGTCCACGACGGGGTGGGCAGGGCGGCGCGGTCGAGCTTGCCGTTGGGGGTGAGGGGCAGGGCGGTGAGGGTCGTGTGCCGGACCGGGATCATGTGGTCGGGGAGCGACGCGCGCAGCCGTTCGCGCAGCGCGGCCCAGTCCACGGCCTGCGCCCGCAGGACCAGGTAGGCCACCAGCCGCCCGTCGCGGACGGCGACCGCGGCCTCCTTGACCTCGGCGGACGCGCGCAGGACGGTCTCGATCTCGCCCAGTTCGATGCGGAATCCGTGGATCTTGACCTGCTGGTCGGCGCGGCCGAGATATTCCAACCGGCCGTCGGGCGTGATCCTGGCCAGGTCGCCCGTGGCGTACAGGCGGGCGCCGGGGGTGCCGGCGTACGGGTCGGGCAGGAAGCGCGCGGCCGTCTGAGCGGGCAGCCCGTGGTATCCCCGGGCGACCCCCGCGCCGCCGATGTGCAGCTCGCCGACCTCCCCGCCGGCGACCGGCGTCCCGTTCCCGTCCAGCAGGTGGAGCGAGGTCCGCCCGATGGGCGAGCCGAGGTCCACGGCCTCGGGTCCCGGCCGCACCCTGCCGGCCGTGGACCACACGGTGGTCTCCGTGGGGCCGTACACGTTCCACAGCTCGGCGCCGTCGGCCAGCAGCGCGTCCGCGAGATCGCGGGGCAGCGCCTCGCCGCCGCACAGGCGGGTCCTGATCGTCGCGGGGACTCCGCCGGACTCCAGCAGGATGCGCCAGCCCGCCGGTGTGGCCTGCATGATCGTGACGCCCTCGGCGGCGGCCCGCTCGCGCAGCGCCCACCCGTCGGAGACCTCGGCGGTGGCCGCGATCACCACCCGGCCTCCCGTGAACAGGGGCAGCAGCAGCTCCAGGACCGAGATGTCGAACGACAGCGTGGTGACGGCCAGCCACCGGTCCCGCGGCCCGATCGGCAGCAGTTCGGCGAACGACTCCAGCAGGTTCGCCACGGCCCGGTGCGGCACCGCCACCCCCTTCGGGCGGCCGGTGGACCCCGAGGTGAACATCAGGTACGCCAGCTGATCCCCGTCGGCCGGAACCTCCGCGGACCGGGCGGCGGCGCCGTCCGGCGGCCGGCCCCCTGGTGAGAGCGTGATGACGGCGGGAACGCCCGCCAGCGGCGCGGGATCGACGCCCGCCTGCGTCAGCACCACTCCGATGCCCGCGTCCTGCCGCATCATCCGCAGCCGTTCGGCCGGGAAGGCCGGATCGAGCGGCACATAGGCCCCGCCCGCCGCCCACACGGCGAGCATCGCCACGAGCATCCCGGTGGTCCGCTCCACGCACAGCCCGACGGGCACCCCGGGGCCGACGCCGTGCCCGCGCAGCACGGCGGCGAGGTCTTCGACGCGCCGGTGCAGCTCCCGGTAGGTCACCTGACCGTCGGAGCCGGTCACGGCCACCGCGTCGGGCGCCTTGTCCAGCCACCGCCAGATCGTGCCCGCTCCGCCGTTCGCGGGGGGCGGCGTCGTGTCGTCACTCAACGTCGGTATCGCCTTTCAGTCTCGCAGGCTGAGCGGGCGCATGTCCGTCCAGACGGTCTCGATGTGCGCCAGGCACTCCTCCCGGGTGCCCGCGAACCCGGCCTCCGACCAGCCGGGCGGCAGCTCGCGATCGGCGGCCCAGATGGAGTACTGCTCCTCGTGGTTGACGACCACCCGCGTCTCAGCACTCACGTGTTCTCCTCGCTGACCAGTAGCGTCTCGACCTCGCGCAGCGTCGCCTCGATCGCCTCCCGGGGCAGGAGGGCGGTGTCGGCGAGCAGGTCCAGGCGGCAGGTGTGGGTGGCGGGCCCGACGGTGCAGAACACCTCGGCGTCCACCTCCGGCCAGGCCCCCACCGGGAAGATCCGGCCGGGGCCCGCGGGCGGGCGCAGCGGGAGGTTGGGCCAGCCCACGGCGACCCGGACGTCGTTGAAGTAGGCGGTGGGCGGCGGCCCGGTCTCCCCGATCAGCGCCCGCTGGGCGGCCGGGTCGTAGCGGGCGTGCCGGTACGACGCCAGCACCCCCCGGTGCGCGGCCCGCACCACCTCGGCGAGCGGCGCGCCCGGGGCCACGTCCAGGACGAGGATCCCGTCCTGGACGAGGGTGGCCACCATGGGCGCGAGCCGGGGATCGTGCCGGTTGCCCACGATGAGCTGCAGCGCGACCGTGCCGCGGCCGGTCAGCCGGGACAGCAGCGCCGCGTACGCCCCGAGCAGCACGCTGCTGGTGCTCACCCCCCAGCGCACGGCCAGCCGGGTGGCCGCCGCGCCGAGCGCGGCCGACTCCATGCCGAGCTTGACGAACCTGGGCTCCTCGGGCACTCCCGGCGGCGCGGCGAACAGCGGGCGCGGCATCCGTTCCAGCGCCGCCCGCCAGTATCTGAGCGCCCGCTCGCCGCGCGCCGCGCCCTCGGGGGAGCGTTCCTCGGCGGCCAGGTCGAGCGGCTGGGGCACGGCCGGCGGCAGCGGCTCACCGGACAGCAGCCGCGGCCACTCGCCGGCGATGACGTCGAGCGCCAGCCCGTCCACGGCCAGGTGCGTGAACGCGAACGCCACCGCGCGCGGACGGCCGCCGTCCAGGACGACGGAGCAGCGTACGGGCAGCTCGTTCGCGTAGTCGAAGCCCTTGCCGGCGAGCTCGGCGGCGATCTCGCCGGCCAGCGTCCTGGGCCGGGCCCCGGCGGCGTCGACCAGCTCGACCGTCAGCCGCCCCTCCCCCGCGACCCGCTGCACCATGCCGCCCTGGGCCCGCGGCCCGGCGAGCCAGTTCGTGCGCAGGCTCTCGTGCCGTCCGATCAGCCGCGACAGGGCGGCGAGGACGGCCGGCAGGTCGGGCTTGCCGTGCACCGGCAGGGCCCAGGGCATGTTGAAGTAGGGGTCGCCGGGCGGCAGCCATTCGGTGAGCCGCCAGATCGCCCGCTGGCCCCAGGTGAGCGGTCCCTGGCCGGACCTGGCGCCGCTGAACTCGGCCGGCACGATCATGACGGGCGGCCCGCCAGCCGGGACAGGTGGCCGACCAGCCCGTCGAGGGTGTCGAGGCTGCCGTCGAACTCGATGTCGAAGCCGAACGCCTCCTCGATCGCGTCGATCAGCCGGATGTAGCCCAGCGAGGTGAGGCCGAGCGCCGTCAGCGAGCAGTCGGCCGCCAGCACCTCCGCCGTGGTGAGCGCGCCGTCGCTGGCCCGGGCCACCAGCGCGGCCACGCGCTCCCTCAGCATGCCTGCTCCCGCAGGCGGGCGACCTCCGCCGCGACGCGCGTCGCGGTGGCGTCGTCGATGAACACCTCGAAGGAGAGCTCCACGCCGAACCGCTCCCTGGCCCTGGCCATGATCTGGGTGATCGTGAGGGAGTGGCCGCCGAGGTCGAACAGGTCGTCGTCGGCTTCCACG
The DNA here is from genome assembly GCF_040605375.1 of Nonomuraea sp. NPDC005650. Classification (NCBI taxonomy): domain Bacteria; kingdom Bacillati; phylum Actinomycetota; class Actinomycetes; order Streptosporangiales; family Streptosporangiaceae; genus Nonomuraea; species Nonomuraea sp. NPDC005650. Next base: position 164,813 of record NZ_JBEXCR010000013.1, read on the forward strand.
TCGTCCAGTTCGAGCTCCTTGGCGAAGATCGCCTGGATCTCCCGTACGAGGTCGGCGGGCACCGGCCCGTCCTCGACGGCGCCGGGGCCGCCACCGGCCGTGACGGACGCCGCCGGAACGGGACCGGGCAGCGGCAGCCGGTCCAGCGGCGCCTCCGGATCCGCGGCGACCGCCGCCAGCAGCGCGGCGAGGTCCTGCCGGATCCGCTCGGCCCCCGCCCGGTCGAGGAGCGCCGGGTTGTACTGCAGCCGCGCCGCCGTGCCCGCCTGGTCGTCGACGATCTGCAGGTGGAGCGTGTTGCGCACCCAGCCGTTGAACATCATCCACTCCACCGACGCGCCCAGCCCCGGGAAGAGCGGGCTCGTCTCCGGCCGCCGCCGGTAGCTGAGCGACACGGGGGTGAGCGCGGCGCGCGGGCCGATCCCGTCCACGGCCCTGGCCAGCGGGACCTCGCGATGCCGGTACAACCGCCGCAGCTCGACCCGCAGGCTCCGGGCGAACTCGCCGAACGTGCCTGCCTCGGGCGCCCCGATCACGGGCAGCTCGTTGACGAAGGCTCCCACGTGGTCCCGGCTCAGCTCGGTCCGCGTCGACAGGTCGACGCCGACGGCGGGCCGCGCGTTGCCGTACGCGTGCAGCAGCGCGACGAACGCGGCCAGCACCGCCTCGAACCGGGTGACCTCCAGCCGCTCGGCGAGCCCGGCGAGGTCCTCGACGACGAAGTCGAGGGCGGAGCCGGGCGCCGCCGCCACGGACACCCCGCTCAGGCCGGGCAGGCACAGCTCCCGCTGCTCCTGCCACCGGGCCGCCCAGTACCCCTGCGCGGCCGGCAGCGCGTCCGCCAGCCTGGCCCGCTGCCGCACCGCCACCTCCGGGTACACCGCCCCCAGCGGCGCGGGCGCGGCGCCCCCGTACCGGGCGGCCAGATCCCGCAGCAGGATGTCCTTGGACTCCCCGTCGAACACCGCGTGATGGGCCTGGAACAGCAGCACGTGCCGCTTGGCGTCCTCCCGGATCAGCGTGAACAGCGCGGCGGGCCCTTCGACCGGATCGACCGGCCCGGCCAGCACCTCGGGAAGGTCGCCGCCGTCGCGCATCGGCGGCACCGCGCGGGCGAGCACCCGCAGCTCACCACCGTCCTCGGCGAGCACGCCGCCCAGCACGGGATGCCTGCGCGCCACCTCCGCACACGCCTCCCGCAGGGCCTCCACGTCGAGCGGCCCGTCCAGCCACACGGCCAGCGGCATGTGAAAGGCCCGCCCGGCGACTCCGGCCCGCTCGGTGAGCCACATCCCCTGCTGCGCAGGGGAGGCCGGCCACGATCCGGTCATCTCCCGCCTTCTTTCTCCACAGCGCCCACCTTGGGGCCCGTTTCCATCACGGAGTCCGCCTGCTTCAGCAGGTCGCGCAGGTCGGACTTGACGACCTTGCCCGAGTGGTTCCTGGGCAGGCGGTCCACGAAGATCACTTGTGCCGGCAGCTCGTGCGCGGCCAGCCGGGTCAGGAGGAAGGCCCGCAGCTCCGTCACGCGCGGCGCCCGCGAGCGGGGCACGACGGCGGCGGCCAGCACGGTGCCCAGCACGGGGTGCGGCACGCCGGCGACCGCCGCCTCGGCCACGTCAGGGTGCTCGTGCAGCGCCGACTCCACCTGCACGGTCGACACCTTGAACGCCCCGGACTTGACGACGTCGCTCTCCCGGTCGACGAGATAGAGGTAGCCGTCCGCGTCGAGGTAGCCCACATCGCCCATCCGCACCCATCCGTCGCGGAAGGTGTGCGCGCTGGCCTGCTCGTCCCGGTAGTACGAGCGCGCCGCGGCGGGAGAGCGCAGCCAGATCTCCCCCGTCTCCCCGGCCGCCAACTGCGCGCCGTCGGGACCGGTGACCCTCAGGCCGCTGCCGAGCGCCGGCCGGCCCAGGGCGGCGGGCCGCGTCGGGTCGTAGATCATGACGGTCTGGGCGGGCGCCGCCTCGGTCGAGGTGTAGTAGTTCGTCACGGTCGCCTTGGGGAAGGCCGCCGCCAGCCGCGCGCACAGCGCCGCCGGCAGCGCCGAGGCCGCCGAGCCGAGCAGGACCACGCCGGAGAAGTCGTGCCGTTCGTGCAGCCCGGCGTTGAGCAGTTCGAGGGCCATCGCGGGCACCAGGAACACGGTTCCCACCCGCCGCGACTCGATCAGCCTGGCGAACCTGCCCGGGGTGAACCGCGCCAGGGTGAGCACCGCCGGCCGCGCGTCCAGCGCGTTGAGCAGCATGGCCTGGCCGGCGTTGGTGCCGATCGGGAACGCGTGCAGCAGGAGCCGCGAATGCCCGAACCTGCGGCGGTTGGCCCGGGTGGCGCTGCCGTAGGTGAGGTTGACGTGGGTGGCCGCCACCGCCTTGGGCCGGCCCGTGGTGCCGGAGGTGTAGAGGATCTGCGCCAGATCCCCCGGCTCCGGCGGCTCGGGCTCCCGCGAACCGGGCTCCAGCTCGTCCGGCACGGCGCTCCAGTACGCGCCGTCCGGCGGGACGACCGGCCCCTTGCCCGCGTGCAGCACGCCGCTCGCGGGCGGGACGGCCGGCCCTTTGCCCGCGTGCAGCACGCCGGTCGCCGAGCAGTGTTCCAGCATGTACGCCACCTCGGCCGGGGCGAGCCGGTCGGAGATCGGCACGGCCACCCCGCCGGCCAGCTGCGCGGCGCAGTAGGCCACGGCGAAGTCGGTCCAGCTCTCGGCCCCGAACAGCAGCCCGATCCGGTCGCCCCGCTGCACCCCGCGCCGGACCAGCCCGCGCGCCAGCGCGTCCGCCCGCGCCCGCCATTGCGCGAACGTCAGCGTCGCGCCCCCTGCGACCTCCAGCGCGACCCGCTCGGGCTCCTCCGCCGCCCGCCTTGCCAGCAACTCCGGAACGATCATGACTCTCCCCCGGCTCGCCGCCGCAGCTCCTGGACACCGACCAGATCGTCGGGCAGCGCGTCGGGCACCTCGCTGTCGAAGCGCGCCAGCACCCGCACCCGCAGGGCGGAGACCGCGATCAGCGCGATGGCCAGCCCGAAGGCCACGTACATCAGCCCGATCCCGCGCCCGTCCCCCGTCCCGAGCAGCGCGCCCGCCGTCGCGGCCAGCGGCCCGTCCGGCGCCATCAGCGGCTCGAACACCGCCGTCCCGTACGGCGCCACCAGCCCGAACCCGATCGGCAGCGTGGACCAGGCGACGAGCGTGTTGAGCGCGATGACCCGCCCGTGGAACCGCTGCGGCACCTTGACCTGGATGATCGTCGCGTACACCCCGTTGAGCAGCGTCAGGCACAGCGACATCCCGAACGCCCCCGCGGCGATCGCCACCAGATCCGCCCGTACGCCGACGACCACGCAGAACACCGCCAGCGCGAGCGTGAACAGCAGCACCCCGCGCAGCCGCCGCCGGCTCGGCCCGCCCCACACGGCCATCAGCAGCCCGCCGGCCAGCACGCCGACCCCGCCCGCCAGCGACACCCTCCCGACGTCCTGCAGCGTCGCGAACGACAACACCAGCGGCGAGATCATCAGGAACAGCGGCGACAGGAACACGTTCAGGACGGCGAAGAACACCAGCATCCCGCGGAAGCCCCGGTTCCCCCAGGTCAGCCGCCAGCCGCCGGCGATCTCCGCCATGACCGTCTCGCGCCGCCGCCACGCCATGCTCCGGGGGAAGCGGACCGCCAGCACGACCGCGATCGCGAACACGTACGACAGCACGTCGACGGCCAGGATCCCCTCCAGCCCGACGACCGCCATCAGCCCGACCGCCAGCAGCGGCACCACCACCTGGGCCGTGCCGGTGACGAGCTGCACGACGCCGTTGGCGTGGCCCAGGAACCGTTTGGGGACGAGCTGCGGGATCGCCGAGGCGTACGCGAACCGCTGGAAGGTCAGCGCGACCGACAGCAGCGCGAGCAGCGGGTAGATGTGCCAGATCGCCAGGTTGCCGGTCCACAGCAGCACCCCGAGGATCAGCTGCACGCCGCCCGCGGTGACGTCCCCCGCGAGCATCACCGCGCGCCGGTCGTACCGGTCCACGATGGCCCCGGCCAGCGGGGCGACCAGCATGCCCGGCAGCAGGCCGAGCACCGCGAACAGCGCGAAGTCCGCCAGCGAGCCGGTGGTCGTGTAGATCCACAGCGGCACGGCGAACTCGGTCAGCGCCGACCCCACGATCGAGACCAGCTGCCCGGCCGCGACCAGCGCGAACCGTCCCATACCCGGCCGCACCCGGCGGGCCTCGGAGCTGTCCGGCGCCGCCGCGGAGCCGTGCGGCGTGTCCGCGGCGCTGTCCGGCGTGGCTGTGGAGGACACGCCCTCCAGCCACCACGTCGACCTTGCTGTACGCGCCAGCCGCTCGGCGTGGCCCTCGGCGATGGCGAGGTGCGTGCCGGTCACGATGGCCGCGAGTTCCTCCGCCCGATATTTCAGGAAAAAGTGCCCAGCCTCATCCAGCACGACCAGGGCCGTCAGCTTCGACAGCACGTGCCACTCGCGGTACCGCTCCTGGTAGAACTCCATCGCCGGGTCGCGCTCGCCGGCCAGCGCGATGACCGGCGCCCGCAGCGGGGCCCCGTCCGGCCCCGCCGTGGAATCCTCGAACATGCGGGTGAAGTACCGCTCCGCTTGCCGGGTGCCGCGCCGCCGGTTGCGGACCATGAGGTCGAGCTGGTCGCGGCCGACCTCCTCCACGTCCAGGCCGGCGGAGCGCAGGTCGTCGATCCACGCCTGGTCGCCGCGGATGCGCTCCATGAGCCCGGTCAGGCGCGCGAGGCGGCCGCGGGGGCGGGCGAAGGGGAAGACGCCGCCGAGGTACACCGCCTCGACCTCGCGCCCGGCGTCCTCCAGCCGGCGGGCGATCTCCGCGGCCAGCATCACGCCGAGGCCGCAGTGGCCGTACAGGGTGACGGGGCCCTCGATGTCGTCGAGGATCTCTCGCACGCACCCGTCGGCGACCTCGTCCAGCGGCCGGGCCTCCTCGCCAAGTTCGTGGCCGGGCACGGCGATCGAGTACAGCGCCCAGTCGGCCGGCAGCACGTCCGCGAGCGGCTGGTAGATGACCGCGCTGCCGCCCCCGTACGGCGCGCAGACCAGCGTCGAGGTGGCCGTCCTGGCGGGGGTGAGCCGGTGCAGCAGGCGGCGCGGGCCCCCGCCGCCCGACTCCAGCAGCGCGGCCAGCGCCCGCACGGTGCGGTGCTTGAACAGGTCGAGCACGGTGACGCCGCGCTCCGGCGCCTCCTGCCTGAGCCGGGCCACCACCCGCATGGCCAGCAGGGAATGCCCGCCGAGCTCGAAGAAGTCGTCCGTGGCGCCGACCTCGGTGACGCCGAGCAACTCGCTCCACACCTCGGCGACCGTCTGTTCGGCGGGGGTCCGCAGCGGCTCGAACCGGCCGGTCGTCTCCGGCGCCGGGTCGGGCAGGGCGCCGCGATCCACCTTGCCGTGCGACTTCAGCGGCGGCGGCTCGTCCAGCCACACGTACCTGGCGGGGATCATGTAGTCGGGCAGCCGCTCGGCCAGCCACGCCCGCACCTCGGCGGCCTCCGGCCGGACCTCGGGATCAGCTGCCAGGTACGCCACCAGCAGGCCGCCGCGCAGGTCGGCGATCGCCGACGTCACCCCGGGATGACGGCCGAGCACCGACTCGACCTCGGCCAGCTCCACCCGGTAGCCGCGGATCTTCACCTGCAGGTCGCGGCGGCCGAGGAACTCCAGGTTCCCGTCGGGAAGGTGACGGGCCTGGTCGCCGGTGCGGTACATGCGAGCGCCTGGCGGACCGTACGGGTCGGGCAGGAAGCGTTCCGCGGTCAGGGCGGGACGGTCGAGATATCCCCTGGCCAGCCGGTCCCCGCCGAGGTAGAGCTCCCCTGCGACGCCGATCGGCACCGGCTCCAGCCGCTCGTCCAGCACGTACGCCCGCGCCCCCGGCAGGGGCCTGCCGATGGGCAGCGTCGTGGTCGTGCCGCCGGCGCCCTCGACCGCGTAGGTGGTGACGCCCACTGTCGCCTCGGTCGGGCCGTAGTGGTTGACGACCCGGCAGCGCCCGGACGCGGCCAGCTCCTCGGCCCAGTCGCGCGGCGCCGCCTCGCCGCCGAGGATCAGCAGCTTGCGCGGCAGCACGTCGGCCTGCAACGCGGCCAGATGGGACGGAGTGATCTTGAGGTAGTCGATGCCCGCGTCCCGGACGTACTCGGCCAGCTCGTGCCCTGCGGTGCGCGACGGGATGATGTGCAGCGTGCCGCTGGTCATCAGGCACGCGTAGAACACCGTCACCCCGAAGTCGAAGGCCAGAGCCTGCGGCAGCGCGTACGCCCCGCCGGGTTCGATCTCCAGCCGCTCGCGCAGGCCCGCGAGGTAGACGAGCGCCTGCCGGTGCTGGATCTCGACGCCCTTGGGCCTGCCGGTGGTGCCGGAGGTGTAGATGACATAGGCCAGGTCGTCGGGGGTCACGTCCTGAGGGACCGGCGCCTCGTCGCCGCCCGGCTCGTCGATGCCGACCGTGAGCAGCCCGCCGGGCAACCGCCCCCTGGAGGGCGCGTCGGTCACCGCGATCCGCACCCCGGCGTCCTCCAGCACGTACGCCAGCCGCTCGCCCGGATGCTCCGGATCCAGCGGCAGGTACGCGGCCCCTGACTTGAGCACGCCGAGCACCGCCACGGCCAGTCCGGCCGACTGCTCCAGGCACACCGCCACCCGTTCCCCGGGTCCGGCGCCGAGCGCCCGCAGCCGCCGGGCCAGCCGATCGGCGCGGGCACCGAGCTCGCCGTACGTGAGCGAGACCTCCCCCGCGACCACCGCGACCGCCCCGGGATCCTGCCCGGCGACGACCTCGTGCAGCAGCCGGATCCCGGCGGGCGGCGCCGGTTCGGCGACCCCGAGGGCCAGCACGCGCCGCCGCTCGTGCGGGTCGAGCAGCGGCAGCCGGGAGATCGGCCGGTCGGGGTCGGCGACCGCCGCCCGCAGGAGCGTCTCCAGGCATCCCGCCAGCCGCCGCGCCGTGTCCTCCCGGAACAGCGCGGTGCTGTACGCGAGTTGCCCGTGCAGCCCGCCGCCGCCCTCGAAGAGATAGAGCGCCAGGTCGAACCGGCTGGCCACGGTTGGGATCGGATACGGCTCCGCGCCCAGGCCAGAGGTGTCCAGGGTGCGGCCGCGATAGTTCTGCAGCGCGAACATGGTCTGGTAGACCGGCGTGCGGCTGACGTCCCGCTCGACGGCCAGCTCGGTGACGAGCCGGTCGAACGGCAGCGCCTGGTGCGCGAACGCGTCCAGGGTGGTGTCGCGGACCCGGCCGAGCAGTTCGCGGAAGGTCGGGTCGCCGCGCAGGTCGGCCCGGATGGCCAGGGTGTTGATGAACGGCCCGACGACCGGCTCCAGCTCGGGCAGCTCCCGCCCGGACACCGGCGACCCCACCGCGAAGTCGTCCTGCCCGGCGAACCGGCCGAGCAGCACCTGGAAGGCGGCGAGCAGCGTCATGTACGGCGTGGCCCGGTGCGCCTTGCCCAGCTCCGCGATCGAGGCGGTGAGTCCGGGGTCCACGACGACGTCCACGGCGGCGCCGGTCCAGCGCTGCTCGGCGGGCCGGGGCAGGTCGGTCGGCAGCTCCAGGGCGGGCACCCCGTCCAGCCGGGACACCCAGTGGCGCACGTCGTCGTCGAAGGTCCGGCCGCGCTGCCAGTGCGCGTAGTCGCCGAACTGCAGCTCCACCGGCGGCAGCTCCCGGCCCGCGTGCAGCGCCAGCAGCTCCTGGAACAGGATGTCGCACGACCAGCCGTCGGTGATCGCGTGGTGCATGGTGAGCAGCAGCACGTGTTCGCCGGGGGCCGAGCGCACCAGCAGGGCGCGCAGCAGCGGCGGGCGGGCCAGGTCGAACGGCCGGGTCAGCTCGCCGTCGATCTCGCCTGGGTCGTCGGTGACGCGGAACTCCACGACCGGCTCCTCGGCGACCACCGCCTCCGGGCGGCCGTCGGGGGTGGTGACCAGGATGGTGCGCAGGCTCTCGTGCCGCCGCGTGAGCTCGGTGAGCGCCCTGGCCAGGGCGTTCTCGTCGAGTTCGCCGGTCAGCCGGACCGCGAACGGCACGGTGTAGGCGGCCGTGCCGGGGGCGTACTGCTCAAGGAACCACAGCCGCTCCTGCATGGCCGACGGCGGCGGCGCGGTGCCGGGGTCGCGGCGGGGAACGCTGACCTTGGCGGCGCGCGCTCGAAGCCGGCGCTCCAGCAGAGCCTGCTTGGCGGGTGTGAGGGAGCTTCTGGTCACGCGTCTTTCTCCTCTCCGCGGCGATGACGCGGATGTGCTGTAGCCATGACGGCGAAGCCTGCAGAGGCCGTGGGAACGCTCCCACGAGGGAGGCTAGGTTTCGACCCTTACGAGGTCAAGGGCTAGATCCGCATTTCCGGCTGCTTATTGTCACCTAACAAGCACAATTCGCGATGCGTGCACGTCGCCCCCTGGTTTTGGGGTGCTCCGTCTTTCGCGTTCTTGACAGCTCGGAAAGCTGTTCGTCATCTATCTGGGAGCGCTCCCACCCTCATTTCCCAGGTTTGATCTCTTGCCTAGAATGAGGTTCTAGAAGCAGGCTTGGGCCTATGATTATCGAGTACGCCGACCGCGTGTGGCGCGGCGAATCGGACGACAGCGTCGTGGACGCGGGCGCGCAGGGCACGGGAATTCAGCCGATCGCCGACGGTCTCGGCTGGTGGCCGGGATTCGGCAACGTGACCGCGTTCGAGACCGAGGGTGAGCTGGTGCTGTTCGACACCGGCAGCGCGTTCTCGGCGGCGAAATTGTATGAGGACGTACGGGCCTGGACGCGGGCGCCGCTGACGACCGCGTTCTACTCGCACGGGCATGTCGACCACGTCTCGGGGACGGGGCCGTTCGAGGAATCGGGGCCGCCTGCCACGATTTATGCCCATAAAGCGATTGTTGAACGGTTTGAGCGTTATGTGCTGACAAATGGCTATAACTCGGTGATCAACCAGCGACAGTTCCAGGCGCCCGGGCTCCGCTGGCCCACCGACTACCGCCACCCGGACGTGACCTACACCGACGCGCTGACCGTGCGGCGCGGCGGGCTCACGTTCGACCTCGTGCACGCCAAGGGCGAGACCGACGACGCGACCATCGGCTACGTTCGCGAGCACAAGCTGCTGCTGACCGGCGACCTGTTCATCTGGGTGACGCCGAACTGCGGCAACCCGCAGAAGGTGCAGCGCTATCCCCGGGAATGGGTGCACGCGTTGCACCGGATGGCCGCCATGGACGCCGAGATCCTGCTCCCCGGCCACGGCGCCCCGGTCTTCGGCCGCGACCGCATCCGGCAGGCGTTGCTGGAAACCGCCGAATGGCTGGAATCGCTCATCACGCAGACCCTGGAACTGCTCAACGCGGGCGCGCGGCTCGACGAGATCGTCCATTCCGTGAAGCCGCCGGAGGGTCTCGCCGACCGGCCCTATCTGCGGGCGCGGTACGACGAGCCGGAATTCGTCGTACGCAACCTGTGGCGCCTTTACGGCGGCTGGTACGACGGCAATCCGGCCCATCTGAAGCCCGCTCCCGACGCGGTGCTGGCGAAATCGGTCGCGGAACTGGCGGGCGGGGCCCAGACCCTCGCGGACGCGGCGCTCAAGGCCCTTTCCGAAGGCGACGAGCGGCTGGCCGGGCATCTGGCGGAAATGGCCGCCCTGGCGGCGCCGGACGACGCGGGGGTGCACCGCGTACGCGCGGAGGTCTTCTCCGCCAGAGCGGCCGGCGAGCTGTCTCTCATGGCGAAGGGCATTTTCACCTGGGCGGCGGCGGAGTCCAGACAGCGCTCCTGAGAGCCACCCTGCCTTCACCGGCGGCCGCTCGGACCCCTCTCCGCCGACGGACGGGACGGGCTGAGCCCGGTGGGCAGGGCGAGCTGAGCCCGGTGGGGCGGGGCGACGCGCGACTTCGGCGCTCCGGCGGGCGGGCGATCGTCGGCGGGTGCGCCTCTGGCGGGCTGAAGACGCCCCGGCCCGTATGGGAACGGCCTGCACCCGCAAACCGGGGCGGGTCAGCGAAACGGAGCTGCGGGTCCCGCTCAACGCCGAACGGGCGCTCGGGTGCTCCGGCCGGCGGGGCCAGGGCGGGGTCACCCGCGTGCGGCCGACCCCGCCCTGGTCGGAGCAGCCGCTGTCGAAGTCGTAGACAGCGCACACCCGGTGGCCGAAGTCAGGCGTTGCGCGGGACCACCAGGCCGGATTCGTAGGCGAAGACCACGAGTTGCGCGCGGTCGCGGGCGTCGAGCTTGGCCATGGCCCGATTGACGTGGGTTTTCGCGGTCAGTGAGCTGATCACCATGCGCTCGGCGATCTGGTCGTTGGACAGGCCCTGCGCGACCAGGGCGACGGCCTCGCGTTCGCGGCTGGTCAGCTCCTTCAGCCCCGTACCGGTGCCGGTGCGGAGCGGTTGGGTGACGTACCGGTTGATCAGCTTGCGGGTGATCGACGGTGCGAGCAGGGCGTCACCGCGCGCGGCGACGCGTACGGCGTGCAGGAAGTCCTCCGGGACGATGTCCTTGACGAGGAATCCGGCGGCACCGGCGCGCAGCGCGTTGAAGACGTATTCGTCCAGGCCGTAGTTGGTCAGGATGACGACGTGCACCCCGGCCAGGGCCGGGTCCGCGGCGATGCGCCGGGTCGCCTCGATGCCGTCGGCGACCGGCATCTGGATGTCGATGAGCGCGACGTCGGGCAGGTGCTCCCTGACCAGGGCCAGGCCCTGCTCCCCGTCGGCGGCCTCGGCCACCACCTCGATGTCGTCCTCGAGGTCGAGGAGCGCGCGGAACCCGCTGCGGATGAGCGGCTGGTCGTCGACCAGCAGGACCCGGATCATGACGTTCGGTCCACGGGGAGTTCGGCCTGGACGGTGAAGCCGCCCTCGTCGCGTGGTGCCGCCCGCAGGTGACCGCCGAGGGCGGTGACCCGTTCGCGCATTCCGAGCAGCCCGACGCCGGGCACCGGGACGGCGTCCGGCGTGGCCTTGCCGTCGTCATCGATGCGTATCGCGAGGGTGTCGGGACGGTAGTCGATCCGGACGGACGCCGTCGCGGCGGCGGCGTGCCGGGCGATGTTGGTGAGGGACTCCTGAACGATCCGGTAGCCGGTCCGGTCCACCGCGACCGGCACGTCCTGCCGTTGTCCCTCGATCGTCAGCGTCGCGTCGAGGCCGGTCGTCCGAGCCCGTTCCACCAGTTCCGCGACGTGGTCGAGGCCACGCGGCGGGGTCGTGTCGTCGTCGCGCAGCGCCTCCAGGGTCGCGCGCAGCTCCCGGGTCGCCTCACGCCCGGCCTCCTGGATCGCCAGCAGGGCCTCGGGAACCTGTTCACCCCGCTTGTGGGCCACGTGGACGGCGACTTCGGCCTGCACCTTGATGATCGAGATCTGGTGGGTGAGCGAATCGTGCAGCTCCCGCGCGATGTGCAGCCGTTCCTCGTCGGCGCGGCGCCGCGCGGTCTCCTCCCGGGTGCGTTCGGCTTCCTCCGCGCGCCGCTCGGCCTGGCGCAGCGCTTCGCCGGCGGCGCCGGCCGCGATCAGCCAGGCCAGCTCAAGCGCGCCTCTGGCCTGCGCGAGCGCCTGGCCCGTGTCGTGCAGGCCCGAGGCCAGGGCCGCGAGGGGAAGCAGGGCCAGCATGACCACGCTCGCCGCCACCGTGATGGCGCGATGTCCAGCCCGTACGGCCGCGTACACCGCGAACAGGTACGCGATGGCGGGCGTGTCGAACCCGGCCGCCTGGTAGCCCACCGCGCACAGACCGGTGACGGCCAGCACGACGACCGGAGCCCGGCGGCGCGCGGCCAGCGCCAGGCCGCCGGCCGCCAGCAGCGCGTAGCCGAGCAGGTCGAGGTAGGTGGTGGAGTGCTGTCCGGACAGCCCGTTGAACAGCAGCGTCGCCGCCACGCCGACGGCGATCGCCCAGTCCGTGAGGCGTGCCCGTCCTGTGCTCATGCGCGCACCTTAGCCCGGATGTCCGCCTGTGCAACTCCTGCCCGCGGATGACCGTCGGCTACCGCGCCTGCGGTACCTCCCCGGCTCCTGCGGCGTCGGCGGTAGCCGGGTACGGCATCGGCGGCAGTACGAATTGCCCACGTATGCACGACGACCTGCGGCGGGCCCGACGGACATCATCGGGCCACGACCCGTCCCAGGAGGAGAAGGAGCACCTCATGTCCGTCCGTCACCTGCTCGCCACCGCCACAACCGCCGCTGTGGCCGCCGCGCTCGGAGCTCTCGCGGTTGCCACGCCGGCGGCCGCGAACGTCCTGGTCCAGCCGGACCCCGTCAGCGCCTACGCCTTGACCACCGGGCGGCTCTGGTCCCTGGTGGCCGCGGCGCTCGGGCTGGCCGGGGTGGTCGTCGGTGGGCTCGCACTGGCCCGCTCCGCCGGCCGCACCGGCACCGGCACCGGCACCGGCACCGGCACCGGGACCGGGACCGGGACCGGACGGCGCGGGTCCGTCGTGGCCCTGGTGACGGGGCTGGCCGGCGCGGTCATCGGCGGGCTGGTCGTGGCCGCCGCCGAGGGTGGCCCCGGCACCGGCTACGGCATCGTCGGAGGCTACGTGGCCCTGGTGGTGGGGCTGGTCGCCATGGCCCTCGGCGGGCTGGCCATGACCCGCTCACGCCGCACCACCTGACCGAACCCCTCACCCGACCGTTCACCAAGCCAACGCACCAGCCGACGCACTGGGCTGACTCACGAGCCGGCGCACCGAGCCGGCTCAGCGGCTCAGCAGCGCCAGGGCGATGGCGACCTGGGCGGGTCCGAGTGCGGTCTTGCCGTCTTCGATGTCCCACAGCGCGTTCTGCAGCACGCGGCCGAGACTCCAGCCGACTGCCCGCTCCCGTTCCAGGCCGAGGACCTCGGTCAGCAGGTCGAAGCGGCGCAGCACCGCGCGAGTCACGTCACCGCCGGCCTCGACCTCCTCCCACCGGTTGTCCAGCGCCGGCAGCAGCTCGAACCCCGGGTCGCCCGCCAGCGGTTCAGGGTCGATGGCCAGCCAGGGTTCCCGCTCTCCGGCCAGGACGTTGTCGTAGTGCAGGTCCCAATGCAGCAGCCGGTCGCCGGGCTCGCCGATGAGTTCGGCCACGGCGGACGCGCAGGTGCGTACCAGCCGCTGTTCATCGGGGTCGCGCAGCGCCGGCACGGCCCGCGGGACCTGGTCGAGCATGGCCGCGGCGATGTCGGACAGCCGCCGCAGCCCCTCCGGGGCAGGGAGCGCGGTCAGGCGGGCCATCAGCTCGGCCAGGATCCGTACGGCCACGTCGTCGTCAGCCACCGAGGACAGGGGCCGGGCCGCGTCCAGGCGTTCCAGCAACTGCGTGGCGCTGTCGTCGTCATGGTCGAGCAGGTGCACGATGCCGTTGCCGTCCCAGGCCAGCAGGCCCGCGGCGGTGCCGGCGGTCTCCTCCCGGAGCTGCTGCAGCTTGAGGACGGCAGGGGTCCCGTCGGCCTGAAGCACGGGCAGGACCAGCGAGGCCATGCCGTACGCGGACGGGCCGTCGGGCCGTAGCCCCCAGCGGTCCAGAAACTCGGCGCCGAGGCGGGGCAGGTCGGCGATCCAGGCGCGCGCCTCCGCGCCGTGCGCGCCGTAAGACGCGGCGAACGCGTCAGGAACGTCGATGGAGGTCGACGTGTGCATGAAAAGACATCTCCTTCGTGGGTCCAAGGTCGATCTGCGACGAACGAAGGAGGTAACGGAGGTGCCCGGCTGCCGGGCAGGCGTCAAAGCATGTCCACACCCTATCCGCTCATCTGACGCCGGGACGTCCGCGGCGAACGAGACCCGGACCGCGCCGCTCAGCCCGTATTCCGCGTCTCGGGCCGCGCCGCTCAGCCCGTGTTCCGCGCTCCGGCCCGCGCCGGCACCCCCGGCCTCGCGCACCCCCGGCCTCGCGCACCCCCGGCCTCGCGCAGCCCTGCGGCGAGCGCGGCCCGCCGCCGGGGGTTCCTGGACGGCCTGCTGTCGAGCGATTACGCTGATACCGATCCGTTCCTACGGGCCAGACGCGCCCCTAGCTGCGAAAAGGCGATGCCATGACTGCCGCCCGGTGCGACCGGGGCAGGTAGCGGTCTTGCTCCACCCCGGTCTTCCCTGACCGTCGGGTCCTTGAGGACCCTCCCTGTACGGTGCGCGCTCGCGCGCATCCGGATCGCCTTGGAGCACATTCAAATGTCATCAGATTCCGCTCACCCTTCCGCGTCCTGGTACGCGGACTTCTTCACCGAGCTGCCCAACGCCTTCTGGCGGGCGGCCGTCCCGCCTGAGACCACCAAGGCCGAGATCGACTTCGTCATCCGCGTCGGCGGTCTTCGACCCGGGGCCCGCGTGCTGGACGTCCCCTGCGGGAGCGGCCGGCACAGCCTCGCGCTCGCCCGCCGCGGATACCACGTCACCGGCCTGGACATCTCGGCGGAGGCCCTGGCCTTCGCCGGCCGGGCCGCCGCGGCCGAGCGACTGACGCTCGACCTGCGCGAGGCCGACATGCACCACCTGCCCGCGCGGCTGACCGCCGACGCCGCCGTCTGCATGGGCAACAGCTTCGGCTACCTCGGCCACGACGCCAACCGCGCCCTGTTCGCCGGCCTGTACGCGGCGATCGTCCCGGGCGGCTTCCTCGTCGTCGACTACGGCGCGGTGGCGGAGGCGCTGCTGCCGCAGTTGGAGGAGGACGACCTGCCCATGTCCGCGGGCGGCGTCACCGTCGAGGCGAGCAACAGCTACGACGCCCTCAACGGCCGCTTGCTCACCTCGTTCACCTTCCGCCGCGGGGAGGAGGAACACCACGGCACCTCGGTGCAGCACGTCTACACTGCGGCTGAAACGGCCCGGATGGCGAGGGATGCGGGGTTCGCCCACATCGAGATGTACGCGGATCCCGACGGCACTCCTTTCGGGCTCGGCAGCTCGCGGCTGCTGCTGATCGCGCGCCGCTAGCCGGGTCACCTGTGCCCGGTTGAGCCGCCGGCGCTGCTGCGGGCCGGATGCGGCAGCGCCGGCGGTACGCGCAGGGCACGGGTGACGCGTCCGGGCGTCCCGGTCAGCCGCGGGCTCCGGCGGCGCCCGACCGACCGCGTGGATCAGCCGCGTGGGGGTCTGGCGGGAGATGGGCGGGCGGCACGGTGCGCCAGGATGAGGGCTGGTCGGGGAGTCGAACCCTCAGGCGGCGTCGGCTCGACAGTGCCTGCGTCGTTCGCCGGCCGCCGCCGTCATGCCTCGGCAGTCGGCCGCGCTCAGGACGGGCGCGGGGGGTGCTTGGGCTGGGCGACCTCGTACGGGCCTGCGGACTCCTTACTTGGCCGCGTTCTGCGCGAGCCAGTCGCGGTAGCGGATCGTGCCGAGCCTGGCGTCCTCGCCGGGCACCAGCGTCCGCTCCCCCGGCACGCTGCCGAAGTAGGTCGCCTGCGGGTCGGCGACCACCGTGCGCGAATCGCCCCAGGCGGCCAGCGCGTCGCGGAAGAACTCGTCCATCCGGGACTGCTCGGGCCCGCCCACCTCGACCCGGCCGTTCAGCGGCGAGCCGACCGCCACCCGGCCCACCGCCTGCGCGACCTCCTCGCCCGCCATGGGCTGGAACAGCACCGGCGCGATCCGCACCGTGTCGCCGTCCGTCGCCTCGTCCGCGATCGCGCGGGCGAACTCGAAGAACTGCGTCGCGTGCACCAGCGAGAACGGGACCCCCGACTTCTCGATCAGCTGCTCCTGGGCGATCTTCGCCGCGAAGTACCCGTTCTCCGGCATCCGCTCGGTGCCCACCACCGACAGCGCGACGTGATGGCCGACACCGGCCGCCGCCTCCGCGGCCAGCAGATTGCCCGTGGAGGTCTGGAAGAACTCCATCACCGCGGCCCGCTCGAACGACGGCGAGTTCGACACGTCCACCACCACCTGCGCGCCCGCCAGCGCCTCGGCCAGTCCTTCTCCGGTGAGGGTGTTGACCCCGGTGTTCGGCGCCGCCGCCACCGCCTCGTGGCCGTGCTCCCCCAGCTTGGCCACCAGCTTCGACCCGATCAGGCCGGTTCCACCGATCACCACGATCTTCATGACGAACCCTTCTTCCTGTCTGCCGGGGCGTTCGATCGCCGACCGGTCGACAGCTAAGACCGAACAGCCTTCGTACCTGTGACAAGCTCCGCGAAATTCTTTCGCGGAGAGCACAGGCGCGGGCCGCCCGAGAACGGCCCGCGCCGCCGGTTCAGCCGCGTTCGTGGCGCTGCCAGTGCCCTTCGAGGGCGGCGGCGACCTCCGCGGGCCGCTGCAGCACCGGCCAGTGGTTGCTGTCGAGCTTGAGCACGTGCTTCGCCCGGATGGCCCGGCCCAGCTCGTCGGCGAACCCGACCGGACACGCCGGGTCGCGTGAACCCCAGAACACGAGGCCGGGCGCGGTCATCTTCCCCAGGTCAGGTTCCCACTCGCTGCCCATCCGCACCGCGGAGCGGTAGAGCCTGAGGATGCTGTCCTTCATCGGCGCGTCCATGTGCCGCACCATCTCCTTGGCCAGGTCGGCGGGGACCTCGAAGCCGTTGACCAGATCGCGTGCGAAGCCGTCCTCGGTCAGCTCGGCCATGAAGCGGTCCCCCTCGACCGGGTCCTGCCAGACCTTGGCCAGCGGATGCCACACGTACCGGGCGCTGATCGGGCCGTCGCCGCCGGCCCAGGTGCGTACCAGGTCGGGGCGCAGGGACGCGACGCGGGCGGTGAGGATGCAGCCCCAGTCGTGGCCGACCAGATCGACCGGCTCGCCGACCTCCTCCAGGCGGCTGATCAGCCAGTCGGCGTACTCCTCCTTGGTACTGCCGAAGCCGTCCGGCCTCGGAGCGCCGAACCCCGGCAGGTCCCAGGCCTCCACGTCCGTACGCGTCAGGTGCCGGCGAACGCCCGCCCAGACGCGGTGGGTGTCGGGGACGCCGTGGATCAGGATCGCGGGCATGGCTCAGCCCCGCCCGTGGGCGACGGCGTCGAGGATGGCCGCGGTCACCGCGTCCGGCTGGGAGGCCGCGAGGGCGTGCGAGGCGCCCGCGACCTCGCGGGTGCCGCGCGAGCCGGCCCGTTCGGCCATGAACCGCAGCGCCTGCGCCGGGATGTTCAGGTCGCCGTCGCCGTGGACGAACCAGGACGGCGTGCTCCGCCAGGCCGCCTCGCCGCCCGTCAGCCCGTCGCTCAGCGCCCGCTCGGTCACCGGCCGCTGGGTCGCCGCCATCAGCGCGGCCTCCCCGGCGTCCAGATCGGCGCAGAACTGGTGATGGAACCGGTCCTCGGCGATACGGAACTCATTGCCGCCCGAGGCCACCGGATAGGCGACCAGCGCGCCGCCCAGGGTGCTGCCCTCGAACTTGCCCGACAGCAGCAACGCGCTCTCCCCCGGCTCGGGCGCGAACGCGGCGACGTACACCAGCGCCTGGACGGCCGGGTTGCCGGCCGCCGCCTGAGTGATCACCATCCCGCCGTAGGAGTGGCCGACCAGCACGACCGGACGGCCCAGCCCGGCGATCACGTCGCGCAGGTAGGCGGCGTCGCCCTCCACGCCGCGCAGCGGATTGGCCACCGCGACAGCCGTCAGTTGACTGCCGTGCAGGCGCTGGATGACGCGGTTCCAGCTGGCCGACTCGGCGAAGGCGCCGTGGACCAGGACGATGACGGGCTGCTCCGTGGTGCTCATGCGTGTGCCTTTCCGGTGTTCAGGGCCGCTTTGAGTACCTCGATGGCCTGGGCGACGGCGGCGCTCGCGGCGTCGGTGCCGCGGACGGGGTTGAGCATCATGAAGTCGTGCAGCGTGCCGTTGTAGCGAACGCTCGTGGTCGGCACCCCGGCCTCGGTGAGGCGGCGGGCATACGCCTCGCCCTCGTCACGCAGCACGTCGTTCTCGTCGACGATCACGAACGCGGGCGGCAGCCCGGCCAGGTCCTCCAGAGTGGCGCGCAGCGGTGAGGCGGTGATCTCCGCGCGCTGGGCCGGGTCGGTGGTGTACGCGTCCCAGAACCAGGCCATGGCGTTCGCGGTCAGGTACGGGCCGTCGGCGAACTCGCGGTAGCTGTCGGTGTCCTGACCGGCGTCGGTGACCGGGTAGTACAGCGACTGGTGCACGAACCGCACGTCGCCGCGCCGCTTGGCCAGGATGGTCAGCGCGGCGGTCATGTTCCCGCCGACCGAGTCACCGGCCACCGCCAGCCGGGAGGCGTCCAGCCCCTCGTCCGCGCCGCTCCGGGTGATCCACTGGGCGGTGGCGTACGCCTGCTCGATCGCCACCGGGTAACGCGCTTCGGGCGAACGGTCGTACTCGACGAACACCACCGCGGCGCCCGCACCGACGGCGAGCTCGCGTACCAGCCGGTCGTGGGTGCCGGCGTTGCCGAGGACCCAGCCGCCGCCGTGCACATAGAGCACGACCGGCAGCCCGCCTGCCGCGCCCGCCGGCTTGACGATCCGTGCCCGCACGTCACCGACCGTGATCCACTTCTCGTCCACGTCAGGCTTGTCGATCGGGGCCGCCTGCAGGTCGTCCAGCACCTTGCGGGCGCCGTCGGGCCCCAGTTCATACAGGAACGGGGGCTTGGAGGTGGCCTCGGCGAGTTTCTGGGCCGCCGGTTCCAAAACGTACTTGCTCATGCGAAGTTCTCCGTTTCTCCGCCTCTCCGTTCGGAGCGGTCTCCGCTTAGACAAGGCAGCCATCGGGATCTGTGACAGCACCGGCCCACGTTCCTGTCACAACCCGCGCGGTCGTCCGGTCATAGGGGCCGAGCGGCCGCGCCGCCGCAGCACGCACCATCGTTCACCAGGCGGCGATCATGACCCTCCACCGGACTCACCGGCACCACGACCCACGACCACCGCTGCGCTGGATGGCCCACGCCGCCGACCCCGCCCTGTTCTTCCCGATCACCTGGGACGCCCGGCCCGGCCGGCCCGACGTATCTGCCGGGCCTGCCCCGTACAGGCGGCCTGCCTCGACTGGGCGCTGCGCACCGGCGAGCCCGACGGCGTGTGGGGCTGGTGAAGAGCTAGGCGCCGATCTCGGGGTTCGTCGGCCCTTCGCCGGCCGGGCGCGCTGTCCGCGCCTCCTGGGCGGTGAGAGTGGTACGTGCTGCCTCGAGGTCGGCGGCCCGGGGGCGAGGTCCGCCTCAGGTCTCCGTCGTCGCACCGCTGACCGGCGGTGCCCCGGTGTACTCGCGGCCGCTCGCCTACCGGGCCTGGTCGGTCGGGCGGATGAGGATCTCGTTGACCGCGACGTGCTCCGGCTGGGTGACCGCGTACACGACGGCGTTGGCGATGTCCTCGGGCTGCAGGGTGCGCATGGAGGCGGCCATGTTCTGGGCGAAGGCCTTGATCGTGGGGTCCGTGATGTGGCTGGCCAGCTCCGTGGCGACGAAGCCGGGCTCGATGACCACGACACGTACGCCCTGTTCGGTGACCTCCTGCCGCAGTGCCTCGGAGAAGGCGGTGATGCCGAACTTCGTCGCGGCGTAGACGCCGCCGCCGGCCGTCGCGATCCGGCCCGAGGTCGAGGAGATCTGCAGGACGGTGCCCTTGCGCTCCAGCAGGTGCGGCAGCGCCGCGTGGACCGCGTACATCGAGCCGAGCAGGTTGGTCTCGACCATGCGCGTCCATTCCGTGGTGTCCGCGCCCGCGATCGGGCCGCTGAGCATCACGCCCGCGTTGTTCACCAGAACGTCCAGGGCGCCGAAGCGCTCGACGGTCGCCACGACCGCGGCCCGCACCGACTCCTGGTCGCTCACGTCCAGTTCGAGGACCAGCACCTCGCCGGGCGCCTTGCGCGCCAGCGACTCCAGCCGGTCGGCGCGCCGGGCCCCGACCGCGACCCGCGCCCCCTCCGCCGAGAGGGCCAGCGCGGTGGCCTCGCCGATGCCCGACGACGCTCCGGTGACGAGGACGACCTTTCCTTCCAGCGTGTTGCTCATGACTTTCCTCCCACAGCGGTTCAAGGTTTCCACCGGCCCGCCCCGCCTAAGCGGACCAACTGGTCACCTTAGGCTAGCACCTAACCGGACCGCTCGGTCATGTTGAGGTAGACTGGGGTGCATGAGTGGAACGACGCCCGCTGTCCCGTCGCGCAGTGACGCCGTGCGCAACCGTCGACTGCTGCTGGACGCCGCGGCCAAGACGTTCGCCGAGCGGGGAGTCGATGTGTCCATCGGCGAGATCGCGCAGCGTGCCGGGGTGGGGAAGGGCACGGTCTTCCGCCACTTCTCGTCCAAGGAGGAGCTGCTGGCGGCGATCACGCTCGCCATGCTCGACGAGCTCATGGACACCGGCACCGCGCTGGTCGAGGCCGACGATCCCGGCCTCGCGCTGCGCGAGTTCATGACCGCGGGTGTGGAAATCTTCGTCAGGGATCGGGCGTTCTGCGAGGTGATCGGACGCCCGTCCGTACGGCACCCGCAGGTTCGTGACGCGATCCATCGCTTTCGCGACGTCGCGGAGACCCTCACCGACCGCGCCCGCCGGCAGGGCGTCGTACGCCCGGACGTCACCGGCACCGACGTCGTCCTTCTGATGGCCGGCATCCAGCACACGGCGGCCCCGCTGCTGAGCGTCGAGCCGCAGGCGTGGCGCCGGTACCTTGAGCTGGCCCTCGACGGCATCACCGCCCGAACGGGGCGAACCCTTCCGCACCCGCCACCACACCACCTGCCCCTGACCGATTCGGACCCCGATCAGGGGGTTTGATCCAGGCGACAGGCGGCCACCGGGTTGCGGAGATGTCACGCGACCCTGCCCGTGCCGCGCCACTTCCCGCATCTGCGGCCACCCGGCATCGGGGTAGCGCTCCGGTGGTGCGGGGAGGGGTCGGGATCGGCAGTCCGCGCCGTGGGGCGACGCCTGCGTGCCCCCGCCAAGGTCCACGGGGTGCGGGTGCTGACCGCCATGGGTGTGCGGGCCGAGGCGCCACTCGCCATGGGCATTCGGACCGGGGGCCGTTGCTGGACGCCGGGGTCGGGCTCCTCTTGCGCCGACACGCGGCGAGCAGGTGCCCAGGCGGGGCACCTGCTCGCGAGGTCAGGCGCGCTCGAAGGGGAGCACTTCCGTCAGGTGGAGGATCAAAGCCCCGGGGTTCCTGGTCTGCGTCATGATCCTGCCCGGTCCGGTGAACTCGAAGACCAAGCCCTCGCCCGACTTGAGCGACTGGATCGTCTTGCCTTCGACCGCCCGGCGCAGCTTGCTCTTGACCGTCTCGTCGTAGGCGACCAGATGGCCCGAGTCCACCACGATCTGCTGCCCGTCCGCCAGCTCGATCACGTCCATCGCGCCGTAGCAGCCGAGCACGACGGCGCCGTCGCCCTGCGCCTTGATGAGGAAGCCGCCCTCGCTGCCGATGAGGTTCGACATGCCACCCCACTTGGTGACGATCTCCACGCTCTCGCTGGACGCGATCCATGATCCTCTGGTCAGCAGGAGCGCGGTGCCGCTTCGTACCTCGGCGGATTGGACATCGCCTGGCAGGTGATGCGCCACATCCACCCAGCCGCCACCGTCCGGAGCGGTGTAGCGCGTGGTGAACAGCGACTCCCCGCCCAGCGCCGAACGCGCCAGCCCGCGCAGCAGACCGCCCTCCATCTTGGCCTGGAGCTGGACCCCCGCGCTCGTCGCGAACATCGCGCCCGCCTCGACGCGCAGCGTCTCCCCGCCGTCCAGATGGCAGCGCGCGACCGCGAACGAACCAGGGTGCCGGATCTCGGTCTTCATGCGTCCCTCCCTCTCGATCGTCTTGCTTCGGGGCGACTCTGCCGGACAGGCCATACACAACTCGTTGACAACGCGCAGCCGAACCCCGCCGGGACCACGGCCGACGTGCGCATGGCCGGACGTTTCGACGACGGGGCCGGTCGCTGCGGACGGTGGGTCATGGCCGCGCGACTCCGGGTTCGAGGGCCGCGGACGGCGGGGGTTACGGCCCCGCACAACGCCTTACGGTCATCCAGCCGCTTGCGGCCCGGATGATGTGTCCGCCGCCGCACCCTCGGCAACAATGACTCGATCCGCTCCCGCAAGCCGTCCTAGCCGATCCACGGCAGCTGCTCGCCCTTCCTCACACCCACCCAACGACAACCATCACCACGGCCACCGGGCTTCCTCAGGCGTCGATAGTGATGACGATCTTGCCGCGGGCCCTCCCTGCGGCGAGGGTGGCCAGGCCGTCGGTGGCCTGTTCCAGCGGCAACACCGGGTGTACGTCGACGGCCAGGCTGCCGGCGGCGGCCTGGTCGGCGAGCGGCGCGGTGGCCTCGCGGACCGGCTGGGCGAAGACGGTCGTTCCGGTGAGCCCGGCGGCGGCCAGGGCGTCGGCGTCCGGGGCCAGGGTGTCGGCGTCCGGGGCCACGGTGGTGGTGGCGACCTTGCCGCCCTTGCGGACCGCGTCCAGCGGGACCTCGGCGTACCCGCGGCCGGTGGCGCTGGCCGCCAGCGGGTTGAGCAGGATGAGCGCGGGGAACGGCCGTTGCCGCCGGGCAGCCGCAGGGTGGCGTTGAAGGTGGCCGAGCGGCCGTTGGCCTGCACGGTCACGGTCAGCGTGTTGCCGTTGCGGGTGCCGGTGACGCTGGTGGGCGCGGGCGGCAGGTGCCCGTACTCGTAGTACTGGATCAGCTCGCTGAGCTGCGCCCGCCGGCAGGACCACTCCGAAGGGCCGCTCAGCCGTGTCCCGTCCCACGACCTGAACGGGTCGGGCAGCTCCGGGACCGCCGGAAGCGAGCCGGGGGCGGGCAGGAACGGCGGCAGCGAGGCGCAGGCCGCCGCGCTTCAGGCGCGCCAAAGCGGTGACGTCCGTACGAGATGTCGATCGCGCGCCGACGGACTGTGTTCACCACCACCGGAGCAGGTGTCCGACGGCCTGCCCGCGTGGTCCAGTCTGGGAAGGGCCCCGAAAGCTGTCAAGATCGACCCGAAATATTTCGGCACTGCTGAGGTCTTGCCCTGCCCCCTTCCGGGCACGCCCAAATGCCTCACCCAGGCTGATATCCGAAATGTTTCGAGATCTCCCCGGCGTGAAATTTTCAGCTCCCGTCCGGGACCGGCCGCGCTCCGCGACCAGGGAAGAGCGTCGCGGCGACGGGTGATCGGCGAGGAAGCGCATTGACGTACGCGCATGCGACGGGGTTCGCTCCACATGCACTCGAAACCGCACGCCAACAGGACCGCGGCCGAGCTCGCGCTTGTCGCGGAGAAGGGAACGGAGACGTCCATGGTGAGGATGACGCGTTTGCTGAGCGGCCTGGTCGCCGTGCTGACGCTGGTCGCGGCCACGGTCTACGTCACGCGTGCGGCCGACGCGGAGTCGAACGGCGGCGTACGGGTGATGCCGCTCGGCGACTCGATCACCGACGGGTTCACCGTGGCAGGGGGCTATCGCATCGACCTGTGGCAGAAGCTCGTGGCCGCCGGCTATCGGGTCGACTTCGTCGGGTCCCTGTTCAACGGGCCGTCGAGCCTGGGTGACCACGACCACGAAGGCCACTCCGGATGGCGCATCGACCAGATCGACGCCAACATCGTGACCTGGCTGCGCACGTACCAGCCGCGCACGATCCTGCTGCACATCGGCACCAACGACATGTACCAGAACCCGAACGGCGCCTCCATCAGGCTGGCCACGCTCATCGACCACATCACCGGCAACGCGCCCGACGCCGAGGTGTTCGTGGCCACGATCATCCCCCTCAACGGCGCCGACCCGACCGTCAGGGGCTACAACTCGGCGATCCCCGGAATCGTGCAGTCCAGGGCCGCGGCCGGCCGCCATGTCCACCTGGTCGACATGTACAGCGCCCTGACCACCGCGGACCTCGCGGACGGCGTCCACCCCAACGCCGGCGGCTACAGCAAGATGGCGAACGTCTGGTACAACGCCCTCCGCTCGGTGCCCGGCAGCCTGGAAGGCACCCCCACGCCGACCCCGACGCCTCCGGGGCAGGACGGCGCCTGCGGCGCGACCTATCGGACGGTCAACACCTGGAGCGGCGGCTTCCAGGCGGAGGTGACCGTACGCAACAGCGGGTCGACGTCGCTCAACGGGTGGACGGTGCGCATGACCCTGGCCGCGGGGCAGGCCGTCACCAACCTGTGGGGCGGCGTGGCCACCGGCACCGGCGGCGCGATCAGCGTTCGCAACGCCTCCTACAACGGCAGCCTCGCCGCCGCCGGCACCACGACGTTCGGGTACGTCGCCACCGGCAACGGCGCCACCGCGCCCGCCGCTGTCGGCTGTTCCAGTCCCTGACGACGTCCGTCATGAATTCGAAACACGTTACCGGCCAAGAGCCTCTTGATTAGTGGTTTGACCAGCGCCATAAACAATCATGATGCGTGCTAGCCTGTTTCACGTTCTGAGCTGCGATGAGCGGAGGCGGGTCGGGTGAAGCCGCGGTCGATCGTGTTCGATCTCTATGGCGACTACTTGCGCTACGACGGCGGCGCGGCCCCCTTGCAGACCCTCACCGACCTGCTGGCCGCTTTCGACATCCCGGAGGCGACGACCCGCGTGGTGATGGCGCGGCTGCGCAAGGAAGGGTGGTTCGACACCGAGAAGCGGGGCCGGACCACCCTCTACCGCCTGACCGACCAGAGCTGGCGCCTGCTCGACGAGGGGCGCAGGCGCATCTTCCAGCGCGAGCGCGAGCCGTGGGACCGGCAGTGGCGCGTCGCCATCTACCACGTTCCCGAGACCGACCGCGCCGCCCGGGAGCGCGTTCGCAAGAAGCTGAGATGGCTGGGCTTCGGGCCGCTGGCGCCGTCCACGTGGATCTCTCCCCACGACCGCCTGCAGGAGGTCGCCGAGGAGCTCGCCCAGGAGCCCTCGGTCCGGCTCGACCTGCTGATCAGCCGGTCCATGGGGGCCGCCGCCGACATCGACATGGCCAACCGGTGCTGGGAGCTCAAGGAGCTGCACCTGGCCCTGCTCGCCAAGCGTGACGCCTACCGGGCGCTGCTGGCGCGCTTCTCCTCGGTGCCGCCGCGCGGGCGCGAGGCGCTGGTCGAGCGCATCCGCCTCGTGCACGACTACCGCATGCTGCCCTTCGACGACCCTGATCTGCCCCTGGAGCTGGTGCCCGCCGGCTGGGTGGGACGCGACGTGCACGATCTCTTCCTCGACCTGCACGAACGCCTTGCTCCGGAGGCCGAGGGCTTCTGCGCCTCCCTGGGCGTCGGCCCGCTGAACAAGGCGGCCGCCCACACATGACAAGTCCGGGGGCCATGCCCCTGTGCCTGTCACGCCCAAAATCGCTGTTCCATCGCGGAGAACGCCAGAATAGTTTCATCTCATTGACGGTCGTCTGATTGGTGTGTAACGTCGGCGACACCTTCGGCCGTGCGCCGAACTCTCTGGTTCTCGCTCCGTGGAGTGATCATGGACGCTGTCGCGCATCCCCCGTCCATCCGCCGCAAGGGCAGCCTGCCCGTCGTCGCCATCTGTTTCGCCTCGATCGTCTTCGACGGTTACGACCTCATCGTCTACGGATCGGTCGTGCCGAACCTGCTCGCCGACAAGTCGTGGCACCTGTCGCCCGCGCAGGTCGGCGCGATCGGCAGCTACGCGCTCATGGGCATGCTCATCGGCGCCCTGGTCGCGGGGGTGATCACCGACATCGTCGGCCGTCGGAAGATCGTGATCGCCAGCGTCACCTGGTTCTCGCTCGCCATGATCCTCTGCGCCCTCGCGCCGTCCCCGGAGCTGCTGGGCCTGTTCCGCTTCGTGGCCGGGCTCGGACTCGGCGGCGTCGTCCCCACCGCCATCGCGCTCACCGTCGAATACGCCCCGAAAGAGCGGCGCAACCTCTACAACGCACTGATGTACTCGGGCTACTCCGTCGGCGGCATCCTGGCGGCGGTGCTGGCACTGACGCTGCTGGCGGAGCACGGATGGCGGCTGATGTTCTGGATCGGCGCCGCGCCGCTGGTCCTGGTCCTGCCGCTGGCCGTCCGGTACCTGCCGGAATCAGCGGGCTTCCTGCTGGCCAGGGGACGCCGGGCCGAGGCCGAAGCACTGGCCGCCCGATACGGGCTCACCCTCGACGAGTCCGCCGCGGGCGAGTCCGGCGCCGAGCGGGGGCCCGCGACGCGTACGCGCTCGATCGCCGTGCTCTTCCGGCGCGAGAACCTGGCGGCCACGGCGCTGTTCGGCGCGGCCAGCTTCTGCGGCCTGCTGCTGGTCTACGGCCTCAACACCTGGCTGCCGCAGATCATGCGCGCGGCGGGCTACCCGCTCGGCTCCTCGCTCCAGTTCCTGCTGGCCCTGAACCTGGGCGCCATCGTCGGCACCATCCTGGTGTCCTTCCTGGCCGACCGCGTCGGCTCGAAGATCGTGACCGTCGGCGCCTTCCTCGCCGCGACCCTGTGTCTCTATCTCCTGAGCCTCCGCCTCGGCACGGGCGTGCTCATGGCGTGCGTCGCCGTGGCCGGGCTCGGCAGCGTCGGCACCCAGATCCTCGTCAACGGCTACGTCGCCACGCACTTCCCCGCGTCCGTACGGGCGACGGCGCTGGGCTGGTCCCTGGGCGTCGGCCGGCTGGGCGCCATCCTCGGGCCACTCCTGGGCGGCTGGATCCTGGGGTCCGGCCTCGGCGTGGAGTGGAACTTCTACGCGTTCGTGCTGCCGGCCCTGCTGGGCGCGGTCTTCATCGCCGCGGTGCCGAGAATGCGCGCCGGCCGGGCCGCCACCGGCCTCGCCCGCCGCGAGACGGCCGGGGGGAGCACCGCACACCCGGAGGAACAGGCGGGCCACCGCAACACCAGGGTCAGGGGGAACTGATGCGCATCGCTGTCGCGGGTGGCGGCCCGGGCGGGCTGTTCTTCGCCACCATGATCAGGCGGCTCGTGCCGTCGGCCGAGGTCACCGTGTTCGAACGCAACCGGGCCGACGACACCTTCGGCTTCGGGGTCGTCTTCTCCGACCGCACCCTGGCCGGCATCCACGAGGCCGACCCGGTGCTGCGCCGGGCGCTCGACGAGCACGGCCGCCACTGGGACGACATCGAGGTCAGGCTCAAGGGCGAGCGCGTCCGCTGCGGCGGGAACGGCATGGCCGCCATCGTCCGGCGAACCCTGCTCCTGCTGCTGCAGGAGCGCGCCCGCGACGTCGGCGCCGACCTGCGTTTCGCCACCGAGGCACGGCTCGACGACCTGGCGGGGTACGACCTCGTCGTCGCCGCCGACGGGACCGGTTCGCGCATCCGCGACCTGCTCGACTGCGGCAGCGAGGTCGAGAGCGCCACGGCCAAGTTCATCTGGTTCGGCACGGACTACCTCTTCGACGGGCTGACCTTCGTGCACGAGCGCGGCCCGGACGGCGTCTTCGCCGTGCACGGCTACCCGATCTCGGCCGAGGCGTCGACGTTCATCGTGGAGACCGACGAGGCGTCCTGGCGGCGGGCGGGGCTGGACGCGTTCGACGTCACGCAGCCGCCCGGGCCCAGCGACCTGGCCTCCAAGGCGTACCTGGAGAAGCTGTTCGCCGACCAGATCGACGGGAAACGGCTACTCACCAACAACTCACGATGGGGAAATTTCCGGACTCGCCGTACTAAACGGTTGCATACCCTGACACCGCAGCCGGTCGTGCTGCTGGGCGATGCCGCACACACGGCGCACTTCTCGGTCGGTTCCGGCACGAAGATGGCGATGGAGGACGCGGTGGCGCTCGCTCGCGCGCTCGCCGAGCACGGCGACGACCTGCCGGGCGCGCTCGCGGCCTACGAGGAGGCCGCCCAGCCGTCCGTACGGCAGGTGCAGGACGCCGCCCGGCCGAGCCTGTCCTGGTGGGAGCACTTCGGCCGCTACTACGACGCCTTCGAGCCGTGGCAGTTCGCCTACCACTTCCTGTCGCGCAGCATCACCGACGCCCGCCTGGCCCGCCGCGCACCCGAGTTCGTCGAGACCAGCCGGAGCAGGTGGACCGCGGCGCACGGCGCCGAGCCGCTGGACACGCCGTTCGAGAGCGGCGGGTGGCAGGTCGGGAGCCGGCTCGTGCGAATCACCACGGATGCCGGCGCCACGCCCACGGCGGCCGGCGACCTCCCGCTCTCGGCCACCCCGCGGCCGGGACCGTGGGGCGCGCTGCTGCACGCGCCGGACACCGAGGCCGGGCTGCCCGACGCCTTCGCCCGCCTCGCCGGCCTTCCGGGGTCTCCGGTGCTGGTCGCGGTGGGCGGCGGCACGCCGCTGACGCGCATCTTGCTCTGCGAGCAGGCACGCCTGCACCATCGGCTCCCCGCGCTGACGATCGAACCAGCCCTCGACCGCGACCGCGCCCACACCCTGGTGCTGTCCGGCCGCGCCGACCTCGTCGGAGTCGCCGCATGACCGCCACCAACCCCGCCACCGTGATCTCGGCGGAGCTGATCGTGGGAGTCACCGCATGACCGCCACCGCGATCTCGGGCGAGCTGAAAGCGCTGTTCGCGCCGCGCGGCATCGCCGTCGTCGGGGCGTCGCGCCATCCGCACAAGCTGGGCGCCACGCTCGCCCGCTCACTGTCCGGGTTCGCGGCCGCCGGAGGCCGGCTCGCGCTCGTCAACGGCCGCGACGACACCATGTACGCCTCCGTCGCCCAAGCCGCCGCCGACGGCCCCGTCGACCTCGCGATGATCTGCGTGCCCGCCCCCGCCTGTGCCGACGCCCTGGCGGCGGCGGCAGCCGCGGGAGCCCGCGCCGCGGTGATCCACGCCGGAGGGTTCGCTGAGACGGGCGAGGCCGGGGCGGCCTGCCAGCAGCGTCTGGCCGACGTCGTCGCCGAGACGGGCATCCGCGTGCTGGGCCCGAACACGAGCGGCTTCCTGGCCCCCCACGCCGGCCTCACCGCCACCTTCGTCCCCGGCGCCGCCCAGGTCCGGCCCGGCAGGGTGGCCGTCGTCGCGGCCAGCGGCGGCGTGAACCACGCCCTGGCGTTCCTGCTGGCCGAGGCCGGGCACGGCATCAGCCTGGCCGTGGGCCTGGGCAACGCCGTCGACGTCGGCGCCCCCGACGTCCTCGACCATCTCGCGGACGACCCCGCCACCGGGGCCGTGGCGCTGCACATCGAGTCGGTCACCGACGGCCCCCGCCTGGTCGCCGCCGTGCGCAGGCTCGCCGCGCGCCGCCCGGTCGCCGCCCTCGTGGTCGGCCGCAACGACGTTGGCGCCTTCGCCGCCTCGCACACCGGCGCGCTGGCGACGTCGTGGCGCCTGACGCGTGCCGCCCTCGCCCAGGCCGGCGCGGTGCTGGTCGACGACGAGCGCGAGCTGGTGGACGCGGTCGGCGCCCTCTCCGTCACCCGCCTGTCGCCGCGGGCGAGCGCGGGGGTGGGCGTCGTGACCGCGCAGGCTGGCCCCGGCCTGCTGCTCCTGGACGACCTGCGCGGCCGCCGGGCCCGGGTCCCCGAGCTGTCCGCCGCCACCCGGGACACATTGGCGGAGCTGCTGCCGCCGCTGACCTACCAGCGCAACCCGGTCGACACCGGCCGTCCCGGCCCCGGCCTGGGGCGTATCTTCGCCGCGGTCGCCGCGGACCCGGGCGTGGACGTGATCGCCGCGTACACGCTGCACGAGCCCGACGCCGTCGACATCGTCGCCGCCGTGCGGCAGGGCCGTACCTCTGAGGTGCCGATGGTGCTGGGCCTGGCCGGGACCGGCGAGGAGGTCGCCCGGCGGCGGCAGGCCCTGCTGGCGGCGGGTGTGGCCGTCGCGGCCGAACCGCGCGGTGTCGCCGCGGCCACCGCCGCCCTCCTGGCCGACGCCCGAGCGCGCACCGTCCAACCCCCTTCGCCCGGCGGCGGGGTGTCCGAAGGCGTCGCAGGCCCGTACGACGAGCGCCAGGCCGTGGAGCTGCTCGGGCCGTACGACGAGCATCAGGCCAAGGAGCTGCTCGGCCGGCTCGGTGTGGTGACCATGCCGCGCCGCGCCTGCCGGGACCGGGGCGCCGCCCGCGCGGCGTTCGGCGAGCTCGGCGGGCCGGTCGCGGTCAAGCTGCTCGACGCCGCGGTGCTGCACAAGACAGAGCTCGGCGGCGTGCACCTGAACATCACCGGCCCGGACGAGCTGGAGGCGGCCCTCGACCGGCTGGACGCCGCCGGCGCCCGCCGCTGCCTGATCGAGAAGATGGCACCGCCCGGGGTCGACCTCATCGTCGGCGCCCGCCGCGACCCCGTCTTCGGCCCTGTCGTGCTCGCCGGTCTGGGCGGTACGGTGGCCGAGGCGCTGGCGGACGTCGCCATCCGGCTCGCCCCGCTCAGCCTGGCCCAGGCCGCCTCCATGCCCGCCGAGCTGGCCGGGCGGGCCCTGCTCGCCGGGTGGCGCGGCGGCCCCGTACTGGACGTGGACGAGCTGAGCCGGATCGTGGTCGCCCTCGGCGGCCTGCTGGCCGCCAACCCCCTGCTCGACGAGATCGAGATCAACCCGCTGAGACTCACCGCCGACGGTCTCGTCGCACTCGACGCCGTGATCATCCCCAGGGAGGCCGACGATGCCCAGCCCCATCTCTGACCACGTCGTACCCTGGCCCGACGCCGAGGCGCGGCGCTACGCCGCCGAAGGCTACTGGGCCGGAGTCCCGCTCGGGCACCTGCTGCGCGAGGTCGCCGGCCGGACCCCCGGCGCGCCCGCCCTGATCGACCCCGTGGCCGGGCTCCGCCTCACCCACGCCGAACTGGCCGAACGCGCCGACGCGGCCGCCGTACGGCTGCTGGAGCTGGGCATCGGCCGCGGTGACCGCGTCGTGGTGCAGCTCGGCAACGGCTGGGAGTTCGTCGTCCTCACCCTGGCGTGCCTGCGGGCCGGGATCGTGCCGGTCATGGCACTGCCCGGGCACCGGCGCGCAGAGCTGGGCTATCTGGCCACCCACGCCGAGGCCGTCGCGATCGCCGTCCCCGACCGCATGCGCGGCTTCGACCATCAGGCGCTCGGGCACGAGCTGGCCGACGAGGTGCGGGCGGCCACCGGCGCGGACTGGCACGTCCTCGTCGCCGGGGACGACCTCAGCCCCGCGAGCGTCGACCTGCGCGCCCTGTGCGCGCCGCCCGCCGAGGCCGACCGCGCCCGCCTGGACGCGAGCGGTCCAGGCAGCCGCGACGTCGCCGTCTTCCTGCTGTCGGGCGGTACGACCGGCCTGCCCAAGCTCATCGCCCGCACCCACGACGACTACGCCTACAACGCCCTGGCCAGCGCGGACCTCGCCGGGATGGACGCCGGCACCGTCTACCTGGTGTCCCTGCCCGCCGGGCACAACTTCCCGCTCGCCTGCCCCGGCCTGCTCGGCGCGCTCCTCAAGGGCGGGCGGGTGGTCACCCTGCCGTCGCCGGAGCCCGCCCGCGCGTTCGCCACGATCGCCGCCGAGGGCGTCACGCACACCGCGGCGGTCCCCGCCATCGCCCTGCGCTGGCTGGAGCACGCGGCCGAGCACGGCGCCGATGCCCTCCGTACGCTGCGGGTCCTGCAGGTCGGCGGCGCCCGCATCGCCGACGAACCGGCCCGCAAGGTCAGGCCCACGCTCGGGGCGACCCTGCAGCAGGTG
This sequence comes from Nonomuraea sp. NPDC005650, assembly GCF_040605375.1. Lineage (NCBI taxonomy): Bacteria > Bacillati > Actinomycetota > Actinomycetes > Streptosporangiales > Streptosporangiaceae > Nonomuraea > Nonomuraea sp. NPDC005650. Next base: position 196,319 of record NZ_JBEXCR010000013.1, read on the forward strand.
TTCGGGATGGCGGAGGGCCTGCTCAACTACACCCGCCTCGACGATCCCGAGGACATGATCTGCACCACCCAGGGCCGTCCGCTGTCGCCGGCCGACGAGGTGCGCCTGGTGGACGAGCTCGACAACGACGTCCCCGAGGGCGAACCCGGCCTGCTGCTCACCCGCGGCCCCTACACCCCGCGCGGCTACTACAAGGCCGCCGAGCAGAACGCCCGCGCGTTCAACGCCGACGGCTGGTACCGCTCCGGCGACATCTGCCGCCGCACCCCCGAGGGCAATCTGATCGTCGAGGGCCGCGACAAGGACATGATCAACCGCGGCGGCGAGAAGATCTCCGCCGAGGAGGTCGAGAACCTCATCTACCAGCTCCCCGCGATCAGCCAGGTCGCCGCCGTGGCCATGCCGGACACCGTGCTCGGCGAACGCGTCTGCGTGTACGTCGTGCCCCGCCCGGGGGCGAGGGTGACGCTGGAGGACATCCGCGCGTGGATGGAGGGCAGCGGCGTGGCCCGCTTCAAGATCCCCGAACACCTGGTGATCGTCGAGGAGCTCGTCTCCACCAAGGTAGGCAAGATCGACAAGAAGGCCCTGCGCGCTGACATCGCCGACCGGCTGTCCGCACAGACCGGCACCTGAACGGCGGCGATCAACGGCGCCTCCCGCTGCGTGTCAGATCACCCGGAGGTGCGCCAGGTGCAGGTGCACCGGGTGGTGGAAGTCGCCGGTGAAGCGCCATCGTCCGACCGTGGGCAGGTCCTCACCGGCGCGGGCTTCGAAGTGGACGGAGATGCTGGAGGGCGTGCGCGACCACAAAGATTCCGTTCTCGGCGTCGAGGAGCGTGATTGCGGAGAGACGATGATGATGTGCGTCTCCCGCGGCCCGCGTCCGGTCCTCCGCCTGTGACGCCGACGCTACGAACGAGGAGGAAAGCCATGCCTGTTCCGGAAACGGTTGACCTGGGCGGCTTCAGCACCGCGGCCGGCGGCTCCCAGCGGTTGACGGGCCACCTCGCCCGGCCCGAGACGGCCGGTCCCCGGCCGGGGGTGGTCGTCGTGCACGAGGCCCTCGGGGTCGACGACGTCATGCTCCGCCAGACGGAACGGCTCGCCCGCGCCGGCTATCTGGCGCTGATGCCGGACCTGTTCACGCAAGGAGGCGCACGGCGCTGCCTGGTGCCCACCATGCGGGCGGCACTGTCCGGTCAGGGCCGGGCGTACCAGGACATCGCGGCGGCCCGGACCTTTCTGGCCGAACACGCGGACTGCACCGGGGCGGTGGGCATCATCGGCTTCTGCATGGGCGGCTCCTTCGCCCTGATGGCAGCGGGCAAGGGCAGCTTCGGCGCGGCTTCGGCCAACTACGGGATTCTCCCCAAGGACCTCGACGCGGCACTGGCCGGGGCCTGCCCGATCGTCGCCAGCTACGGCGGCCGGGACCGGATGCTCAAGGGCGCGGCGGAGCGCCTGGACGCGGCGCTGGAGCGGCTGGGCGTCGTCCACGACGTCAAGGAGTATCCGCAGGCCGGCCATTCCTTCCTCAACGACGCGGCCACCGGCCCGCGCCCGCTGCGCCCGCTGATGCGCGTCGCCGGCATGGGCCCGGACCCGGAGGCCGCCGCCGACGCGTGGCGGCGCATCGAGACCTTCTTCGACAACCACCTCAAGGACACGGAGTCCTGAGCACGACCCGAATGGGCGACGAACCCCCGGGGCGGCGACCGAAGAGCAGGGCCGGCCGGCCGTTCGCGCTCGCGCGTCGCCACGAGCGGCGGGTCGGCAAGATCACTGACGTGCTGCTCGACCACGTCGCGCACGGGCGAAAGTACGCCGACGCGTTCGGCACCCGGCTCTGGATCCACGGAGGTGGCCGACGGCGCTTCCCGTTCGCCTTGCGTTGCCATATAGTGGCAATGAAGCTGGCTGCGAGGAGAGTCATGAGCGCCACGGAGACCACCACCGCCTCCTACGAAGAGCTGGAACAGGCCGTCCTCGACCACTACGGGATCGAGGCCACGCACCACCACCTCGCCCTGAAACGCCCGGACATCACCGGGCACGTCCTGGAGTACGGCCGAGGGGTGCCGGCGATTCTGATGCACGGCGGCGACGGCGAGGGATGGAACTTCGCGCCGCTGATGGCGGAGCTGGCCGGCGACCTGCGGATGTTCGCGATCGACCGGCCGGGCTACGGGCGCAGCGGCTACCTCGACTACAGCGAGGTGCCGGACCTGCGCGCGCATGCCGTCGATTACCTGGCCTCCCTGATGGACGGGCTCGGCCTCGAGTCGGCCGTGCTGGTGGCCTCGTCGTTCAGTGGCATATTCGCTCTCCCGTTCGCGCTGGCCCATCCGGAGCGAGTGCGGGCCATCGTGATCCCGAGCTACGCGGCCGGAGTGTCGCGGTACGCGGCCTGGGGCATCCGGGTGCGGGCCACGTTCCCCCGTTTCGGACGTGGATACACCGAGGCCGGGCGGACGCCGGAGGGGCAGGAGAATCTGCATCGCAATCTTTGGGGCATACCGCCCGGCGGCCTGCCGGACGTCTTCTACCAGGCCCGGTCGGCGGGCTCCCAGCTCCCGGGCTGCGAGAAGAACTGGCAGTACCTGCGCAGCCGCATCATCGGCCTGCGCGGCACCCGCCCCGAGGCGTGCTACGAGGACGAGCTGAAGCGGATCGAGCGGCCCGTGCTGGTGCTCTGGGGCGACGACGAGCGCAACGCGGTGGGCCCGTTCCGCAAGGCGACGTCGACGTTGCCTGACTGCCGTTTCGTCGTGCTGCCGGACGTGGGGCACTTCCCGCACATGCAGGCGCCCACCAGGACGGCGCGGTACATCCGCGAGTTCCTGCACTCCGTGCCGGCCGCGTGACCCCGTAGACGCTCAGGTCGTGCGCAAAACAGCCCAACTGGCACAATGCTGCCAGTTGGTATGATCGGACGGTGGCCACAGAGACTGAGCGGCACCTGCGGGCCGACGCCGCGCGCAACGTCGAACGGATCGTGCGCGCCGCACACGCCGCCTTCACCGACGACGGCCCGGACGTGTCACTCGAGGAGATCGCCCGCCGCGCCGGCGTGGGCATCCGGACGCTCTACCGCCACTTCCCCCGCCGCGGCGACCTCATCCAGGCCGTCCTCGACCAACGGGTGGCCGAGGACCTCACACCCGCGATCGAGCGCGCACTCGACGACGACAACCCGCTGCACGGCCTGACCACGCTCCTCGAAACCGCCCTCGCCATGGTGGCCCGCGAGATGAACACCCTGGCCGCCGCCAAAAGCACCGACTCCCTCACCCCCGACCTGTCCACCGCGTACTTCGAGGCCATGACCCTGCTCATGCACCGGGCCCAGCAGGCCCGCCTCCTGCGGGCCGACCTCGTTCCAGAAGACCTGAACAGGATCCTGGCCATGCTCACCCGAGTGCTCTGGAGCATGGACCCCAAGACCGAGGGCTGGCGCCGCTACCTCGGCTTCGTCCTCGACGGCCTCTCCCCCGCCACCGCGACCGTCCAACCCCCGGCCGTGCCCGTGGTCCGGAACCCGCGAGCACGCAGCCTGTTCGACTGACCTCCGCAGGCTCCGCAGGAACGCCCGTACGAGGCAGTCCTCACTCGGGGATGGTGACGAGGACACGGCCGCGGCCGCCGGCGTCGACGCGCTCGTGGGAGCTGGCGAGGTCCGCCAGCGGGAAGCGAGCGCCGATGTCGACCCGCACGGCGCCGGCGGCGGCCGCGGCCGTGAGGTCGCGGGCGGCGTGCCGCTTGGCCTGGAGGGGGAAGTCGTCGCTGCCGAGCAGGCGCAGCGTCACGTTGGCGAACAGCAGGGGCCAGAACGGCAGCTCGGTCCGGTCTGCGCGGGTGGCGTAGGCGGCGATGACCGCGTCGTTTGCGACGACCGCGGCGTCCAGGTCGGCGTTGTCAGACAGGGCCACCTCGATGATGCGGTGCACGCCCTGCGGCGCGCAGGCGCGGATGGCCTCCGCCGCGTCGCCGCGGTCGAGCGCCACGGCGTGGGACACCACGGAGGAGTCGACGCGGTCGAGGTCGCCGGTGCGGGTCACGGTGCCGATCACGGTGGCTCCGGCCCAGCCGGCCAGTTGCGCGGCCAGCGAGCCGACGGCTCCGAGCACGCCGTGCACCAGCACGATCCGGCCGTCGACCGGGCCGTCGGCGAACACCGCCCGGTGCGCGGTGATCCCGGGGATGCCCAGGGCGGCGCCGAGCTCGTCGTCGAGGTGGTCAGGCAGGGGCACGGCCAGGTGGCCGGGCACGACGGTGTACTGGGCGGCGGTGCCGAAGGGCCGGTAGGACTGGGCGCCGTACACCCACACGCGCTGGCCGACGCGGCGCGCGTCGACGCCCTCGCCGACGGAGTCGACCACCCCGGCCGCGTCGCTGTGCGGGATGACCCGGGGGTAGGGCATCGAGGAGCCGAGCCAGCCGCGGCGCTTCTTGGTGTCGCCGGGGTTCACGCCGGACACGCGTACGCGTACCCGGACCTCGCCGGGGCCCGGCCGCGGGTCGGGCAGCTCGCCCACTCGCAGGACGTCGGCGGCGGGTCCTTGCCGGTCGTACCAGGACGCGAGCATGCGCGACCTCCTTGGGGTTCGTCAGTCGGTGTGCCGATCCGGCGTCGCCGGGCCGTCGTCGAGCATCTCGTGCAGCCACGCGCGTTCGGCGCGGCTGGTGGCGCGGGCGATCCGCAGCATGCCGCGGCGGTAGGGGTCGGCGAGCTCGTCGGCCCGCATCGGCCGCTCGCCTTCGTAGAAGAAGCTCGCCGGTTGTTCGAGGAACTGCAGACGCCGGCGCAGCACCGCGTCCCGGTCGGCCGCGTCGGGCAGCAGCGACAGGAAGGCCAGGATCGTGAAGAACCGGCCGCCGTCGGTGATCTCGTGGTCGGCGGGCTCGCGCAGGCGCTCCAGCAGCTCCGCGCGCCCGGCGTCGGTCAGGCTCAGGACGTGGCGCTGGGCGGCCGCGGCCCCCGGCTCGACGCGCCGGTCGAGCAGGCCCCGCTTCAGCATGCGGTTGATCGCCGGGTAGAGGCTGCCGTCGCTGACCGGGCGGGTGTGGCCGGACAGCTGGGCGACGCGGCGGCGCAGCTCGTAGCCGTGCAGCGGGCCGCCGGCGAGGAAGCCGAGTACGGCGAGTTCCAGCATGCCGCCAGACTATACCTCGAATCGAGGTACCTCGAACCGAGGCAAGCTAGCTGAAGGTCAGGTAGAGCAGGACGAGGTTCAGCGCGACGATGGCGATCGTGGCGGCGCCGGAGGTGATCCGCAGCGCGAGGGTGTTGGCGAACGCGCCCATCAGCTGTCGCCTGCTGGTCAGCCAGGCCAGCGGAACGATCGCGAACGGGATGCCGACGCTGAGCAGCACCTGGCTCAGGACCAGCGCCCAGGTCAGGTTGATGTCGAAGCACAGCAGGACGAGGGCGGGCACCAGGGTGACCCCGCGGCGGGCCAGGAGGGGGACCCGGGCGCGCAGGAGGCCCGACATGATCGCCGCGCCCGCGTAGCAGCCGACCGAGGTGGAGGCCAGGCCGGAGGCGAGGATCGCGACGGCGAAGACGGCGCCGATGGCCGGGCCCAGCACGTGGGAGATGGCCGCCTGGGCGCCCTCGATCGTGTCGACGCCCGGCACGCCGTACAGATTGGCCGCGGCCAGCAGCAACAACGCGATGTTCACCGATCCCGCGACGACCAGGGCGATGGTCACGTCCCATCTGGTGGCCCGGAGCAGGCGCCGGGTCCTGGCCGGGTCCGGGTCGAAGCCATGGCGGTCACGGGCCAGCGAGGAGTGCAGGTAGACCGCGTGGGGCATGACCGTGGCGCCCAGCATGCCGGCGGCGAGCAGCACGGTCGGCGCGCCCTCGAACCGCGGGACCAGCCCGGCCGCGGCCCGCCCCCAGTCCAGACCGCTGACGAAGAGGCCCGCCACGAAACCGGCCGCGATGACGGCCAGCAGCCCCATCACGACGAACTCGAAGGGCTGCTGGCCGCGACGCGATTGAACGGCGAGGATCCCCATCGAGACCACCCCGACGATCAGGCCGCCGAGCGGCAGCGGGATCCCGAACAGGATGTGGAGCGCGATCGCGCCGCCGATGACCTCGGCCACGTCGGTGGCCGCGGCGACCAGCTCAGCCTGCGCCCAGTACGCCAGCCGGCCCGCCCGGGGCAGCCGGTCCCCGAGCAGCTCGGGGAGGCTGCGCCCGGTGACGAGCCCGAGCTTGGCCGACAGGTACTGGACGACGACCGCGACGGCGTTGGCCGCGACGAGCACCCAGACCAGGAGGTACTGGTGGCCGGCTCCGGCCGAGACGTTGGCCGCGATGTTGCCGGGATCGACGTAGGCGACGGCGGCGACGAACGCGGGCCCGAGCAGCCGCACGAGCCGTCGCTCCGGCCTGGCGGGGCTCCGCACCGGCTGCTCGATCATGGCCGCTCCTCACATGACCCGGCCGCGCCGGGCGACAGTCACCAGCGGACCTTGCCGTAGTCGACCTCCATGGTCGGATAGCCGGCCGCCCGCTCCCCCAGCCCCCGCATCCGCTCGGTCATCTCCTCGGCGGGCAGGCGCCTGAAGTCGCCGTGACCCGGCAGCACCCACTCGAAGCGCAGCTCCTCGGCCGCGCGGGCGATCGAGACGGCCGTCGTCTTGATGGAGTCGTACACGACGCTCTCGAACACGTCCAGGTCGTCGGTCGTGTGCGACCAGTAGAAGGCGTCGCCGGTGAAGCAGTACCTGTCGTCGGCGACGTACAGCGCGCTGCCCGCCGTGTGTCCCGGGAAGGGGTACGCGATCACTCCCGGGCCGATCTCCACCGGGTCCGTGCCGCGGATGACCGAGTCGGCGTCGGGGCGCGAGTGCAGGTCGCCCTCGTGGATCCAGAGCCGGGCGCCGAAGTGGTCGGCGTACTGGCGGCCGTGCGCGACGTGGTCGAGATGGGTGAGCAGCACGTCGGTGACCTGCCCGACCCGCTGCTCGTAGCGGCGGGCGAGCGCGGGCTGCCAGCGCGGGGTGTCGATCATCATCGCGGTGCCGTCGGGGCGGCGCAGCAGGTAGGAGGTGGCGCCGTAGGTCCGCGCGGAGGCGTGCCCGCAGAGGTAGACGTTCTCGTCCAATGCCTTCGGGTACGGATCGGAGCCCTGGTCCCACTCGTCGGCCGGCGGGTGGATCGACCTGGTCGGGCAGGCGTGCGCCGCGAGGTACATCCGCTCCACCTCCTCCCGCGTCCGGGGCTGGCGGAGCATGACCGAGTGGGCCCCGTAGTCACCGCCCGGCTCCATGCCGATGAGGCCGGGCGCGGTCTGACGCGCGATGTTGCAGTTGAGGCACCGGTCGTCGACGTACCAGCCGGTTCGGGTCCGGTCCATGCCCATCACTCCGTTCTCGGATCACAGGAAATGACAACGCGCTACAGGGTTGGGATGGCGCTGACGTCGACCTTCTCGTTGCGTTCCAGGTCGAGGTAGGGATATCGGGCGACGACGGCCCTGATCTCCTTCTGGTGGGTGCCCGGCTCGCCCCACAGCACGGTGACCTCGGTGCCGGGCGCGGTCAGCTCGCTGTCCAGCACGCCCAGCGACAGCATCTCCCGGTAGTACCAGCTGTACATCCGGCCGGTCGACATGCCCACGACGGCGCCGCCGCGCAGGACCTGGTCGTTGTACAGGCGCGGGACGCCTCCCTGGATCCGGTCGTCGGCCGGCATCCGCATGAAGGTGCGGGCCGCGCCGGGCTCGTACAACGAGCGGCCGACCTCCAGAACGTCGTCGGGGTTCCAGACCAGGGTCACGAGCCCGCGCGGCGGAGCGCCGGCGATCGCCTCCAGGGCGGCGCGCCCCTTGAAGTCGTGGTCGAGCTTGACCATGTGGCCCCAGCCGACGTCGTACGGGGTGACGTAGCGGTCGGCGAGGTCGTCGCCCAGGCTGCCGTGCAGCGCGGGGAGCATCAGCAGGCCGGTCCTGTTCAGGAAGTCCATCATGCCGGGGTCGTCGCCGAAGGCCGGCGCGAAATGGATGTACTCGTTGGGGAACCCGGTCTCGGTGTGCAGGGCGTTGAGGTACACCGACGAGCCCAGCGCGCGGATCCCGAACGGCTCCCCCGCGGCCATCAGCGCCTCGTAGACCACGGCGGCGTCCTCGACGGCCCCGTGCACCTCGTACGCCAGCGTCCCGCTCATGCCGAGCCGGATGACGCTCAGCTCGCCCCCGGTCACGCCCAGATGCCGGCTGCCGGGCCCGGCGGGACGGTGCCGCAGGAAGCGGAGGTCGTGCAGGTCCTCACGCAGGGCGGCCTCGATCACCTCCAGCGACCGGGGACCGGCGACCTGGAAGATGAACCGCGTCCCGGACAGGTCCTCGACCTCGACGTCGTACTTCCCGGACTCCGCCGCGTACGGCACGTGCATCGGGTGCACGACCGTCAGGAACCGCTGCTCGCCCTCCCGCAGCAGCATCCCGTGCCCCATGATCCGGCCGCGGTCGCTGCACATGATCAGGTGCGTCGACGCGCCGACCCGCACGCGGGCCACGTTGTTGACCGCGATGTCGCTGAACATCCGCTCCGCGTCCGGCCCCGTCACCCGGAACGTGCCCGAGACCGACAGCCCGGCGTGCAGGAAGCACGAGGTCTTCCACGACAGCTGCTCGTCCTGCCAGTTCGTGATCTCGCGCGGGGCGAGGAACATGTTGAGCCTGGATTCGTCGAACATGATGCGCCAATCGCTCGATCCGGATGGTTCAGGCGAGCAGCGTCGCCGCCGCCAGGCCGGTGTGCCATTCCTGCATGGGGACGTAATCGATCAGTTCGCCCCGCCCGTCGCCGGCCGCGGCGGCGGCGAAGATCCAGTTGCGGATCTCCTGGGCCCCGTTGCCGCCGAGCTCCTCGATCTTGTCGAAGGACAGCGCCGAGATCGCTCCCCAGTCGCGCTCGACGACCATCCGCACGACCTCCCGGTCGAACTCGGGGTTGACCCGCGGCTCGACGCCGCGCATCGCCGCGCCCCGGGCGGCGACCCATTTCCGGGTCGTCTCGTCGTCGCGGCCGGCGAACAGCGCGTCGACCAGGAACTGCTGGTCCTCCTCGACCTGCCACCACTTCAGGAAGAACGGCAGGTGGTGGGAGATCCCGCCGGTGCCGATCACCGCGACCCGCTTGTCCCGGCCGTCGGACTCGACGATCTCCCGTACGGCCTCGCCGAACGCCCGGACCCGGCCCGGCGTCGGCAGCGGCGGCGTGAAGGCGTTGATCACCAGCGGGACCACCGGGACGTCGAGCTCGGGCGTGAGGTGCTGCATCGCCATGGTGATGCCGTGGTCGACCGTCAGCCGGAGCGACATCCCCAGATCGAACTCCCGCTCCAGCAGGCCGAACGCCAGCGACCGCGCCAGCTCGGTGTCCACCGGCAGCGGCCCCTCCGGCGTGCCCTCGTCGCCGTCGCCGTTGACGTCGCCGACCCCCAGCGTGAACGCCGGCACCAGGTCCAGGTAGACGCCCATGAAGTGGTTCGACCCGGCCACCACCAGCACGTCCGGCCTGGCCGCCCGCAGGACCTCCCGCGTACGGTCCAGGGCGGCCCGCCAGCGCCGCGCGCCCTCCAGATCGGACGTGCGGTCCATCAGGATGTTGAGGCCGGTGTTGTGCGACATGCATATTCCGGCGACGACCTTGCTCATGGCCGACTCTCCTTCGTCTTGGATCGGGGTCAGAAGACGACCGTGGTGTTTCCGTGGCGCACCACGCGGTCCTCGCAGTGCCACTGGACCGCGCGGGCGAGCACGGTCCGCTCGATCTCCGCGCCCAGCCGGGTGAGCTGCTCGACCGAGTGCTCGTGCGTCACGCGCACGACGTCCTGCTCGATGATCGGGCCGGCGTCGAGCTCGGCCGTGACGTAGTGCGCGGTGGCGCCGACGAGCTTGACGCCGCGCTCCCTCGCCTGCTCGTACGGCCCCGCCCCGATGAACGCGGGCAGGAAGGAATGGTGGATGTTGATGACGGGCACGCCGACGCGGTCGACGAACTCGGCGGAGAGGATCTGCATGTAGCGCGCCAGGACCACAAGGTCGCACGTGCCCTTGAGCAGCTCCAGCAGCCGGGCCTCCGCCTCGGGCTTCTTCCCCTTCGACACGGGCACGTGGTGGTAGGGCAGCCCGGCCGCCTCCACCTCGCCGCGCAGGTCTTCCCAGTTCGACGCGACCAGGACGATCTCCGCCCCGAGCTCGCGGCGCCGCCAGCGCCACAACAGGTCCTGGAGGCAGTGGTCGTACCGCGACACGAGCACGGCCACCCGCTTGGCCTGGGCCGCGTCCCAGAGCCGCCACACCATGCCGAACGGCTCGGCGACGGTCAGGCCGAACCGCTCGGCGAACCCGTCGCGCCTCCCCTCCGGGAGGGCGAACTCGGTGCGCAGGAAGAACGTGCCACCACCGGTGTCCGTGGAGTACTGGCCGGACCGCAGGATGTTCGCCCCGGACTCGAACAGGAATCGCGAGACCGCCGAGACGATCCCGGGCCGGTCCGGGCACGAGATGAGCATGCGCAGCACCTGTCCCGGCTCGCCCGTGACCGGGCTGCCATCGTGCCGGGGAACGGTCATGACGGGCATGACGGCACCTCCTTGAGATCACACGGTCCGATCGGGCTCAGAGCGCCGTCACGACCGACTTCGTTTCGAGGTAGTTGTCGAGCACCTGGGCGCCCATCTCGCGGCCCCATCCCGACTCCTTGCGGCCGCCGAAGGGCAGCGCGGCGTCGAAGACGTGGTACGTGTTGATCCACACCGTCCCGGCGCGCAGGAGCCGCGCGGTGCGGTGGGCCGTCGACAGGTCGCGGGTGAAGATCCCGGCGGCCAGCCCGAACCGGGTGTCGTTGGCGCTCGCCACGGCCTCCTCCAGGGAGCCGAACGGCATCGCGCACACGACCGGCCCGAAGATCTCCTCGCGGACGACGCTCATGCCGGGGGTGGTGCCGGTGAGGATCGTCGGCTCCACGAAGTAGCCGCGGTCGCGGGCGCGGCGCCCGCCGGTCACGACCTCCGCGCCCTGGGCGCGCCCGCTGTCCACGTAGCCGAGCACCTTGCCGAACTGCTCGTCGGACACGAGCGGGCCGACCTCCGCGCCGGGGTGCGTACCCGGGGCGACCTTGAGCCTGCGGGCCTCCTCGGCGATCCGGCCGACGACCTCGTCGAAGACCGATTCGTGCACGTAGAGCCGGGACCCCGCGGTGCAGGACTGCCCCTGGTTGTAGAAGATCGCGCTCGCCGCGTGCGCCGCCGCGTTCTCCAGGTCGGCGTCCGTGTGGACCACGATCGGCGACTTGCCGCCGAGCTCCAGCGTGAGCCGTTTGAGGTTGCCGGCGGCGGCCTCGACGATCTTCTTGCCGACCTCGGTCGAGCCGGTGAAGGCGACCTTGTCGACGTCGTCGTGCGCGGCCAGCGCCGCGCCGGCGTCCCCGAACCCGGTCACGATGTTCACCACGCCGTCGGGGAGCCCGGCCTCCTGCAGCAGCTCCCCGAGGCGCAGCGCGGTGAGCGGGGTCTGCTCGGCCGGCTTGAGCACCACCGTGCAGCCGCAGGCCAGCGCGGGGGCCAGTTTCCACGAGGCCATGAGCAGCGGGTAGTTCCACGGGATGATCTGCCCGACCACGCCGACCGGCTCCCGGTGCGTGTAGGCGAGGTACTCGCCGGGCATCGCGAGGGAGGACAGCGGCACGGTCGCGCCCTCGATCTTCGTCGGCCAGCCGGCCATGTAGCGGAACAGGTCGGCCGCGCCGCGCACGTCGCCGCACGCCAGAGCGTAGGGCTTGCCGTTGTCGAGGGTCTCCAGCATCGCCAGCTCGTCGGCGTGCTCCTCCAGGAGGTCGGCGATCCGCCAGATCAGCCGCCCGCGCGCGGAGGGCGTCATCCGCCGCCACGGTGAGCCGTCGGCGAACGCGGCCCGCGCCGCCCGCACCGCGCGGCCGACGTCCTCGGCCCGCCCGCGGGCGACCTCGGCCAGCACCTCCTCGGTGGCCGGGTCGACGCTCGCGAAGGTCTCGCCCGCCGCGGCCTCGACCCATCGCCCGCCGATGAGCAGCTTGTGGGACGAGCCGGCGAAGGCGTCGGCTCGGTCGTGCACGGCTTGAGCGATGGCCATGGCATGCCCTCTCTCCATCGTCGCGGCAAGCGCTAGCTTGACTTCATATTGCCATATAGTGGCAGAAATTGTCTTCCCTGATTTTACGACGCCGCAGTTAACCGGTCTGAACGCCCGGCTCGCCGTGCGCCACGCCGACCAGCTCCGAGCGCCGCACGAGCTTGACCCTGGGACGCCCGAGCGGCGTGCCGAGGCCGATCTCGTGGCGGTCGATGGCCTCCCAGCCGTCCCACCGCACCAGGCCGGGGACCCGCCCGGCGAGCCAGGCCGCGACCTCGCCGGCGTCGGGCCGGCCGGGGCTGTTGAGCGCGCCGGCCGCGGCGTCCTCGGCGATCCTGGCGACGGTGTCGGCGGCGTCCTTCCTGTTCGTGCCGATCACGCCGCTGGGCCCGCGCTTGATCCAGCCGACCGCGTACTCGCCGGGCGACGGCGCGCCGTCCGCGCCGAGCACCCGGCCGCCCGCGTTGCGGATGACGCCCCGGTGCCCGTCGAACGGCACGCCCGGCAGCGGCCGCCCGCGGTAGCCGATCGAGCGCAGCACCAGTCCGCACCCGATCACCTCCTCCTCGCCGGTCGGCACCGCCCGCGGGCGGCCGTCCGCGCCCGCCTCGATGCGGTTGCGCATGATCCGCAGCCCGCTGACCGATCCGTCCGCGCCACCGAGGATCTCCACCGGCGAGCGCGCGAACCTGAGCACGACGCGGTGCGTCTTCCCGGCGGGCGCGCGCCGCGCGTACTCGCGCAGGGTCTCGACGTTGCGCCGCGCGGTGGGGCCGGCCGCCCCGGAGGCCAGCCAGGCCGCGCTGTGCGCGTCCGGCTCGGCCTCCGCGGGGTCGACGAGCACGTCGGCGCGCGACAGCTCGCCCAGCTCGCGCAGCTCCGGATGGGTGAACGCCGCCTGCGCCGGGCCGCGCCGGCCCAGCACCACGACCTCGCGGACCGCGGACCGCACCAGAGCCCGCAGGGCGTGGTCGGCGATGTCGGTACGCGCGAGCTCGGCCGGGTCCGACACGAGCATGCGCGCCACGTCGAGGGCGACGTTGCCGTGCCCGATCACCACCGCTCGCCGCGCCGACAGGCCGAAGCCGTGGTCGGCGAAGTCGGGGTGCCCGTTGTACCAGGCGACGAACTCCGTGGCGGGATGCGAGCCGGGCCGGTCCTCGCCGGGGATGCCCAGGCGGTTGTCGTCCGCCGCCCCCACCGCGTAGACCACCGCGTGGAAGCGGTCGAGCAGCTCGTCGCGGGTGATGTCGCGGCCGAACTCGACGCCGCCGAAGAAGCGCAGGCCCGGCCGCGCGGCGATCCTGGCGTACATCCGGGTGACGCTCTTGATCTTCGCGTGGTCCGGCGCCACTCCCGCCCGCACGAGCCCGTACGGCGTGGGGAGCGCGTCGATGAGGTCGACCTCGAAACCGGCGGCGAGCAGTTGCTCCGCGGTGTAGAAGCCGGACGGTCCCGCGCCGATCACCGCGGCGCGCGGCGGGTCCGTTCGCATGCCCTGGCCTCGCTTCAGTCGGTGGGGGACGGGCCGCGCCGGCGTCCGCGCAGCGTCAGGACGAGCGCGGCGGCGACGCCGACGAGGACCGGCACGGTCGTCAGCAGGACGATGTCGCGGGCGGGGAGCGCGAGCGCGAGCAGCAGTCCCGCCACGGCGGGGCCGACGATCGACCCGATGCGCCCCAGCGCGGCCGTCCAGCCCAGGCCCGTCGTGCGGATCAGGTCCGGGTAGATGCTGACGGCCATCGCCATCATGGCGATCTGGCTCGCGAAGACCCCCAGCCCCGCGCCGCCGAGCACCACCAGGAGCGGGGTGTGGCCCAGCTCGGCGCGCGAGGCGACGACCATGCACCCGACCGCGACCGCGGGCATGAGCACGAGGCTGGGCCCGATGCCGATCCGCGCGGTGAGCGGGACCAGCACGAGCCCGCCGATGAGACCTCCGAGGCTGATGAACGCGAGCCCGAGCGGCGCCTCCGACCTCGCGAAGCCGTAGTCCATCAGCAGCGTCGGCACCCACGACAGCAGGGTGTGCACGGCGATGAACACGAAGAACGCGAACGTCCAGAGCAGGATCGTGCTGCCGCGGAGCCCGTCCCCGAAGACCCGGCCCACGTGCGCGTCCTCACGCGCCGCCTCGGCCGGGCCGATCTGCGCGTCGGCGGGAAGTCTCCAGGCCGTGACCGCGACCAGCAGGAGCGGCGCGATCCCGCCGATCACGAACACCCCGCCGACGCCGACCGCCGTGACGAGGTGGCCGCCGAGGAATCCGCTGATGGTCACCCCGACCGTGATGCCGAGCATGACCATCGTGGTGACGGTCGCCCGGCGCTCCGCCGCGCTGTGGCCGGTGGCGTACGTGACGGCGATCGGCACCACGGCGCCGAGCCCGAGCCCGGTCACCAGGCGGACCACCGCGAGGGCGGCGATCGACTGCAGCGGCAGGACCGCGGCGCAGAGCAGGGTGCTGACCCCGAACACGGCGAGGCCCGCGAGCAGCAGCCGACGCCGGCCGAGCCAGGCCGCCGCCGTGCCGGAGACGAGGTAGCCAAGGACCACGCCGATGCTCGTCAGCGTGAGCGGCAGGGTGAACTCCGCCGGGGGCACCCGCCAGTCGGCGGCCAGGGTCGGCACGCTGAGCGAGAGGACCGCGGTGTCGAACCCGTCGAAGATCACGGCCAGGAAGGCGAACGTGACGACCGGCCAGTGCACGCCGGCGCGGCTCGGCGCCGCGGTGGCGGCCCCGGCGGTCATGCCGCCGCTCCTCGTACGGTCGCGCGGACGACGGCGGACGTCCGGGGAATGGGCGTTACGGTCAGTGGGCGGTACTGGTTTGTCGCGTCGTGCTCTTTCACGACCGCCTCCACACCTCGTGGTTGTGTTACTCGTTCTCCGCCGCCGCGCCCGCGTGCGGGCCGGGGCCGCTCCCCCGAGATGCCGAGCGGGCACCGGCCCGCCGGACTGTCCTTGCTGTTCAGCGCCCTGCCCGGCGCCGCGCCTCCTGTTCCTGGAACTCGGCGAACTTCTCGCGTCCGCGCTCCGCGAGCCCCATGACGTTGCCCTCCGGATCGGCGAACCGCGCGACGCGCGGCCCCTGGCTGAGGACGGCCGTCGCGCCGACGGCCCGCCCGCCCAGGGCCTCGATCCTGCGCAGCGCGGCGTCGAGGTCGTCGACCTCGATCCACATCGTGACCCGCGGGGTGGGATCGCCGAGTTCGTCCGGCTTGACCACTCCGGTGAGGTCGCCGGCCTCGCCGGTCTGCAGGAACGACGAGGCCGGGTCGGGATGCCGGGGCGAGCCCCAGCCGAAGGTCTCGGTGTAGAAGCGGGCGAGCGCGTCCGGGTCCTGGCCGACGACGCTGAAGTGGACGATCGGGTTGCTCATCTGGCGTCTCCCTGATGCCGGGTCAGGCGTAGAGCACGACGTAGTCGTCCTCGACGGACACCTTGTAGGTCTCCGCGACCAGCTGATCCCCCACGAGGTCCGCGCCCGCCTCGACGGACACGCCGTAGCTGCGGACCTTCGGGTCGCCCGGGGCGTAGGCCTGGCCGGTGGCGGCGTCCCACTGCCAGCCGTGCCACGGGCAGACGATCAGCGGGGGGCCGTCGTCGACGCCGACGACGCCCGGCGCGTCGGAGACCGTCTTCTGCCGCAGGTGTCCGAGGCACAGCTGGGCCCCCTGGTGCGGGCAGCGGTTGCGGACCGCGTAGAAGGAGTCGCCGACCCGGAACACGCCGATCTCCCTGGAGGCGACCTTCACGATCCGGCGCGACCCGGAGGGGAAGGCGGACAGCGGGGCCACCACGACACCCTTGCCCGGGGTTTCGAGGGCCATCACACCCTCGCGTCCCTCAGGTCGTACAGCTCGGTGGCGTTGCCGGCGAGGATCGCCGCCCGGTCCGCCTCGCCGAGCGCGCCGAGGAGCCGGCCGGGATCCCCGTGCTCGTGCGGAAAGTCGCTCGCGTACAGCAGCAGCTCCGGGCCGATGATCCTGACCAGCTCGCGCACCTGCTCGGGCGTGGCGCCGCCGAGGTGGCCGGGCGTGGTCGTCAGGCGGACGTTGCGCCGCACGTAGAACGAGGGCCGCTCCCTGACCCACGGGATCTCGGGCCACAGGCCCTTCCAGTCCTTGTCCATGCGCCAGGTGATGGACGGGAGCCAGGTGAATCCGCACTCCGCGATCACGAACCGCAGGCCGGGGAAGCGCACGAACACGCCTTCCGCGACGAGGCTCACGAGGTGCTGCTGCGCGATCGTGGCGTTCCCGAGGTAGTCCTCGACGTACGTCGTGGTGTACCCCTTCGTGTTGTCCGCGTGGTTGGGCGGGCCCCAGGCGTGCAGCGCGATCGCCAGCCCCCGCTCGGCGGCGGCCGCGTAGATCCCGTGGAACGCCTTCTGCCCCCAGGGGGCCTCGGCCCGGACCGGCAGCAGCACCTGGACGAAGCGGGGGTCGCCCCCGGCGCGCTCGATCTCGGCGATCGCGCCGTCGGGATCCAGCCAGGGGACGACCAGGCTCGCCCGCAGGCGGGCGTCCCGTTCGAGCCATTCGTCGCGCAGCCAGTCGTTGAGCGCCGCCGCGGCCCCGGCCTGGAAGTACGGGTTGCGGTTGAGCTCGAACATCGTCAGGCAGTTGAGGACCACGTGGCCCGCCGCCGACCCGTCGAGGAAGCGCTCCTTCAGCTCCGCGTACGTGGCGGGCGGGGCCTGGGGCCGGCTGACCGGCGGGTACGCGTACCGCAGGCCCTCCAGGTCGACGGTGGGGACGTGGAAGCCGGTGACGCGCCGCTCCTCGAGGTACTTCCGCCAGCCCGGGTCGAGGTGGGGGTACAGGGCGTCCCAGGACGCGGGGGCGACGTGGACGTCGGTGTCGATCATCGGGGCAGCCCGTAGAGCTCGCACGCGTTGCCGGCGAAGATGCGCTCGCGCGTCTCCTTCGGCAGGGAGCGGGGCAGCGACTGCGTCGGGGCGTCGAAGTCCCAGTGCGGGTAGTCGGTGGAGAACAGCAGCCGGCTCTCCAGCCGGCCGTGCTCGATGAGCCTGGCGAGATCTCGTGGATCGTCGGGTTCCTCGATGGGCTGGGTCGTGTACCAGACGCTCTCGTCGAGATACTCCGACGGCCTGCGCGGGAGCCCGGTCTCCGCGCCGAACTGCTCGAAGGCGCTGTCGAGCGCCCAGCGCAGCGACGTGGCCCAGGTGACGCCGCCCTCGACCAGGACGATCTTCACGCCGGGGACCGCGTCGAACAGGCCCTCGCAGACCATGTTGAGCAGCTGGGCGCGGGTCGCCAGGGCGGCGTCCACGTGCTCCTCGAAGTAGTAGGAGGGCCAGCCCGTGCCGTTGTGCAGGCCGTACTGGCCGACGTGCATGCGGACGGGCAGGCCGTGGGCCGCGGCGGCCTCGTAGATCGGCCGGTACTTCCGGCTGCCCAGCGGCTCGGCGCCCTCCAGCGGGTGCGCGACCTGCACCCACTGGCGGCCCTCTGCGACGCGCCGCTCGATCTCGCGCACCGCGAGCTCGGGGTGCTCCCAGGGGACGACGATGGAGCCGAGCAGGCGGGGCTCGGCCGCGAGCCATTTCTCGGCCACCCAGTCGTTGATCGCCCGCGCGAACTCGACCGCGAGCTCGCGGTGGCCGCGCTCGTCGTGGTCGAAGTTGAGCATCCCGTAGTCGACGCCGTACTGGTCGAGGTGCTGGGTCCGCATCAGCTCCACGCTGCTGCCCGGCAGGCCCTCCTCCGGCCAGGCGTCGGCGCGCACGGCGAAGCCGCCGACCTTCGGGTACTGGGCCAGCTGCCAGCGCGTGCCGAACCGGGCCAGGTGGCTGCGCCACTTCTCCGGCAGGTACGCCATGAGTTCGCCGGGCGAGGCCGGCAGCGGATGGATGTCGCAGTCGACGAGGGTGACCTTCTGCGCGCCCTCGGCCGGGGGACGGTCGAGAACCTGGGGCTCGGTCATCTCTGACCTCCAAAATCGTTGCGGATCGGCCGGATCCGGTGCCGGCGGCCGGGGTGTCAGAAGGGATCGCACGCGATCGAAGGGAGCCGCGTGGGGCGCGGGTGCCGGTGACGTCTCGGCATCGCCCCTTGGAGAGGCTGGAGGCGCGTCCCGTTCGTTCGATCAGCGCCTCTTTGTTTTTCATATAGTGGCAACGGAATGTTCGGCCTGTCAAGGGGTCGCACCCCATGACCGCTGGTCAGCCGGGCGTGTAGAAGCGCGCGTTCAGCTCGGCGAAGTGCGCCCACGCGTCGGGCAGCTCCCACTCGGGTTGGACGGCCTCGACCGGGCACGCCGTCACGCAGGCGTCGCACTCGATGCATTCGCCGGGGTCGATGAAGAGCTGCTCGGCCTCCGCGTAGCCGGGCTCGTCCGGCGTGGGGTGGATGCAGTCCACCGGGCAGACCTCGACGCAGGAGGCCTCCTTGCGGCCGACGCAGGGCTGGGTGATGACGTAGGCCATCGGGGATTTTCCCTTCTTTCGCGCGCCCGCGCGGGGACGTGCTCGACCGGATGCGGCCACCCCCGGCGAGAAGTGCCATTATGTGGCAGGTGGCCAAAGTGACAATGGAAGGTGGACCGTGCCGAAAGTCCGATCGGAAAGCACGCAACCCCTGCGCTCCGCCCAGCGGATGCTGGACGTGCTGGGCTCCTTCTCGATCGCCAAGTCCTCACGCACGCTGACGGAGATCAGCGAGGAGCTCGATCTGGCGCCCAGCACGGTGCGGCGGCTGCTCCTGGTCCTCGAAGGACACGACCTCCTGATCCTCGACCGCGAGACGGGCCGCTACGGCATCTCCCCGCGCATCGCCCGGCTCGAGATGATCGCCCGGGCGCGCAGCATCATCGCGGTCGCCGCCCCGATCCTCGCGCGGCTGTGCGACGAGACGAAGGAGACGGTCATCCTCGACGCGCTCGACGGCGGCGAGTGCGTGCACATCGACGCCCACCACGGGCACAAGCTGATCTCCGCCTACAACCCCGCCGGCACCCGCTTCCCCTCGTGGTCGGGCCTGGCCGGCGGCCAGGTGCTCCTGGCCTGGGCGTCCGAGCAGCGGCTGCGCTCGCTGGTGCCCGGCCCGGACGAGTGGCGGGCCGAAGGCCACAGCCGGTTCGCGACGTTCGAGGAGCTGCACGAGGAACTGCAGCGCGTACGCCGCAGGGGATACGCGATCAACGACCGCGGGACCGACCCGGAGGCCTGGGCCGTCGCCGCGCCCGTCTGGTCCTCCCGGCACGCCGTGGACGCCGCGATCTCGATCGTCATCCCCAGCTCCCGGGCCAAGCGGGCCTACACCCAGCAGCTGACCGCGGCGGTCAGGCAGGCCGCCGACGAGGTCACGGACGCGTGGGGGCCCATGGCCAAGGAGGCCTACGGCGATCCGCCGCGCCCGCGCTGAGCGGCGCGTCACGTCGGCCGCCCCGCCCGTGGGGGAGGCTGGATGAACGGCCAGGGCGACGGCTCCCGGTGGGCGTCGACCGGCACCACGATGAGCGCCGGCTCGCGGCGGGCGAGCGCCCGGTCGAGCGCGGCCGCCAGCTCGGCCGGGCCGCGTGCCCGTTCGGCGGGCATGTCGTAGCTTCGCGCCAGGGCCACGAAGTCCGGGTTGCGCAGCCGCGCGCCCAGGACGCGTCCGCCGTAGCCGTTCTCCTGGTCGCGCAGCACGTTGCCGTACGCCTGGTTGTCGAAGACGACGGCGACGACGTTCAGCCCGTACTGCATGGCGGTCGCGAGCTCCTGCAGGGCGAACTGGAAGCCGCCGTCGCCGGAGATCGACACGACCGGCCGGTCCGGATGGGCGGCCTGCACGCCCAGCGCCGTCGGGTATCCCTGGCCGAGCGCGCCGAACCCGCCGAAGCTGACGAACGTCCTCGGCTCGTGGACCGGGAACGCGTAGCACGAGGCGAACCCGGCCTGGCACATCTCGTCCACGAAGAACCCGTCGCGCGGCAGCACCTCGCGGATCGCCGCGAGGTGACCCGCGTGGGGTGCGCGGCGCCGGATCTCCCGCTGTACGGCCGCCTTGAGCGCGTCGAACTCCGCGCGCCGGGAGGGCCGCCGCACGTCCCCTAGCAGCCGCAGCAGCGCCGCCGTCGTCGGCGCCGCGTCGCCGACCAGCGGCACAGCGGCCCCGACCCGCCCGGCGTGCTCGGCGTCGAGGTTGACGTCGATGATCGTCAGGTCGTCGGGCCGGTCGGGCCAGCGGTACCACAGGAGTTCGAGCCGGCTGCCGATGCCGACCAGGACGTCGGTCTCGTGCCACCGCTCGAACCCCTCCGCGCAGGTGAAGCCCAGGTAGTGATCGCCGGGCACGATGCCGCGCCCGCTGCGGTAGGACACGACCGGCGCCTGCAGGCGCTCGGCGAGCTCCAGCACCTCGGCGGCGGCGCCGAACGCGCCGCTCCCCACCATGAGCATCGGGTTGCGGGCGGCGGCCAGCGCCTCCGCCGCCCGCTCCAGCGCCTTGTCGTCCGGGGTGGGAGCGGGCTCGGGGGCGATCGGCTCGGGGAAGTCCACGTCTGCCCGCTGATCGAACACCTCCCAGGCCATTTCGAGGGCGACCGGGAGCGGCCGCCCGCCGCTCGCCCGGCGCAGCGCCTCGGCCACCAGCGCGGGCGCGTCGGCGGGCCCGTCGATGCGGGCGGCCCACTTGGTGAGCGTCCGCATCGTGGCCAGCTGGTCGGGCATCTCGTGCAGGTGGCCCAGGCCGGCGTCCAGGAACCGTGACGGCACCTGGCCGGTCAGGCACACCAGGGGCGTGCTACCGGCGTACGCGGCCGACAGCCCGGCGGCGGAGTTGAGCATCCCGGGGCCGGGGACGACGGCGTAGACCCCGCTCCGCCCGGTCGCCCTGGCGTAGCCGAGCGCCATGTAGGCGGCGGCCTGCTCATGCCGGGGCGAGAGGACTCTTACCGCGTCCCCCGCTCTGGCCAGCGCGTCGACCAGGCCGTAGATCTGCACGCCGGGCAGCGCGAAGACGGTGTCGACGCCGCCGCGGAGCAGGGCGCCGACGATGGCGTCCCCGCCGGTCATCGTGCGTGAGCGGACGAGATCGGTGCGGTTCGTCACAAGGCGGCTCCCGTTCTCGCGAGGCCGCGGCGGGTGAGCGCGACCGGGATCTCCGACGGGCGCCGGACGACGGGGATGCCGGCCTCCTCCAGCCGCAGGCGTTTGCCTTCGACGGTGCCGACGCCGCCCTCGATGATGGCGCCGGCGTGCCCCAGGGCGATCCCCTCCGGCGCGCTCGCGCCCGCGAGCAGCGCCACGGCCGGCAGCCCGCGGCCGTCGAGCAGCGCGGCCACGTCCTCCTCGTCCGTGCCGCCGATCTCGCCGACGAGCACGAGGGCCTCCGTCCGGGGATCGTCCAGCACGTCCGGCAGCAGGTCGGCGAAGGCCGAGCCCTTGACCCGGTCTCCCCCGACGCCGGCCCACAGGCTCACCCCGACGCCGTGCCGGGCGAGCGCGTGGACGGCCTCGTACGAGAGGGTGCCGCTGCGCGCGAGCACCGCGACCGGCCCCGGGACGGTGATCGCCGCCGGCAGGAACCCGAGCAGGTACCGGCCGGCGCTGAGCACCCCGGGACAGTTCGGGCCGATCACGCGCATCCCGTTGTGGCCGGCGGCTTCGAGGCCGTCGAGCACGTCGTGCAGCGGGACGCCTTCTGTGACGCTGACGCACAGCTCGATCCCGGCCTCGGCGGCCTCGACCAGGCCGTCTCCGACCGCGCCCGGCGGCAGGAACGCCACGCTGGTACGTGCGCCGGTCGCCTCGACCGCGCCCGCGACGGTGTCGAACACCGGCACGCCCCCCACGGTGCGCCCGCCGCGCCCCGGGGCGACGCCGGCGACCACGCCGGTGCCGTACTCGCGCATGTACTCCGCGTGCCGGGCCGCCGCCCTGCCGGTGATGCCCTGGATGAGGACGGCTTTCCCGGCGTCCAGGAACAGGCTCATCGCCGCCCTCCCAGAGCCACCGCGATCTCGACCAGCTCCTCCGGGGACGTCGCCGTACGCAGGCCGTGCCCCTCCAGCGCGCGGCGGGCGGCCGCCGCGCCCCGCCCCTCCAGCCGCACCACGACGGGCAGGTCGACGGGGCGTTCCCGCAGAGCGCGCACGAGCAGGGTCGCGACCTCGTCGAGATCGGTGATGCCGGCGAACACGTTGACGACAATCACGCGCGCGCTCGTCTCCCGCAGCCGGTCCAGGACGAAGGCCAGGCGGCCGTGATCGCCCCGCAGGCTGCCGGTGCGCAGGTCGCAGAAGTTGACGGGAGCCAGCCCCGCCGCGCCGAGCAGGTCGACCAGCATCATGGACGCCCCCGCGCCCGTGGTGAGCAGCCCGACGTCGCCCGCCGGGTCGAGCAGCACGAAGTCGAACCCCAGCGCCCTGCTCGCCTCCTGGACCGGGTCTGCTCTCGGACGCCCGTCGAGCGCGGCGTCGGGGATGACGCGGACGTCGGCGGCGACCAGGCGCCCGCTCCCCCGAGGCCGGACGAGCGGGTTGATCTCCACGAGGTGGGCGCGCTGCTCGCGGAACACCCGGTCGACCGCGCGGGCCACGGACAGCAGGCCCGCGGTCTGCTCCGGCGACAGCCGCGCCCGCTCGGCGGCCCGCCAGACGTCCGCCGCCCGCAGCCCCCTGCGCAGCGGGTACGCCACGCGCCCGACGAGCCGCGGCTCCGCCTCCACCTCGACGCCGCCAGCGCCGCCGACCAGCAGGACGGGGGTTCTGGCCCGCGCGTCCACGGTGACCGCGACGAATAGCTCCGCCTCGACGTCGAGCGCCTCCTCGACCAGGACCTCGCGGACCTCGTGCCCCTTGACGACGGAGCCCAGCAACTCCGCCGCCGTCTCCGCGGCCCGGCCCCGGTCCACGAGGCGGATCGCGCCCGCCTTGCCCCGCCCGCCGGTGGGAACCTGGGCCTTCACCGCGACCCGCGGCCCCAGGCCCGCCGCCAGCCGTCCCGCTTCGGCCGCGCTCGCCGCCGGCGCGCCGTCCGGCACCGGAATGCCGGCCTGGCGGATGAGGCTCTTTCCTTCGTGCTCCAGCAGCTGCGCGGTCATCTGAGCAGCTCCCTGGCGATGCCGTTGCGCTGGATCTGCGGGGTGCCGCCGCCCAGCGGACCGTAGCGGGCCCAGCGGAGATAACGCTCGGCGGGGAACTCCCGCAGCCAGCCGTGGCCGCCGAAGATCTGCACGACGCGGTCGGTCACGCGCAGCGCCATCTCGTTCGCGAAGACCTTCGCCACGGCGGCCTCAGAACGGGTCGGGAAGCCGCCGGACGCCTTGGCCGCCGCGCGCCACACGAGCTGCCGCGCCGCCTGGATCTCGATCTCGTTGTCGGCGAGCATCCACTGGATGCCCTGGTGGTCGGCCAGGCGCGAGCCGCCCTGGTGGCGCTCCTTGGCGTAGGCCACCGCGGCGTCCTGCGCGCCCTGGGCGATGCCGATCGAGATGGACGCGTTCAGGCACCGCTGGCCGTTGAACGCGGTGAGCATGCGGCGGAACCCGTCCTCGCGCACCAGGACGTTGGATCTGGGGATGCGGACGTCGTCGAAGTACAGGCTGTAGAGCGCCTCGCCGCCGAGCGTCCGTTCCGCGGCGCCGATCGTGAAGCCGGGCGTGTCGCGCTCGATCAGCACCGCGCCGATCGGGCGGGTGCCGGGTTCGTCGGAGAAGCGGACGTACACCACGAAGAGCCCGGCGACGTCGGCGCGGGAGCAGAAGATCTTGCCGCCGTTGATCACGACCTCGTCGCCGTCGTCGCGGGCGGTCGTGCGCATCGCCCAGATGTCCGAACCCGCGTCGGCCTCGGTGATCGACACCGAGCAGATGAGCTCCCCGGCGGCGACCCTGGGGAGGTAGCGGCGTTTCTGCTCCTCGGTGCCGTAGGCGGCGATCGCCTGCGTCTGCACGCCGATCTCGCCGAGCGCGGCCATGGCCGTGACGTAGCAGCTGCGGCCGAGCTGCTCCAGGATGAGCGCGCCCTCCATCCAGGAGCCGCCGCCGCCCCCGTACTCCTCGGGGATCGTGGCCCCGAGCAGCCCGGTCTCGGCGAGCAGGCGGAGGTTGGCCCAGGGGAACTCCCCGGTCTCCTCCCACTCGAGGTTGCGCTTCATGAAGTTCTCTTCGGCGACGCGGCGCGCGACGTCGCGGATCTCTCTTTGCTCAGGGGTGAGGTCGAACACGTGATCTCCTCAAGGCTGGGCGGGATGGGCTTCAGGCGCTGGACGTGGCGGGGGCGAGGGCCCGCTTGACCGGCTGGACGACCTCCTCGGCGAGCCGCCGCACGTACTCGACGCGTTCCTGCTGGCCGGCGGGCAGGTTGTAGGCGGTCAGCGTGATGTGGGTCAGGCCCACCTCGTGCGCCCGGAGGATCTGCTCGACGCAGTCCTCGGGGCGACCGATGATCGCCCACTCGTCGGGGTCACCCTCCAGCGCGAGGCTCGTCATGTTGCGTTCCTGCATGTCCCAGCCGGCGTACATCTTCATCGTCTTCTCGGCGTAGGCGTGGGCGCTGCGGATCGCCGCCTCGCGCGAGTCGGCGATCATGATCGCGCGGCCCGCGCCGACGATGCCGGGCTCGCGCCCGTGCTCCCCGGCCGTCTGCCGGTAGAGGGCGATCAGCGGCTCGATCTCGGCGAAGGTGGCCTGCGGGCCGAAGAAGACGCCCTCGGCGATCCGGGCGGCGCGCCTGGTCGCGCCGGCGCTCTGCGCGGCGAGGACGATCGGCGGGTGCGGGTCCTGATAGGGGGCGTAGCCCATCTGGCCGCCCTGGACGTTCCACCAGCGGCCCTCGAACCGGACGGGCCGGCCGCTCCAGAGCTCCTTCATCAGGGCGATGCCCTCTTCCACCCGGCTCGTCCGGTCCTTGCGCGAGACGCCGGCGGCGTTGAGCTCCAGCTCGCGGTAGCCGTTGGCGCAGCCGAGGATGAGCCGGCCCCGCGTGAGGTGGTCGATCGTGGCCACCTGCTCGGCGACGTCGACCGCGTTGTGCAGGGGGAGCACGAGCATCTGCGTCATGAAGCCGACGTTCCGGAACCGGGCCGCCATGTGGCTGATCCAGGGGAAGGGCTGCGGCCAGACGGTGGGCGCGGACATCCAGTGCTGCGAGGCCGAGATCCAGTCGAACCCTCCCTCGTCGGCGTGGCGGAGGCTTTCGAGGGCGTCCTCGAACTGCTCGGCCATCGGTCGTTCCCTGGAGCTCGTGAACTGCAGGCTTTGGATACCCAGCTTCATGCGGTGACCTCGTTCCGTGGTCGGCGCGCGGCGGGACCCCGGCCGACGTAGCGGCCGGTCCCCGCCTCCGCGGCGGTTTCGTAGTTGTCGACGATCACTCGGCCGCGCACCAGCGTGGTACGGGCCATGCCCCGCAGCCGCTCGCCCTCGTAGACGCTGACCTCGCACAGGCCGCGGTAGAAGCGCGCGTCCACGTCCGCCTCCCGCTCCGGGTCGACGATCACGACGTCGGCGTCGGCTCCCGGGGCGAGCAGTCCCTTGCGGGGGAACAGCCCGAAGGCGCGGGCCGTGTTGGCCGATCCGGCGGCCACGAGCTGTTCCATGGTCAGGCGTCCGCGGTGGACGCCGTAGGTCATCATGACCGGGAGCAGGTGTTCGGATCCCCCGCGTACGCCGGGGCGCGCGGCCCAGATGTTGCCGTGCTTGCCGCCGCCCTTCTCCTTGGTCTCGCGGGTGCGTCCGCCGGTGCCGTCGTCGGTGCCCAGGCACGACATCGAGCCGGCGGCCAGGCCGCCCCAGAGCGCGTCGCCGTCGGCCGGAGTCCTGAGCGGCGGGTTGACCTTTCCCCAGCAGCCGATCTCCTCTTCCATGCCGGCGTGGTGGGTCAGCCAGTGCGGGCCCGTCTCGCCGGTGACCCGGGTGCCCCGGGCCCGTGCCCGCGCGATCTCTTCGGCGGCCGTCGCGGTCGTCACGTGGACGACGTACAGCGGGCAGCCGGTGAAGTCGGACAGGGCGATCGCCTGGCGCACGCGGGTGGCCTCGGCGATCGCCGGGCGCGCCGCGCTCCACGCGGCCAGGTCCCGGCGTCCCGCCTCGGCCAGCCGCCTGCTGCTCAGCTCGACCATGTCGCCGTCCTCGGCGTGGGCCATCGCGAGGCCGGGCGAGCCCTGCGCGGCGATCCACGTCATCGACTCCAGCAGCACGTCCGAGTCCACCGGCGAGAAGATCGACCCCAGGCCCTCGTCCTCCAGCCCGCGCCGGCCGTAGGCGGTGAAGAAGTGCTTGAACGAGGTGACGCCCAGCGCCCAGGCCTCCGGCAGCGCGGCCAGGGAGGCGCGCCGCATCACGAACGCGTGCAGGAAGCCGTCCACGAGCGACCAGCGGTCGAAGCAACCGATCGTGGTGCGCAGCTGCTCCCCCAGCGGTTCGTGCGATCCGCCGGCGAAGTGGCCGAAGCTCGTCACCCCGCCGTGGGCCATGCCGCGGGTCTGGACCGGCAGGTTCGCCTCCAGCCCTTCGGCGATCGACGGGTCCTCTTCGCTGGTCATGTGCACATGCGGATCGATCAGCCCGGGGATCACGAAGTGCTCCTCGGCGTCGATGACGCGCCGCGCCCGCGGCAGGGCGGCGTCCGGGCCGACGAGCACGATCTTCGCGCCGTCGATCGCGACCCCGCCGTGAAAGCGCTCCTGGGGGCCGACGACCCAGCCGTTGCGGATCACGAGATCCACGGTCATGCCGCTGCTCCTTTCTGCTCTGCCTCGACCGGCATCAGGTGGCCGCCAGCGGCCCGTAGAGGTCGGCGCGGCGATCGGCGTACCGCGTCTGGCGCAGCCGCTCCCGCCGCAGCAGCTCCGGATCGAGCACGGCGTGCGCGCTGCCCTCGGCCTCGTCCAGCTCGGCGAGGAGCGTGCCGTCCGGCGCGGCGATCGTGCTGTTCCCTGCGAAGACACCGGTCTCCGAAGGCCCTGCCTGGTTGGCCGAGACGACGTAGACCTGGTTCTCGTAGGCCCGGGTGACCGCGATCGAGGAGTACAGGGACGGGTTGGGGAGCCGGCCGGCCGCCAGCGACACGACCAGCACCTCGCAGCCGCGCAGCGCCAGCGTCCTGGCCGCCTCGGGGAAGGAGTTGTCGGCGCACACCAGCAGGCCGACCGCGCCGAGTTCGGTCTCGACCGGTTGTAGCTCGTTGCCTCGGGTGAACAGCAGCTTCTCGTTCCTGGGCAGGTGCGTCTTGCGATAGACGTGCAGCGTGCCGTCGGGGCAGGTCAGGGCCAGCGAGTTGAACAGCCGGCCCGTGGGCGGCGCCCCCTGTTCGAGGAACCCGGCCGCGACGTGGCCGCGTCCGGCGGCGACCTCGCGCAGCCCCGACACGAACGGACCGGCCGCCGTCTCGGCCTGCTCGCTGAAGCGCACGTGCCGATCGACGTCCCCGCACTCCAGGAATCCGGCGTTGGCCAGCTCGGGCAGGACGACGAGGTCGGCTCCCGTGGACAGGGCCTCGTCGGCGGCGCGGAGCGCCCTCTCCCGGTTGGCGTCGCGGTCGAACAGCGTCACCGCCGACTGGACCACGCAGGCGCGGATCGTCCTCACTCCGGTGCCCTCTCCCGCCGCGCCCCGTCGGCGAGCTCCGAGGCTCTGCTCCGTCGCGCCTCGTCGGCGAGCTCCGGGGCTCCGCTCCGTCGTACCTCGTCGGCGAGCTCCAGGACCGCCTGCTCGATGAACTCGTAGCTGGCGCAGCGGCACATGCACCCGCCCAGCGCCTCGCGGACCTCGGCCGCCGTGGCCGGCGGCCCGTCCGCGAGCAGCGCGATCGTCGCCAGGACGAACCCGGGCGTGCAGTACGAGCACTGGAACGCCTGTTTCTCGACGAACTTCCGCTGGACCGGATGCAGCCCGCCGGGCCCGTCCAGCCCCTCGACGGTGGTGATCTCGTGCCCCTCCGCCGCCACGGCCGGCAGTAGGCAGCCGGTGACGTCCCGGCCGTCGAGCAGCACGGTGCACGCCCCGCAGACGCCCATCGAGCAGGTCTCGCGCACCCCGAACAGCCGCAGCTCGCGGCGCAGGACGAGAGAGAGGGGCTCGCTCGGCGCGCAGCGCAGCGACACCTCGCGGCCGTTGACGCGCAGCTTCAGGTCAATGTGCTCGGACATGCGGCTCCTCCAGGCGGTCCAGGGCCTCCAGCACGCGCTCCGCCGTGAAGGGCGCGTCCGTGAGCTCGACGCCCACCGCGTCGCGCACCGCGTTGGCGATGGCGGGGATCACCGGCGGCAACGCCGTCTCGCCGATGCCGTGGACCTCGGGGTCGGTCTCGGCTTCGAGCAGCGTCGCCGTCAGCTCCCCCGGGACGTCGCCGAAGGCGGGAATGCGGTAGTCGTCCAGGTTCGCGTTGAGCAGGCGGCCGTCGTCGTACTTCAGCTCCTCGAACAGCGCCTGGCCGAGCCCGAACATCGCGCTGCCCTGAACCTGGAGCCGGGCCGTCGCGGGATTGATCACCCGCCCCGCGTAGACGGCCGAGTGGTAGCGCAGCACCGTGATCTTCCCGGTCTCGCGGTCCACCTCGACCTCGGCCGCGCCCGCCCCCTGGTGCCAGTGCACCGAGCCGATGCCCTGCCCGGTCTCCGGGTCGAGGCCGCCCTTGGTGACGTACGAGCCGGAGCCCAGCACGGACCCGGTGAGGGTGCGCGTCAGAGCGTCGCGGTAGGAGACGGCCACCTCGGGACGGTCCCTGACCCGGACGGTCCCCGCGTGGAGCTCCAGCGCGTCGGCGGGGCTCTCCAGCAGCTCAGCGGCCAGGTGGAGCAGCTTGCCGCGCACGTCGGCCACGGCCAGCTCGACGGCGTGCCCCATCGAGTACGTCGAGCGCGACGACGTCGTCGACTGGTCGAACGGCGTGACGTCGGTGTCGGGATCGACCATCCGCACGTGATCGAGGTCGACCGCCAGGGCGTCGGCCGCGATCTGCGCGAGGACCGTCCGGGACCCCTGCCCCATCTCGACGGTCGAGGTGAGCACGTCGATGCTGCCGTCGCGCTCCATCTTGACCCAGGCGGTGGACGTCGTCGGCGTGACCGTCGCCTTCATGATCACCGCGCAGCCGCGGCCGCGCCGCCTGCGCGGGTCGGCGGGCTGGTCGAGGGGCACGGCGCCGATCGCCGCGGTCGCCTCCGACAGCACGCGGACGAGGTCGAAGTCGTGCAGCGTCTCGCCCGTGGGGTATTGCTCCCCCTCGCGGAGCAGGTTGCGCAGCCGCAGCTCGATCGGGTCGAGCCCCAGGCGGCCGGCGATCATGTCCAGCTGCCGCTCGTACGCCCACGCGGCCTGCGTGACGCCGAACCCGCGGAAGGCGCCGGCCGGCGGCAGGTTCGTGTAGACGGCGTACGACTCGACCTCGACGTTCGGCGTGCGGTAGGGGCCCGGGGTGGCGGCGCCGCCGTTGGTGATCAGCCGCGGGCTGATGTCGGCGTACGCGCCGGCGTTGTAGAGCGCGCGCACCCGCCGGGCCACCAGCCGGCCGTCGGAGGTGACGCCCGTGGTGAGCGTGATCCGCACCGCGTGCTTGGTCAGGGAGATCATGTCCTCGGCCCGGCTGAGCGTGAGCTTCACGGGCCGGCCGAGCTTCCTGGTGAGCGCCGCGACGATCGGCTCGATCTTGGCGTAGACCTTCCCGCCGTAGCCGCCGCCGAGCGAGGGCACCTTGACCTGGACCTTCGCGTGCGGCAGGTCGAAGAGGCCGGCGAGCTCGTGCTGCACCGCGTACGGCGTCTGCGTCGAGCTCCACACCACCAGCCGGTCGCCCTCGGTCCAGGCCACCGCCACGTGCGGCTCCATCGCCACGTGCGCGACCGCCGGGCTCGTGAAAACGTCCTCGAAGACGTGGTCGGCCTCGGCCAGGCCGCGTTCGACGTCGCCGTGTCTCAGCGCGAACCGGTTGCAGACGTTCCCGCCGTGGGAGCGAACCGGGATCACCGTGACGAAGGACCCGGCGGGCCGGGCGTCCCGGTCGTGCAGCAGGGGCGCCGGGTCCGCCAGCGCCTCGTCCACGTCGTAGACGGGGTCGAGGTCCTCGTACTCGACTTTGATCAGCGCGGCCGCCTCGCGGGCCGCCTCCTCGGTCGAGGCCGCGACCACGGCCACCGGCTCCCCGACGTAGCGGACCTTGTCGATCGCGACGACCGGCTGGTCGCGGATGACGGACCCGTAGTAGGGGTCGACGCCGGTGTGCGGGGCGAAGTCCGCGCGGGTGAGGACGCCCACGACTCCGGCGACCGTCAGGGCCGCGGAGAGGTCGATGTTCCGGATGAGCGCGTGCGGCCGGTCGCTGCGGTGGACGGCGGCATGGCACATGTCCGGCACGTCCAGGTTGATGACGTAGTCGATCTTTCCGGTGACCCGTACGTCGGCGTCGACCATGGCGACGGGACGCCCGACGACACCGGTCTGCTGGATGGTCACACCTTCACCGCCCGTCGTCTGCGGTTTCCGAGATCCTCCAGCGCGCGCCGGACGAGGACCGGGACGAGGCGCCTGCGGTACGCGGCGGAGGCGCGCAGGTCGTCGACCGGGTCGGACGCCCGCGCGTACGCCTCTGCGATCTCCGCGACGAGCTCCCCGTCGGCCAGGCTCCGGCCGCGGGCCATCGCCTCCGCCGCCTCCACCCGCATCGGAACCGGGCGAGCGGCACGCACCGAGATCCGCAGGTCCGAGCACCGGCCGTCGGCGTCCTGCCGCGCGAGGGCGCACACGCTGAGGGCCGGGCGGTCCTCGGCCGACCGGGTGAGGTGCTTCAGATAGACCCAGTCGGCGTCGCCGGCCGGGAGGGGCACCTCGACCCCCGTCATGACCTCGTCGCCGGCCAGCGCGGTCCGGTGGTGGCCGAAGAGGAACTCGTCAAGGGTGAGCTCCCTGGAGGCGTGTTTCGAGCGCAGTGTGACCCGCGCACCGAGGGCGTGCAGCACACCTGGCGGGTCGTAGCCGTAGTCCGCGTCGCTGACGTTGCCGCCCAGGGTGCCCACGTTCCGCACCCGCCGGTTGGCGACGAGCGACACCACCGACGTGAGCAGCGGCAGGGCCGCGCGGGCCGTGGCCGACCGCTCCAGCTGCCGGTGGGTCACCAGCGCGCCGATCCGCAGCTTCCCCGCGCCGGCCTCGATCCCGCGCAGCTCGCTCAGCCGTCCCATCGCGAGGAGCGCGGCGGGGGTGTCCTCGCCGGTGCGGATCCGGTTCATCAACGCGGTTCCGCCCGCCAGCAGTGCGGTGTCGCTCCCGTGCCGCTCCCGGAGCTCCAGGAGTTCCTCCAGCGACTCGGGGAGCAGCACCCGGGGCCAGCTCATCGAGCTCCCTCGTGGACCGGGGCCATGGGGTCGAGTCCAGACATCGTCTCCGCCCTCCGTGCGATTCGTTGCCATAATATGGCAACACATTCCGGCTGGGAAGAGGCAGATCCCATACTTGACGTCGCCGTTTCCTCGGCGGGGCCGGCGCGGCGCCGCTCGTCCGAGCGCATGCTGCCGCCAGGCCGCGGGCCCGCCCCGGCCGGGGTGCGTCAGGCGCCGGACAGGGCCCGGACCGTCCGCGACGGGCTCGGGCGGCCGAGCTCCCCGGCCAGCCAGACGCTCGTCTCGACGAGCTTGGCGAGGTCGACGCCGGTGTGCACGCCGAGTCCGTCGAGCTGCCAGAGCAGGTCCTCGGTGGCGAGATTGCCGGTGGCGCTCCTGGCGTACGGGCAGCCGCCGAGCCCGCCCGCCGCGGCGTCGACGGTCGTGACACCGCGCTGCAGGGCGGCGAGACAGTTGGCCAGGCCCTGCCCGTAGGTGTCGTGGAAATGCACCGCGATCCGGTCGAGCGCGACCCCGGCGGCGCGGAGCGCGCCAATAAGCGCGACGACCCGCCCGGGGGTGGCGACGCCGATGGTGTCGCCGAGAGCGAGTTCGGTGCAGCCGAGCCCGAGGAGCCTCGTGGCCACGGACACCACCCGCGGGATCGGGACGGCGCCCTCCCAGGGATCGCCCCAGCACATCGACAGGTAGCCGCGGACGCGCAGCCCGGCCTCCCGGGCACGGGCGACGACCGGGGCGAACATCTCCAGCGATTCGTCGACGCCGCGGTTGAGGTTGGCCCTGGCGAAGCTCTCGGTGGCCGACCCGAACACCGCGACGTCGGTGACGCCGAGGTCGAGCGCGCGCTCAAGCCCGCGCAGGTTGGGCACGAGGACCGGATAGCGCACCCCGGGCCTGCGGTCGATCCGCCGGAGCACCTCCTCGGCGTCGGCGAGCTGGGGCACCCACGCCGGGTGCACCATGCTCGTCGTCTCCACCACGGTGTGCCCAGCGTCGACCAGCCGCTCGACGAGCTCGACCTTCACCTGGACCGGCACGAGCCCGGCTTCGTTCTGCAGCCCGTCGCGGGGGCCGACCTCGCACAACGTCACCGCGCGGGGAAACCCGGGCAAGGAGTCGATGCCGTAGCCGTCCATGCAGCTCCCTCCGGGGCGCCCGGTCGCTTGGAGACAGCCACAATAAGACCATATAATGGCAAAAGCCAAGAGCGCCGACTGGCGCTCTCGGCTGATTGATCGCAGTGGTGTCAGTCGTTCTGCGGAAAACCGAGATTGAGCCCGCCGTGCGACGGGTCGAGCCACCGGGAGGTGACGACCTTGCCGCGGGTGAAGAAGTGCACGCCTTCCGTGCCGTGCGCGTGGGTGTCCCCGAACAGGCTGTTCTTCCAGCCGCCGAAGGAGTAGTACGACACCGGCACCGGGATCGGCACGTTGATGCCCACCATGCCGACCTCCACCTCGTTCTGGAAGCGCCGCGCCGCTCCGCCGTCGTTGGTGAAGATGGCCGTGCCGTTGCCGTACGGGTTGGCGTTGATGAGGCCGAGGCCCTCGTCGTAGGAGCGCACGCGGACGACGGACAGCACGGGGCCGAAGATCTCGTCGCGGTAGATGGACATGTCGGGCGTGACGCCGTCGAACAGGGTGGGCCCGAGCCAGAAGCCGCCCTCCCCGCCGTCGAAGTCCCCCTCGCGGCCGTCCACGACGAGCCGCGCGCCCGCGGCGACCCCCTCCTCGACGTACCCGGCGACCTTGTCGCGGTGCTGGCCGGTGACCAGCGGGCCCATGTCGCAGCCGCGGGTGCCGTCGCCGGTGCGCAGCTTGCGCATCCGGTCGGTGATCTTCTCGACGAGCTCGTCGGCGATGGTGTCGACCGCGACGAGCGCCGAGATCGCCATGCAGCGCTCGCCGGCCGAACCGAAGCCGGCGTTGACGGCGGCGTCGGCCGCCAGGTCGAGATCGGCGTCGGGCAGCACGAGCAGGTGGTTCTTGGCGCCGCCGAGCGCCTGCACCCGCTTGCCGTGCGCGGTGCCGGTCTCGTAGACGTAGCGGGCGATCGGGGTGGAGCCGACGAACGAGACGGCCCGCACGTCGGGGTGGGTGAGCAGGGCGTCCACGGCCTCCTTGTCGCCGTGCACGACGTTCATGACCCCGTCGGGCAGCCCGGCCTCGGTCCACAGGCGGGCCACGGCCACGGCCGCCGAGGGGTCCTTCTCGCTGGGCTTGAGTATCACCGAGTTGCCGCAGGCGATGGCGATCGGGACGAACCACAGCGGCACCATCGCGGGGAAGTTGAACGGCGAGATCACGGCCACGACGCCGAGCGGCTGCCGGATGGAGTAGACGTCGACCCGGGTCGAGACGTTCTCGCTGAACCCGCCCTTGAGCAGGTGCGGGATGCCGCACGCGAACTCGGCGACCTCCAGCCCCCTGGTGACCTCGCCGAGCGCGTCGTCGAGGACCTTGCCGTGCTCGGCGGTGATCAGCTCGGCGATCTCGTGCTTGCGCGCGTGCAGCAGCTCGCGGAACGCGAACAGCACCTGGGCGCGCTTGGCCAGAGAGGCGCCGGCCCAGCCGGACCAGGCCGCCTTGGCGGTGGCCACGGCCTGGCCGACGAGCTCGGTCGAGGCGAGGTCGACGCGGCCGGTGAGGGCGCCGGTCGCGGGGTTGTACACGTCGCCGGCGCGCCCGGCGGGGCCCTCCCAGGAACGGCCGCCGATGAGGTGGGTGATACGGGTGGTCAACGTGCTGGTCCTTCCGGGTCGCGAGAGGCCGGCGCCACGTGGGGCCGTTGCGTGGCCTTGTGCGTCGTGTACCGCTCATAGGCGCGGCGGGTGGAGTCGAGTTCGCTGACCTCGCTGACGGGGACGTCCCACCAGGACCCGCTGTCCGGGGCGTGCACCGTCGGGTCGGTCTCGACGTGGATGACGACGGGCCCGCCGTCGGCCGGAGCGGCCTTGGCGTCCTTGATCGCCTGTTCGAGCTCCTGCGGGTCGCGCACCTCGATGACGGTGGCGCCGAAGCTGCGGGCGCTGGCGGCCAGGTAGACCGGCAGCCGGGCACCGTCGAGGCGGCCGGTGGCCTCGTCGCGGAAGCGGTAGCCGGTGCCGAAGCGCTGGGAGCCGAGCTCCTCCGACAACGAGCCGATGGAGTGGAAACCGTGGTTCTGCACCAGGACGACGATGATCTTGACGCGTTCCTGCACCGCCGTGACCAGCTCGGCCGGCATCATCAGGTACGAGCCGTCGCCCACCATGACGAACACGTCCCGGCTCGGGTCCGCCAGCCGGACGCCGATGCCGCCCGGGATCTCGTAGCCCATGCAGGAGTAGCCGTACTCGACGTGGTAGCCCTTGCGGTCGCGGACCCGCCACAGTTTGTGCAGGTCACCGGGCATGGACCCGGCCGCGCACACCACCACGTCCCGCGGGTCGGACAGCTCGTTGACGAGGCCGAGCACGGTGCCCTGGGTGAGCACGCCGGCGGCGAGGGCCTGGGTGACCTCCGCCGGCGGGTGGTAGGCGGCCTCCACCCGCGCGTCCCACTCCCTCCAGAGCTCGGCCTGCCGCTCGCGGTAGGCCGGCTCCACCTCGTATCCCTCCAGCGCCGCCGTGAGCGCGGTCAGCGCCTCTCGTGCGTCGGCGACGACCTGCAGGCCCGCGAGCTTGCCGGCGTCGAGGCGGGCGACGTTGACGTTGACGAAGCGCACACCGGGGTTCTGGAAGGCGGTGCGCGAGGCGGTGGTGAAGTCGCCGTAGCGGGTGCCGACCCCGATGACCAGATCGGCCTCCCTGGCCAGGGCGTTGGCGGCGGTGGTGCCGGTCGAGCCGACCGCGCCCATCGCCTGCGGGTGGCCGTGCGGCAGCGCCCCCTTGCCGGCCTGGCTCTCGCCGACCGGGATGCCGGTCGCCTCGCAGAAGGCCCGCAGGGCGTCCTCGGCGCCGGAGTAGTGCACGCCGCCGCCCGCCACGACGAACGGCCGCCGGGCCGCGGAGATCAGCGCCGCGGCGTCGGCGACGTCGGCGGCCTCCGGCAGGGGCCTGCCCACCCGCCAGACCCGCCGCTCGAACAGCTCAAGCGGCCAGTCGTACGCCTCGGCCTGCACGTCCTGGGGCAGCGCGATCGTCACCGCGCCGGTCTCGACCGGGTCGGTCAGCACGCGCATGCCGTTCAGCAGCGCCGCGGGCAGCTGCTCCGGCCGGTCGACCCGGTCGAAGAAGCGCGACAGCGGGCGGAAGGCGTCGTTGACGGTCACGTCCGCGGCGTACGGCACCTCCAGCTCCTGCAGCACCGGCCCGGCCACGCGCGTCGCGAACGTGCCCGACGGCAGCAGCAGCACCGGGATCCGGTTGACCGTGGCCAGCGCGGCCCCGGTGAGCATGTTGGTCGAGCCGGGGCCCACGGACGCCGTGCACGCCCAGGTCTGGAGGCGGTCCTCGTGGCGCGCGTAGGCCACGGCCAGGTGCACCATCGCCTGCTCGTTGCGGGCCAGCACGTACGGCAGCCGCTCCGGCCCGCCGGCCAGCTCGTCCTGCAGCAGCGCCTGCCCGAGCCCGGCAACGTTGCCGTGCCCGAAGATCCCGAGGCACCCGGCGAACAGCCGCCGGCGCTCCCCGTCGCGCTCGGTCCACTGCGCGGCCAGGAACCGCACGACGGCCTGCCCCACGGTCAGTCGCACGGTACCTGATGTCGCCGGGTCCGCGACGGCGCCTGACGTCGCCGAGTCCGCGACGGTGTCCATCATCGGGCTCCTCCCATCGGCAGCCGGGGATCGACGTCCTGACCGGCCCAGGTTCGGCGTACCCAGCCGTGGGCGGGGTCGTCGCAGATCAGCCAGGCGCGGGTGGCGCCGGGGCCGGCCATCACGTTGAGGTAGTAGAGGTCGTAACCGGGCGGGGCCATGGCGGGACCGTGCCAGCCGTGCGGCACGAGGACGACGTCGCCGGTGCGGACCTCGGCGAACACGTCGATGGGCCGCTCGGCGGTGCCGTAGACGCGCTGGTAGGCGACCGCGTCCGCGCCTCCGGGGGCGCCCGGCTCGGCGCGTACCTCGAAGTAGTAGATCTCCTCGAGCTCGGTCTCCACGCCGTCCCGCTCCTCGTCGTGCTTGTGCGGCGGGTAGGAGCTCCAGTTGCCCGCGGGCGTGATCACCTCGCAGGCGATGATCGAATCGGCGTCGAGCACCTGCGGGACGCCGAAGTTGCGCACCTCGCGCGAGGCCGTGCCGGCCCCGCGCAGCTCGACGGGCACCTCGGCCGCGGCCACGTGCCGGAACGGCAGCGGCTGGGCGGCCTTCGCCCCGCACAGGGCAATCTTCGCCGGGCAGTCCCCCGCGCCGACCGTCAGGCGGGAGCCCTTCCCCACGTACGCGACGTCGGTGGGCCCGGCGAACACGCTCTCCCGCCCGGCGAGCCGGACCTCGTGCCGCCGCCCCTCGTGGTCGGCGACCACGAGGTCCGCGCCGCCCGCCAGGGGCACCACGATGACCTCGCTGTCACCGGTGTCCAGCTCCACCTGCGCGTACGGCTCCAGCGTGGCCACCCGCAGGCTCGTGTGCGCCCACCCGGGGACGGCGTCGGTGATCGACACCTGGAAGGCGCCGTCGGCGGCCGTGCCGTAGGTCCGGACCCAGCGCGCGTTGTCGTTCATGATCCCTCTCCGTGTACGAGTGCCGCGGCGAGGTCGACCGCGGCGGCCACGTCGCCGTCCGGCGGGAACAGCAGGGCCCGCCCGACCACCAGCCCGCGCACGGCGGGCAGGTCCAGCGCCCGCCGCCAGCCGGCGTAGGTCTCGTCCGGATGGCCGGTGGGGTCGCCGCCCAGCAGCAGGGTCGGCATGGTCGTGGCCTCCATGACGCGTTCCAGGTCGTCGACCACGGGCAGTTTCAGCCAGGTGTGCCGGCTGGCGGCGCCCAGCCCGGCGGCGATGTGGATGGACGTGATGGCCGAGTCGGGATCGAGCAGGTTCTGCACCCGCCCGTCCGCCCCCCGTACCGACAGGAACGGCTCCACCATCGCCATGACGCCGTGCCCCGCCAGCTCGGTGACCGCCCGGCCGCAGGCCTCCAGCGTGGCGACGGTGCCGGGGTCGTCCAGGCAGATGCGGGTGAGCATCTTGCCGCCGTCCAGGCCGCGGGCGGCGATCTCGCCCGCGGTGTAGGCGGTGAAGCGGTCGTCCAGCTCGAAGACGGCGCCCTGCAGGCCGCCCCGGTTCATCGAGCCGATCGCGACCTTGTCCTCCAGCGCCCCCATCAGCAGCAGGTCGTCCAGGACGTCGGGGGTGCCGAGCACGCCGTCCACGCCGGGGCGCGACAGCGCGAGGGCCAGGCGTTCCAGCAGGTTGCCGCGCGAGGCCATGGCCTGGCGGTCGCCGCGGGCGCCGAGCGCGCCGCGGGCCGGGTGGTCGGCGGCCACGATCAGCAGCCGGCCGTCGGCGCCCACCAGGTCGCGCCGCCGGCGGGCGGCCCACCCGTCGGCGATCCGCGACGGCTCGCGTACCCGGATCTCGGTCAGATCGCCGATGCCGGGACGGCGCGGCGCCTGGGTCGTCATCGTTCTTCCTCCCCGTTCTGGGGCAGGGCGCTGCTCAGCCCCGCCTCGACCTCGGCCTCCGTCGGCATCGCGTCGGCGCATTCGAGCCGGCCGGCGACGATGGCGCCGGCCACGTTCGCGAAGCGCAGGATCCGGGTCAGCGCCCAGCCGCTCAGCAGGCCGTGCACGAGCGCGCCCCCGAAGGCGTCGCCGGCGCCGAGCCCGTTCACCACCGCGACGGGGAAGGGCGGCACCTCGACGCGCTCGTCCGCGGTCGCCGCGAGCACCCCCTTGGGGCCCTGCTTCACGATCGCGAGCTCCACGCCCCTCTCCAGCAGGGCGTCCGCCGCCCGCTGCGGATCGCTCTCGCCGACCGCGACCTCGCACTCCTCCCGGTTCCCGACCGCCACCGTGACCTGCTCCAGCGCCTTGCCGATCTGCGCGCCCGCCTCACCGGCGTCCGGCCAGAACATCGGCCGGTAGTCGAGGTCGAGGACGGTGTGCGCGCGCCGGCCGCGGGCCTGCCACGCGGCGAAGTGCGCCGAGCGCGACGGCTCCTGCGACAGCCCCGTGACGGTGGCCCAGAACACCCCCGCCTGGCGCACCGCCTCCAGCGGGACCTCGTCCGGCTCGATCATCAGGTCGGGCGCGGTCGGATAGCGGTAGAAGTACAGCGGGAAATCGTCAGGAGGGAAGATCTCGCAGAACGTCACCGGCGTCGGCGGGCCGTCCACCTCCCCGGCGAAGGCGTCGTCCACGCCGAAGCCGCGCAGCGCCCGGCGCACGAAGCGGCCGAACGGGTCGCGCCCGGTCCGCGTGACGATCGCGGCCCGGCGGCCGTACCGGGCCGCGGCCACCGTCACGTTGGTCGCGCTGCCGCCCAGGAACTTGCCGAACCGCTCCACGTCCTCAAGGCCGACGCCGTGGTCGAGCGGGTAGATGTCCACCCCGCACCGGCCCATGGCCACCAGGTCATATGACCGCGCCATCGCTCATGCCCCCGCGGCGCCGCGGTCGAGAGCATCGCGCCGCACGGTGCCGGGCCGCCGGTACGCGCCGCGGTGGCCTGGCGGTGGGGTGAACGGGGTGGTCATGGCTGCTGGATCCCTTCCGGCTCAGAAACGCGACGGCTCTCGCGACCTCGGGCCCGCCCCTGGACAGAGCGGTCGGCGATGCTGTCGAGCCTGCCTGACCGCGACGGCTTGAGTCAAGACTTTGTCCTGACATATTGGCGTAATGTCATCCTGAGAAGACGCTCCAGTATGGTGGCCGCGTCGATGATCAGCACGGCCGGGGCCTCGATAGGGTGCGGTTCGTGCCCTCATCCCCCAGACGCCGGCTCCTGAGCTTCCTCCCGCTGGCCGGCCGGCCATGGCTGGCGGCCCTTACCGTACTCGAACTGTTCCTCCTGGCGGAGCCGACCGCGGTGGCCCTGGTGACCGGTGAGCTGGTGGGCCGCCTGGCGCAGGGCGTGGCCCGGCAGGACGCCGCCGCGGGCGGCATCGGCGCGATGCTCGCGCTGCTCGGCGCGCTGCTGGTCACCGGCAACGTGCTCCGCTCGACGAGCCGGCCGCTGGCCGAGCGGGTGGGCCGGCGGATCGACGCCGCGGTCCGCGAGGAGCTGACCTCCCGCGTGCTGGCGCTGCCGGCCCTGGACCGGGTGGAGGACGTCGCCGTACAGAACGAGCTGACCACCATGCGCTCGCCGCTGCTGACCTGGACGGACGAGGGCATCGGAGCGGCGGCGGCCGGCCGGTTCCGCGCCGGGCTGACCATGGCCGGGCTGGTGACGGCGATGCTGGTGCTCTCCCAGGTGGTGTGGTGGTGGGGCCCGGCAACGGCCGTGGTGGCGCTGCTGCTGGGCCGCTACCGGGTCGGCATGTGGCGGGAGTTCTTCGCGGTGGTGTCGGGCACCATGCCGGCCGCGCTGCGCGGGCGCGCGTGGTCGGCGATGATGTCGGACAGCCGGGACGCCAAGGAGGTCCGGATCTTCGGGCTGACCGGCTGGCTGGAGAAGCACGCGGACGAGAACATCGCCGACGCCACGCGGCGGATCATCGATTCGCGGGTGGCCCTGCTCCGGCGCGAGATGTCGGTCTTCCTCGGGTGGGCGGCGACCGCGTCGGTGGTGTACGTGGCGGTGGCCACCTCCGGCGAGGTGTCGGTCGGCCGGATCGCCGCGACGATCGGCGCGGTCTCCGCCATGTTCGTCATCTCCATGTCGAGCCAGGGCGAGGACCGGGACGAGGTCGCGATGCCCGCCGTGGACGCGGTCACCCGGATCCGCGCGCTCGCCCCCGGCCTGGAGCCGCCGCCAGGACCGGACGGCACCGGCGAGATCGCCCTTCGGGACGTGGAGTTCGGGTACGGGGAGGTGCGCGTGCTGAACGGCGTGACGTTAACGCTCACACCCGGCGAGGTGATCGCGGTCGTCGGCGTGAACGGGGCGGGCAAGACGACCCTCGCCAAGCTACTGACCGGCCAGTACCGCCCGTCGAGCGGCACGATGGCCACCGATCCCACGGCGTACGCGGTCTACCAGGACTTCAACCGGTACGAGCTGAGCGCGTACGAGAACGTCAGGATCGCTGCACCGGAGGCGACGCGGGAGCAGGTCGAGGCGGCGGCCCTGGCGGTGGACGCGGCCGAGCTGATCGAGAAGCTGCCCAAGGGATGGGAGACGGTGCTCTCCCCGAAGTACGCCGGCGGCGGCGACCTGTCCGGCGGCCAGTGGCAGAAGATCGCGCTCGCGCGGGCCGCGCTGGCGGCCGCGTGCGGGGCGCGGCTGCTGGTGCTGGACGAGCCGACCGCCAACCTGGACATCGAGGCCGAGCTGGCGGCCTTCGACCGCATCCGCCAGGTGCGGGGCCGCGCGACCGTCGTCCTGATCTCCCACCGCTTCTCCACCGTGCGCAAGGCCGACCGGATCGTCGTCCTGTCCGGCGGCCGGATCAGCGAGGACGGCACCCACGACGAGCTGCTCGCCGCCGCCGGGGAGTACGCGCGCATGTTCCACCTCCAGAGGAGAGCGTATGAGGTTCACTGAGATCCGCACGCTGCTGGGCGAGTGCCTGCGTCACAAGCCGGGACGCACCTGGCTGGTGCTCGTCCTGACCCCGCTGGGCGCGATCACCCCCGGGCTGACCGCCCTCGGCCTGCAATGGCTCGTGGACGGCGTGCTCACCGGAGCCCGGCCGTCGGTCATCGGCGGGGCGGTCTGCGCGGCGACGGCGGGCGCCTTCGCCCTGGCAGGGAGTCGCGTCATGCAGGTGCAGACCGACCTGCTGGGCAGCGAGGTGGGACCCGTGCTGGACCGGCGGATCATCCGCTGGTGCGCGACCCTGCCGACCACCGCGCACCTGGAGGACGCCGAGTCGCTGCGCCGGATCGAGCAGATCCGCGGGCTCGGCCAGCGGACCGTCACCACCGGGCTGGCCTCCCTGTTCGTGGTGCAGAGCGGGCTCTGGCTGGTCATCACCACGATCCTGCTGGCCGGGGTCCACCCCGTGTTGCTGGCGCTGCCGCTGTTCGCGCTGCCGTCGATCCTGCTCACCCGGACCAGCTCGCGCAGGACCGAGGCGGCCAGGGCGGAGACCGCCGAGCGCAACCGGGCCGAACAGCACCTCTTCACGACGATCACCGAGGCGAACTCGGCCAAGGAGCTGCGGCTCGGCACCTCCGGCGGGCACGCCGCCGCGATCGCGCGCCGCCTGCGCGAGGAGCGGACCGCGATCCTCTGGCGGGCCACGCTCGCCGTCGGCCGCCTCTCCCTGATCGGCTCGCTCGTCTTCGTGGCGGCCTTCCTCGGCGCGTTGTTCCTCACCGTCCGGCTGGCCCTCTCCGGCACCGTCAGTCCGGGCGCGCTGCTGCTGGTGGCCACGCTCGGCGGCCAGATCAGGGGCCAGCTCGACCTGCTCACCCACGCGCTCACCCGCTCCGCCTACGGCCTCACCCTGGCCGGCCACTACCTGTGGCTGCGCGACCTGCACGATGCGGGCACCAGCGGCACGCTCGCCCCGCCCGACCGGCTGCGCGACGGCATCACCCTGTCCGGCGTGGACTTCTCCTACGGCGGGCCGCCCGTGCTGCGCGGCATCGACCTGCGGCTGCCCGCCGGGGCCACGGTGGCGCTGGTCGGCGACCACGGCAGCGGGAAGACGACGCTGGTCAAGCTGCTGTGCGGGTTCCACCTGCCGACCGGCGGAAGCGTCACCGTGGACGGGACCTCCCTCACCGAGCTGGATCCCGCGGCCTGGCGCGAACGCGTGACCGCCGCCTTCCAGGACTTCAGCCGGTTCCCGTTCCTGGCCCGCGAGGCCGTCGGCGTGGGCGACCTGCCCAGGATGGACGACATCGCGCGGGCCGCCGAGAAGGGCGGCGCCGCCCAGGTCTTCGCCCGCCTGCCGGAGGGCGAGCGCACCCGGCTCGGCAAGGCCCTCGGCGACGGCGTCGAGCTCTCCGGCGGCCAATGGCAGAAGATCGCCCTGTCGCGGACGTTCATGCGGCCGACGCCGCTGCTCGCCGTACTCGACGAGCCGACCGCCGCGCTCGACGCCGCCAGCGAGTACGAGGTCTACCGGCGCTACGCGGAGGCGGCCCAGGAGTGGCAGCGCGCCACCGGCGGGATCACCCTGCTGGTCTCCCACCGGTTCGCCACCATCCGGATGGCCGACCTGATCGTCGTGCTCGACGGCGGCCGGATCATCGAGTGCGGCACGCACGCCGAGCTCATCGACCTCTCAGGCCGCTACGCCCACCTGTACGACCTGCAGGCGTCCGCCTACCGGTGATCGCTCACGGGTGGCGGGAGAGGTAGCCGCCCATCGTCCGGAAGACCTCGCCGGCCGGCAGGTCGGTGCCGTCCTCGGTGCGGACCCGTTCGACCACCAGGCCGTGGCTGCGGCCGCGGCGGGCCTCGGCGCCGGCGACGATGACGATGCCGTCGCCCTCGCGGATGAACACCCGGCCCGGGGTGCCGCCGTAGACGCCCTTGGAGACCGAGGCCTTCAGGACGCGGACGCGCTCGCCCCTGTAGTGGGTGAAGGCGTTGGGGTAGGGGTCGGACTGGGCGCGTACCAGCCGTTCGATGTCCTCGGCGGGCCAGGTCCAGTCGATGTTGCCGTCATCGATCGAGCGCTTGTGGAAGAAGCTGGCCTTGGAGCGGTCCTGGGGCGTCCAGTCGGTGCGGCCGGAGGCGATGAGGTCCAGCGCCTCGGCGACGATGGGGGCGATGAGGTCGACGGTGCGGTGGAACAGGTCCGTGGTGGTGTCGTGCGGGCCGACCGGGACGGCGCGCTGCACCACGATGTCCCCCGCGTCCAGTTCGGCGTTCATCATGTGGGCGGTGACGCCGACCTCCTTCTCGCCGTTGATGAGCGCCCAGATGAGCGGGGAGAAGCCGGCGTAGGCCGGAAGCAGCGAGTCGTGCACGTTGAGGATGCCGTGCCGGGGCAGGGTGAAGATCTCCGGCGGTATCCAGGTGCGCCAGTTGTTGGCGACGATGAGGTCGGGCTCGGCTTCCTTGAGAGCCAGCAGGACGTCGTCGTCGGGGCGGTTGCGCAGCAGCACCGGGACGCCGTTGGCCTCGGCCAGCTCGGCCACCGAGTCGCTCCAGATCTTCTCGTATGCGTGGTCGCTCTGGGGGTGAGTGACCGCCAGCACCACGTCATGCCCTGAGTCCAGCAGGGCGTGGAGGGTGCGATGCCCCCAGGTCTGGTAGCCGAACATCACGACCCGCATCAGCGCTCTCCTTGTGAGGTGAGTGGAAGAAAGGTTAGGCTCGCCTAATTAGGCGAGCCTAACCTAAGTTTGTTGGGGATTCCACCCATGGCTCCCCCTTCCGGACCGCTCTCTCGAAAGGCCTTTCATGCCCACTCCCGAGCAGCCCGTCCACGACCTCGTCGGCATCGGTTTCGGACCGTCCAACCTCGCCCTGGCGATCGCACTGCGCGAGCGCCAGGCGCGGACCGGC
Source organism: Nonomuraea sp. NPDC005650 (assembly GCF_040605375.1). Lineage (NCBI taxonomy): Bacteria > Bacillati > Actinomycetota > Actinomycetes > Streptosporangiales > Streptosporangiaceae > Nonomuraea > Nonomuraea sp. NPDC005650. The sequence goes on from NZ_JBEXCR010000013.1 coordinate 240,241, forward strand.
GAGCGAATTGACGCGGTATTCCTGGAGAAGCAACTCTCATTCGGCTGGCACCGCGGCATGCTCCTCGAAGGCACCACGATGCAGGTCTCCTTCCTCAAGGACCTGGTCACCATGCGCGACCCCACCAGCGAGTTCAGCTTTCTGTCCTATCTCAAGGCGCGCGGCCGGATGCTGGACTTCATCAACCACAAGACGATGTTCCCCTCCCGCATGGAGTTCCACGACTACCTGGAGTGGGCCGCGGCGCCCTTCGCCGACCAGGTCGAGTACGGCTCGGAGGTCGTCGCGGTCACTCCCGTCTCCGTCGACGGCGCGGTGGAGTACCTCGACGTGGTGGTCCGCCAGGGCGACGGGGAGCTCAGCACCCGCCGCACCCGCAACCTGGTCGTGGCCGTCGGCCTGGTGCCGGTGCTGCCCGACGGGATGGTCGGCGACGAGCGCGTCTGGCACAGCGAAGAGCTCCTGGACCGGCTCCCCTCGCTCACGGACCCGCGGCGCGTGGTGGTGGTCGGCGCCGGCCAGAGTGCCGCCGAGGTGACCGACCACCTGCACGGCCACTTCCCCGACGCCGAGGTGTGCGCGGTGTTCGCCAAGTACGGCTACACCCCCGCCGACGACAGCTCCTTCGCCAACCGCATCTTCGACCCCGACGCGGTCGACCACTACTTCGCCGCGCCCGAGCCGGTCAAGGAGCGCCTGGACGGCTACCACGCCTCCACGAACTACTCCGTGGTCGACCTCGACCTCATCGACGAGCTGTACCGCAGGCACTACCAGGAGAAGGTGCGGGGCAGGGAGCGGCTGCGCATCCTCAACGCCTCCAGGCTCGTCGACGTCGACCGGGGCGTCGCCGAGGGCGTGCGCGCCACCGTCGAGTTCCTGCCCACCGGGGAACGGACCGTCCTGGAGGCCGACGTGGTCGTCTACGCCACCGGCTACCGGCCCGGCGACCCGCTGACCCTGCTGGGCGCCATCGGCGACCACTGCGAGCGGCTGCCCTCGGGCGCCCTGCGCATCGAGCGCGACTACCGGGTCGCCACCTCCGCGCGCCTGCGCTGCGGCATCTACGTGCAAGGAGCCACCGAGCACACGCACGGACTGAGCTCGACGCTGCTGTCCAACACCGCCGTACGGGCCGGGGAGATCGCCGACGCCGTGGCCGGACGCCTGAGCGACACCGGCCGCAGCACCTACGCGTTCTCGCGCTGATTCCCCGCCGCGGTGTCGGCCGACCGCATCGGCCGTCACCGCGGCGGCGCCGCACCCGAACCTGCGCTGCTCCTGGCTACGCGAGCACCCAGGCGACGTCCCTGAGCAGGGCGTGCCGCCAGCCGGCCCGGTCGTGGCCCGAGGCCGACCGCGAGACCCGCACGGTCGCGCCGGCCTGTTCGGCCAGGGTCTCGACCAGCTCGCAGTGCGGCAGCATCCGCGTCTCGTGCTCCCCCACGTCGAACGCGGCCCGCAGCCCGGACAGGTCGGGGCGCCGCCGCAGGCGCTCGGCGATGGCGCCGCCGAGCTGGCCGCCCATGGGGTCGGCCAGGCCGGCGGCCTCGGGCGTCCACCAGAACGACCCCGACTGGCAGGCGACGCCGGACACCAGCTCCGGGAACTCCAGGGCCGCGTACATCGCGCTCAGGCCGCCGAGGCTCTGCCCGGCGACCACCAGCCGGTCCAGGTCGGCGGGCACGCCGCTCTCGGCGACCAGCGGCAGCAGCTCGTCCCGGACCGCCTCCCACAGCTCGGGCCCGCACCCGAACTCGGCGTCCCTGGCCCGCGCGGGCAGGAAGACGAGCGTGACGGCGGGCAGCTCGCCGCAGGCGACCGCCGAGTCGAACGCGGTCATGGCCGGGTGCAGGTACAGCCAGTCGTCCCCGTCGAGCAGCAGGACCAACGGCCCGCCGCCGCCCGCCGGGTGGACGCGCACGGTGCGCCGTCCGCCGAGCCGTTCGCTGGTCCAGCGGAACCGGGTGCGCGGGAGGGGCAGGACGTCGGCGGCACCGACGGCCGGCCAGTGCGGCTGGGCGGGGGCGTCGGGGGTCGCGGCGATGGACCGCTCACCGCCCGCGCCGACCGGGTTGAACGGGTCGGCGCACGCCGCGCCGTCCGTCAGGAACTGGTACGTCACCCGCAGCCGCGCGGGCATGGCCACCTCCGCGTACCAGCAGTCCGTCCCACTCCACCGGCGCAGCGGCACCGGCTCCGACCAGCTCTCGAAGCCGACGCTCGCCGGCGACCCCCGCCAGAGGAACAGGGTCTCCCAGCCATCGCCGGCGGGCACCGACGCGGGCGCCCCCGCCGCCGCCCAGAACTCGTCGGTGCCCGGCTCACCGGGCAACCCGAACCTGGCGAAGGTGTTCTCCATCCCACTCCGTCCCTACCGTCGACCATTGACTAAGGATAGACTTACCTAAGTTTGAAGATCGAGACGGCCGCAGAGCGCCCCAGTGGATCAACCCGTGGATCAAAGGGATGACGCACGTAGATGAGCATGACGCTGGAGAAACGTCCCACGCCCGTGGCCACGCAGGCCCGCCGTCGGCGGGTGGTGGGCCTGGGCGCGCTCGCGGTGGTCCTCCTGGTCGCGGCGGCGGCGTCGCTGGCCGTCGGCGCGCGCGCGTTGAGTCCGGCGGAGGTCTGGCACGGGTTGTTCCCGGCACCGGGCTCCGACCAGCGGCTCACCGAGATCACGCTCATCGTGCAGACCGTACGGGTGCCCCGGACCGTGCTCGCGATCGTGGCGGGCGTCGCCTTGGGGGTCAGCGGGGCGCTGATCCAGGGCTACACGCGTAACCCGATCGCCGACACGGGGTTGCTGGGGGTGAACTCCGGCGCCTCGTTCGCGGTGGTGACGGTGATCACGCTGTTCGGGCTCGCCAATCCGTTCCAGTACGTCTGGTTCGCCTTCCTGGGGGCGGCGCTCGCGGGAGCCGTCGTGTTCGGGCTGGCGAGCATCGGCAAGGGCGCGGGCAGCCCGTTGACGCTCGCGCTGGCCGGGCAGGGGGTCGCGGTGTTCCTGGCGGCGATGACCACGGCGGTCGCGTTATCGGACCAGGCGTCGCTGAACGCCCTGCGGTTCTGGAACGCGGGCACCGTGGCCGGTGTCGGATTCGACGTCATCCGGCCGGTGACCGCGTTCGTCGCGGCCGGGCTGCTGCTGGCGCTGACCACGCTGCCCGCCCTCAACCTGCTCAACCTGGGTGACGACGTGGCGCGGGCGCTCGGCGTGAACCTCGCGCTGAGCCGGACCGTCGGCATCGTCGCCGTCACCCTGCTGGCGGGCGCGACGACGGCGGCGTGCGGGCCCATCGCCTTCCTCGGGCTCATGGTGGCCCACGTCGCCCGGCATCTCACCGGCCCGGACTATCGCTGGCTGGTGCCGTGCGCGGGCCTGCTCGGCGCCGTCATCCTGCTGACCTGCGACATCGTGGGGCGCGTGGTGACCCGGCCGGGCGAGTTGCAGGCCGGCGTCGTCGTCGCCCTCGTCGGCGCCCCCTTCTTCGCGGCGCTGGTGTGGCGCGGAAAGTTCAAGACGGTATGAACGAGACAGCGGTGAAGCGGTCGGTGGCGCCGGGCGTGCGGCTCGGCCGCGCGTCGTTCGTGTGGCGGCCCTGGATGGTGCTCGTCACACTGTTGCTGGCGGTGGCGGCCTTTCTGGTGTTCTGCCTGTCCATCGGCGTCGGGGACTTCCCCATCGGCCTGTCCCAGGTGATCGCCACGCTCTTCGGCCAGGGCGAGCGGGTCGACGAGTTCGTGATCATGGATCTGCGGATGCCGCGCGCCCTGGCCGGGCTCGTCGTGGGGGTCGCGCTCGGGCTGTCCGGGGCGATCACGCAGTCCATCGCGCGCAACCCGCTGGCCAGCCCGGACGTCCTGGGGATCACCGGGGGCGCCAGCGCGGTCGCGGTGTTCCTGGTGACGGTGTCGGGCGGGGCCGCCACGGCGATCGCCGACTCCGTGGGCCTGTCCGCGGCGGCGCTCGCGGGCGGTCTCGGCACCGGCCTGACGGTGTACTTCCTGGCGTGGCGGCGCGGGATCGACGGCCTGCGGCTCATCCTCATCGGCATCTCGGTGAGCGCCGTGATGGAGGCGATCACGGCCTGGCTGCTGGTCACGGCCGACATCCGGGACGTGGCCCGGGCCCAGGCGTGGCTGGTCGGCTCGCTGGACAACCGCTCGTGGGGCGAGGTCTGGGTGGCCCTGTGGTGCGCGCTCGCCCTCGTGGCCGTCGTGTCGTGCGTCGCGTTCCAGCTCAGGCCGCTGCACTTCGGTGACGAGGTCGCGGCGGGCCTCGGCGTCCGGTACTCGATGGTGCGGGCGGTCCTGCTGCTGTGCGCGGTGCTGCTGGCCGGCGTGGCGGTGAGCGCGGCGGGCCCGGTGCCGTTCGTCGCGCTGGTGGCGCCGCAGGTGGCGATGCGCCTGTCGCGGTGCCCGACGCCGCCGCTGGTGGCCTCCGGGCTGGTGGGCGCGCTGCTGCTGATCGGCGCGGACCTGGTGGCGCGTACGGCGCTGCCGGTCAGCCTCCCGGTCGGCGTGGTCACCGCCGCGATCGGCGGCCCTTTCCTCGTCTACCTCCTGGTGCGGGCGAACCTCAAGAAGTAAGGTTAGGCTAACCTAATCTTCCGTGTTACGGTTTTTCTGCTCCTAATAGGGCTTGCAGCGGATTGCACTGAAAGCAAGGGATTCCTGATGCTCCTCCGACGAACAACAGCTACGAAGACCTTGCGGCGGTTCGCAGCGGTGTTGTCCGCTGCGACTCTCGGCGTGGGCCTCGTCGCGGGATGCGGTTCCGGCTCGGCGGACAAGCCGAGCACCGAGACCGCGGCCACCTCGGCGGCCACCGCGGCGGCCCCCGCCACCACGGCGGATGGCGCGTTCCCGGTCACCGTGGAGCACGCGTTCGGGTCCACGCAGGTCGCCAAGGCCCCCCAGCGGGTCGTCTCGGTCGGCTACACCGACGACCAGGCCATCCTGGCCTTCGGCATCAAGCCCGTCGGCATGGTCGACCAGTACCCGAACCCGCCGGGCAAGACCCCCGACGTCAACACCCAGTGGCCCTGGGTGAAGGACAAGTGGGGCGACACCCGGCCCGAGGTCGTCATGAGCAACGGGGACTCCGGCCCCAATTACGAGAAGATCGCCGCCCTGCGGCCGGATCTGATCATCGCGGTCTACTCCGAGATCGACCAGGCCGCCTACGACCAGCTCTCCAAGATCGCTCCGACGGTGGCGCGTACCAAGACCGAGAAGGAGCCGTTCAGCGCGCCGTGGCAGGACAACGCGCTGCACATCGCCAAGGCGCTCGGCAGGGCCGACGAGGGCGCCAAGCTGGTGCAGGGCATCCAGGACAAGCTCGACGCGGCCAGGAAGGAGCACCCCGAGTTCGCGGACCGCACCGCCGTCGCGGTGTCCTGGTTCAAGAACTCGGTCGCGCCGTTCACCACCACCGACGTGCGCGGGCGACTGGTGTCTGGCATCGGCTTCAAGGGCACGCCGGAGATCGACAAGATCGCGGGCGGCAGCTTCTACACCGTGCTCTCCCCCGAGCGCATCGACCTGATCGACGTCGACCACATCTTCGTCATCGCCGACCAGGCGGACCAGACGGCGCTGAAGAACTTCAAGCTGTTCGCCAACCTGCCCGCGGTCAAGAGCGGCAAGGTGTCGTACCTGCTGGACAGCGAGGGCCCGGCGATCGGCGCGGCCATGTCGCAGGGCACCCTGCTGTCCCTGCCGTACGCGATCGACGAACTCGTCAAGTCGGCCGCCTAGCGATGCCGTTGAATGTGTCCTGTCCCCGGCCTGCCGTGGTCCGGGCGTGAGCACCACCGACACGCGCCCCGCCTCCGTCATCCTGCGCACGGCGACCAGCCGCGAGGCCACCCGCTGGGTCGCGGCGTACTGCCGCGAGGCGTCCGGGCTGACGGCCGCCACCGTGCTCACCGCGGTGGCGGGGGCGGCGCTCCAGGTGCTGCCCATGTTCCTGCTCGGCCAGGTGGTCGACGGGGTGGTCGCGGGCGAACCGCCGTCGATCCTGGTCACGATCGGGGTGCTGATGGTGGCCGCCGCGCTGCTCGGCTCGGCGGCCACCACGGCGTCGACGTACCTGATCGGGCGGCTCGGCGCCGACCTGCTCGCGCGGTTGCGGGAGGGCGCCGTCCGGGCGGTGCTGGGCATGCCGAGCGCGCGGGTCGAGCAGGTCGGCCGGGGCGACGTGCTGTCCAGGGTCGGCGACGACGTGGCCGTGGTGTCCAAGGGCATCCGGACGGCCATCCCCATGGTGTTCTCGTCGGGGGTGCTGGTCGTCATCGCCACGGCCGGCATGTTCGGGCTGGACTGGCGGCTCGGGCTGGCGGGCGCCTGCGCGCTGCCCGCGTACGTGCTGGCCCTGCGCTGGTACCTCCCCCGGTCCGCGCCGCTCTACCAGCGGCAGCGGGAGGCCCAGGCCGATCGCGCGCAGGCGCTGATCAGCGGGCTGAACGGGATCGGCACCGTCCGGGCGTACCGGCTGGAGGGGGCCTTCCGCGAGCAGGTCACCCGCGAGTCGTGGCGGGTGCGCGATCTCGGCGTCGAGGTGTTCCGGCTCTTCGGCCGGTTCGTCGGCAGGGAGAACCGCGCCGAGTTCATCGGGCTGGTCCTCATCATCGTGGTGGGGTACGTCCTGCTGGAGGCCGGTGCCGTCACCCTGGGCGAGGCGTCGGTGGCCCCGCTGCTGTTCCACCGGCTGTTCAATCCGCTGGGCGCCATCCTGTTCACCTTCGACGAGGCGCAGAAGTCGGGCGCGAGCCTGACCCGGCTGGTCGGGGTGCTGGGCGAGGCCACGGAGGACAGGCTGGTGGGCCGGGTGGCCGCCGCGCCGGCGGAGGCCGGGCCGTACCCGGTGACGGTCGAGGGGCTGACGTTCAGCTATCCCGACTCCGAGCGGCCGGTCCTGCTGGACGTCAACCTCGTGATCCCGGCGGGCGGCTCGCTCGCGCTGGTGGGGGCGACGGGCGCGGGCAAGACGACCCTGGCGGCGCTGATCGCGGGCATCGGGACCCCGCAGGCGGGATCGGTGCGCATCGGGCCGACCGATCTGGCCGGCCTGGACGAGGCCGGGGCGCGGGCCCTGGTGAGCATCCTGACGCAGGAGACGCACGTGTTCGCCGGTCCGCTCGCCGACGACCTGCGGCTGGCCGCGCCGGAGGCGACCGACGCCGAGCTGATGGACGCGTTGCGCAGGGTCGGCGCCGACACCTGGGTGGCGGCGCTGCCCGACGGGCCGGCCACCGTGGTCGGCGAAGGCGGCGAGCGCCTGGACGGCACCAAGGTCGCCCAGCTCGCCCTGGCCCGGCTGGTGCTGCGCCGATCGCCGGTGGTGGTGCTGGACGAGTCGACCGCGGAGGCGGGCAGCCAGGGCGCCGCCGAGTTGGAGCGGGCCGTGTCGGCCGCGTGCCAGGGCCGCACCACGCTGTTCGTGGCGCACCGGCTGACCCAGGCGATGGCGGCCGACCGCATCGCCGTGCTGGACGCGGGACGCGTCATGGAGCAGGGAACCCACGAGGAACTGGTGGCTCTGGGCGGCAGGTACGCGCGGCTGTGGCGCGCGTGGCAAGAACCTTCATCCTTCGAAAGGGACGGCTGAGTCTTCGATGACGGAACCGAGCACTCGTCTCGTACTGCTTTCTCCCGCCCGCCTGGCCGACGTGCGCCGGCGGACCGGCGAGTACTCCGACGCGACCATCGCCAGGGCGTGCGCCATCGGGCTGGCCTACTGGGCGACGGGCCAGAGCCCCGACAGCCTCGACCTCACCTCCGGCACCCTGTTCGCCGACGTCCTCGGATGGGCCGACAACGGCGGGGACGGGGTCGGCGGCTGGGAGGTCGGCGCGGACGGCCGGAGCATCACCGTCCCCGAAGGCGTCGTGCCGGACGACGCGCAGCTCGCGCTGGACGACCTGGCCGACTTCCCCGATCGGCCCATCGGCACCATCGGCCCGTCCAGCGTGGCGGCGCGGCTCGCGGCCCTGGCCGGGTGGAACGACACCAGGGCCGACCGGGTCCGCCCGACGATCGTGGAGATGTTCCGCGAGCAGGCCCGGACCAGGCCGGACGCCGTCGCCATCGTCGACGGGCGGCGGTCGCTGACCTACCGCGAGGCGGCCGAGCTGTCCAACCAGCTGGCCCACCACCTGCTCGGCCGCGGGCTCACCGCCGAGCAGATCGTCGGCATCTCGCTGGGCCGCTCCGCCGAGATGGTGATCGGCCTGCTGGGCGTGCTCCAGGCGGGGTGCGCGTTCGTGCCGCTCGATCCGCAGTGGCCCGCCGCGCGCCGGGCGGTCGTCATCGCCGACGCCGGGGTCGTGGTGCAGCTCAACGGCTCCGGCGAGCACGACGCGGGCGAGCCGGAAGCCGTGGCGATCGACCTCGGCGACTGGCGGTTCAGGTCGTGTCCCACCGATGACACCGAGGTCGCCGTCCCCGGCCCCGCCCTGGCCTACGTGATCTTCACGTCCGGGTCGACCGGGCGGCCCAAGGGCGCGATGATCCGGCACGAGGCGATCAGCGAGCGCCTGCTGTGGCAGAGCAGGGAGATCCTGGGCTTCGGCCACGACGACGCGTCGCTGTTCAAGGCGCCGCTGTCGTTCGACATCTCCATCAACGAGATCTTTCTGCCGCTGGTGTGCGGCGGCCGGCTGGTGGTGCTGCGGCCCGGCGGCGAACGCGACCCGCACCACCTGCTGAGCGTGATCGCCGAGCAGCGCGTCACCTTCACGTACCTGGTGTCTTCGATGCTGGACGTGCTGCTGGAGATCGAGGGCGACTCGGGAAGCCTGGACAGCCTGCGGCACGTGTGGTGCGGCGGCGAGGTGCTGACCCCGGAGCTGTACGAGCGGTTCCGCACCCGGCTCGACATCCCCATGTACCACGGCTACGGCCCGGCCGAGACGACGATCGGGGTCTCGCACGTCATCTACCGGGGCGCGGCCGAGCGCCTGTCGACCTCGATCGGCAAGGCCAACCCCAACACCGAGCTGTACGTGCTGGACGACGAGCTGCGCCCGGTCCCGGTCGGCGTCGGCGGCGAGCTGTACGTGGGCGGCTTCCTCCTGGGCCGCGGGTACGTCAACGCGCCCGGCCTGACGGCGGCCCGGTTCGTGGCCAACCCGTTCGCCGCGGACGGATCCCGCCTGTACCGGACCGGCGACCTGGCGCGGTTCGCCCCGGACGGGTCGCTGGACTTCCTCGGCCGGGCCGACAACCAGATCAAGATCCGCGGCATGCGGCTGGAGATCGAGGACGTCGAGGTGGGCCTCGCCGAGCACCCCCGGGTCCGGCACACCTGCGTCGTCGCGAAGAAGAACGCGGCGGGCGGCACCTACCTGGTGGGCTACGTGATCCCGGTGGCCGGGAGCGGGGACCTGCGGGCGGACGAGGTCAAGGCGTGGGCCGCCGAGCACATGGTCGAGTACATGGTGCCCGCGCACGTCGTCGTGATGAAGGAGTTCCCGCTCACCGCCAACGGCAAGCTGGATCGGGGCGCGCTGCCGGAGCCGGCGATCGAGACGGGCACGATCGTCCCGCCGGCCACGGACGACGAGCGCCTCGTGTGCGCGGCGGTCGCGTCGGTGCTGCGGCTGGACGAGGTCGGCGTCGACCAGAACTTCTTCCGGCTGGGCGGGGACAGCATCCTGGCGATCTCGCTGCTGAGCGCGCTGCGCGACGCGGGCCTGCACGTCACGGCGACGCAGATCTTCGCCAGCCGCAACGTGGGGGCGCTGGCGGCGGCGGCAAGCCGTGCGGACGTCCCGGCCGTGGACCGCGGGGACGTCGCGACCGGTCCCATCGCGGGGGCGCCCATCGTGCGGTGGCTCGGCGAGAGCACGGACGCGGTCGACGGCTTCGTGCAGTCGGTGGTGCTGAACACCCCGGCGGACCTGACCGCCGACGCCCTCGGCGAGCTGCTCGCCGCCCTGGCCGGGCGGCACGACATGCTGCGCGCCAGGCTGGTGCGCGGCGACCGCTGGGGCTTCGACATCCCGGAGGCCGGCCGGGCCGCCGCGGACTGGCAGACGAGCGACCGTCCGCTCGACGAGTGCGTCGAGCTCGCCGCCGGCGGGCTGGACCCGGACAACGGCGTGATGCTGCGCGCCGTCTGGCGGCCCGAGGCGCGGCAACTGGTCCTGGTCGCCCACCACGTGGTGATCGACGGCGTGTCCTGGCGCATCCTCATGGACGACCTGGCCACGGCCTGGCGGCAGCTCGCCGCGGGCGCGCCGGTCGAGCTGCCCCCGGTGGGCACGTCGTTCCGGCACTGGACGCGGCTGCTGGAGCGGGCGGCGTTCGACGCGGACCGCGGCTACTTCCAGCGGCCGCTGCCGGGGGCGGACGGGCCGCTGGGCCGGCGTCCGCTGTCCGAGTCCGACGTCGTCGCACGTGAGAGGGTCAGGTCCGTCTCGGTCGACCCCGAGGTCACGGCCGCGCTGCTGGGCGAGCTCCCCGCGCGCTTCCACGCGGGCGTCAACGACGTGCTGCTGACCGCGCTCGCCGTCGCCCTCGCCCGGTGGCGCCGCGATCTCGGGCAGGATCAGACGTTCGCGCACATCGAGCTCGAGGGTCACGGCCGCGAGGGACGGTTCGTGGCGGGCGCGGCCGGCTACGAGCCGGACCTGTCGCGGACCGTGGGCTGGTTCACCACGCTGTTCCCGGTGACCGTGGACCCCGGCGCGACGGCCGACTTCACCAGCCCCGACTACCTGTCCGCGGCGCTCAAGGCGGTCAAGGAGGACCTCGCCCGGGTGCCGAGCAACGGCCTGTCCTACGGCGTCCTGCGGTACCTGGGCGGCACCGGGTTCGCCGCGCCCGCCCCGCAGGTGCTGTTCAACTACCTGGGCCGCTTCGACGCGGGCGCGAACGGGGACTGGCAGCTCGCGGGCGCCACGGGGCAGCTGGGCGAGCGGCGCGACCCGCGGATGCGCCTGCCGCGCGTCCTGGAGTTCAACGCGATCGCCGAACCCGGCGCGACCGGCGCATACGAGCTGCTCACCACCATCTCGTGGCCGGACGGGGTGCTCGGCGACGAGGACGTCGCGACGATCGGCGAGCACTACCGGGCCGCCCTGGGCGGGCTGGCCGGGCTGGCCGCGCTCGACCGGGGCGGCCACTCCCCCAGCGACTTCGCCGCGGTGGCCCTCACGCAGGCCGACGTCGACGCCCTGGACGGCCCGGCGCTGCGGGACATCCTGCCGCTCACCCCGCTGCAGGAGGGCCTGTACTTCCACTCGGTCTTCGACGACGACTCGGCGGGCAGCTACGTCGAGCAGCAGATCATGACGCTGGACGGTGAGGTGGACGCCGACCGGCTCGCGGCGGCGGCCACCCGGCTGCTGGAGCTGTACCCGAACCTGGCCGCGCGGTTCGTGGCCCTCGCCGACGGCCGCGTGGTCTCGGTGCTGAACAGCGGCGTGGAGGCGCCGTTCACCACGCTGGAACGCCCCGGCGTCACCGAGGACGAGATCCGCGACTACGCCGAACGGGACCGCCGCGCCGGGTTCGACCTGGCCACCGGCCCGCTGATGCGCTACACCCTCATCCGCACGGGCCCTGGCCGGAACGTCCTGGTGCAGACCGTGCACCACATCATCGCCGACGGCTGGTCGGTGCCCCCGATGCTGCGCGCGCTGCTGACCGAGTATCACGCGCCGTGGACCGCGTACTCGCAGGGCGGCTTCCCCGACTACGTGCGATGGCTGGCCGCCCGCGACGGCGACGAGAGCGACCGGGTGTGGCGCGATCAGCTCGCCGGTCTGCCGGGCCCTTCGCTGGTCGCCGAGGGGCACGCACCGTCCGGCCGGTTCGCCGAGACCGCCGTGGAGCCGGACGACGACGTCGACGCGGCCGCCCGTGCGGCGGGTGTGCCGCTGAGCGTGGCCGTGCACAGCGCGTGGGCGGTGACGCTGGGAGGCATCCTGCAGGGTGAGGACGTCGTGTTCGGCTCCACGGTGTCCGGGCGGGACGCGGACGTGCCCGGCGTGAAGGACATGGTGGGCCTGCTCATCAACACGATCCCCGTACGCGCCCGTTGGGACGCCGGCACCACGGCGCGCGAGCTGCTCGCCTCGGTGCGGGACCACCAGAGCGCGGTGCTGCCGCACCAGCATGTCTCCCTGACCAGGATCGGCCGCCAGGCCGGCGGCGGTGCCCTGTTCGACACCCTGGTGGTGTTCGACGTGGCGACCGACGTGGAGGGGCTGCGGCGGCCCGGCGACGAGTTCGCCGTCGCCGGCATCGTGAACGAGGGCGCCCCGCACTACCCGCTGACGCTGGTGGTGGAGCGGCGAACGTTCGGGCCTGAGAGCGGTAGCTCGCGTGACCAGCGAAGGCCCAGTGAGCGCGACCATTCAACACAGCAGCGCGCGCTCGACGGCCGTCCGCGCTTCAACCTGATCTACGACGGCGAGCTGCTGGGCGAGCCGCGCGCCCGGGCGATCCTGCGCGCGTTCACCCGGGCCCTGACCGGTCTGCTCACCCGGCCGGACGACCTGGTGCCCCGCGGCGCCCGGTCACCTGCTCAGGTCACCTCCGCGACCTTGGGCGAGCTGTTCGACGCCGCCGCGAGCCGCGACCCGGCCGCCACCGCCGTCACCCAGTGCGCTCTCGACGGCGGCACCCGGTCGCTGACCTACGGCGAGCTGGCGGCGGCGAAGAACGAGCTGGCCGCGGCGCTGCGCGCGGCCGGGGTCGGGCCGGGCAAACGGGTCGCGGTCGCCGTCCCGCGCTCCCTTGAGCAGGTCGTCGCCCTGGTCGCGATCGTCACCGCGGGCGGCGCGTACGTGCCGCTGGATCTGGCGTACCCGGACGAGCGGCTGGAGTACATCCTCGCGGACGCCGCCCCGCAGGTCGTCCTCGTGGACCGCGAACACCGGGACCGTTTCACGGAGCTGTCGGCCAGGGCGGGTCTGGCGGCCCGCGTGCTCACGCAGGGGGACGAGCTGCCGCTGGACGGCACCGCGCCCGAGGTCGGCCGGCACGACCCGGCGTACGTGATCTACACCTCCGGATCGACCGGCAGGCCCAAGGGCGTCGTCGTCCCGCACTCCAGCGTGGTGACGCTGCTCGCGAACACCCAGCCCGACATGGGCTTCGGCCCGCGGGACGTGTGGGTGCAGTTCCACTCCTACTCCTTCGACTTCGCGGTGTGGGAGCTGTGGGGCGCACTGGCGTACGGCGGTGAGCTGCTGGTGCCGGAGTACGGGCTGACCCGCTCCCCGGTCGACTTCCACCGGCTGGTCCGCGAGCGCGGAGTGACCGTGCTCAACCAGACCCCGTCGGCGTTCTACCAGTTCATCGAGGCCGACCGGCACGCCGGTGAGCCGGTCGGCGCGCTGCGCCGGATCATCTTCGGCGGCGAGGCGCTGGATCTCGGGCGGCTGCGCGGCTGGGTCGAGCGGCACGGCACCGGCTCGCCCGAGCTGGTCAACATGTACGGCATCACCGAGACCACCGTCCACGTCACGCACCGGGTGCTGACCGACGAGGACTTCGCCGTCGGCGGCGACGTCAGCCCGATCGGCGGCCCGATCCCCGGCCTGGTCACCTACCTGCTCGACGACCGGCTCCGGCCGGTGCCGCCGGGCCGGGTGGGCGCCATCTACGTCGCCGGCGACCAGGTGTCGCTCGGCTACCTGGGCAGGCCGGGGCTGACCGCGAGCCGGTTCGTGGCGAACCCGTTCGCGGGCGACGGCTCCCGCATGTACCACACGGGCGACCTCGCCCGCCGCACGCTCGACGGCGAGCTGGAGTTCGCCGGGCGGGCCGACGACCAGGTGCAGCTCAAGGGGTTCCGGATCGAGCTGGGCGAGGTGGAGTCCGCGATCAGGGAGCTCGACGGCGTGGTCGACGCCGCCGTGACCGTGGCCGGCAGCGGCGACCACCTGGTCGCGCACGTGGTGGGCCGGGTGCCCGACGACGTCACCGGCCTGCTGTCGGCGAAGCTGCCCGTGCACATGGTGCCGGGCCGGGTGCTGCGGGTCGGCGCGCTGCCGCTGACGGTCAACGGCAAGCTGGACCGCGAGGCCCTGAGCGAGCAGGCCCTGAATGAGGGACCCGCGCTGGACGGCGCACCGGTGCTCGTGAGCGACTCCACCCTCGCCGCGCTGGTCGGCGTCTTCGCCGACCAGCTGCCCGGCTGCGAGGTGGACGGCGACACCGACTTCTTCAGGGCCGGAGGCGACAGCATCGTCGCCATCACCGTGGTCAACCGGGCCAGGGCGCTCGGCCTGCCGATCGCCCCACGGGACGTGTTCCTGTTCAGGACGCCGCGCGCACTCGCGGAGCACCTGGGGACGCGCGCGCCCCAGGCCGTGGAGTCCGTGCCCGCGGCCCGCGAGGACGGCCCGCTGACGCCGACGCCGATCATCCTGCGCCAGCGGGGGCTGGGCGGCTCTCTCGCCCGGTTCGCCCAGGCCAGGGCACTGGTGGCACCTGAAGGGACCGGGTTCGCCGACGCCGGGCGCGCCGCGAACGCCGTCGTGGCCGCGCACCCGGCCCTCCGGCTGCGGCTGCGCGTCGAGCACGGCGTCTGGGCGCTGCGCACCGAGCCCGCCCGCGAGGTGGCCGTAGCCCTGACGGACGCGACCGACGCGACGGCCGTGGCGAACGAGGCCGCCGGACGGCTCAACCCCGAGTCCGGTGAGATGATCACGTTCTCGTGGCTGGCGGCGAGCCGGACCTTGGTGGTCACCGTGCACCACCTGGCCGTGGACTCGGTGTCCTGGCTGGTCCTGCTGGACGACCTGGCCGCCGCCCTGCACGGGGCGGCCCTGACGCCGCCGACCACGTCCTACGCCGAGTACGCCGACGCGCTGGCGGCCCGGTCCGCCCAGGTGATCGACGGCATCGAGCACTGGGTCACCACGCTGGAAGCGCCCGCGCTGCTGCCTGCGGTCGGGGGGCTGCGCGAGCTCACGGTCGAGGTCGCGCCCGACGTGACCGCCCGTGTGACGCGTACCGCGCCCGCCACGCTCGGCGTCGGCCTCACCGAGCTGCTGTGCGGCGCGCTGCGGACCGCTCTGACATGCGTCCAGCCGTCCCCTACCGATCTCGCGATCGAGCTGGAGCGGCACGGCCGGGTCCCGGTGCTCGAACACCACGACTACACCCGTACGGTCGGCTGGTTCACCTCCATCGCCCCCGTACGGCTCACCGCGCACACCGACCCGGTCGCGGCGGCGCGCGAGCTCGCCGAACGCCAGCCGGACGAGCGCGGGCACGTCGCCTACGGCCAGCTCAGATACCTCAACCCGCAGACGGCACCGCTGCTGACCGCCCGCCCGCAGGTGCTGTTCAACTACCTGGGCCGGGGCAGCGAATCCCAAGCGCTACACATCGCCGGCGGCGACCCGGGCAGCCCGTACGCCGTCGAGGTCAACGCCTGGATCGACGCGGCCACCGGAAGCCTGCGCGCGGCCTTCACCCTCGCCGAGGGCATCCCCGACGAGCTGGCCGAGCACTGGCGGCGCGCTGTGGAGCGGATCGCGGACGCCTGCGCGACGGCCGAGTGGACGGCGCCGGTGACCCCGCTCCAGCGGGGCCTGTTCTTCCAGGCCCAGCTGGCGGGCTCGGCCGGACATTACGTCGCCCAGAACTACTTCACCTTCGACCGGCGCCTGGACACCGGCGCCCTGGCCGAGGCGATGGCGTACGTGATCGCCCGGCACCCGGTCGTGGGCGCCGGATTCACCACCGACGACGGCGGCAACCCGGTCCAGGTCTTCGCGGCGGGCCGGCGGGTCGAGGTCCGCACGGTCGTCCTGTCGACAAGCGCTGAATCGGACACTGCGGTCGAGGCCCTGCGCGCCCGGGACCGCGACACGGGCTTCGACCCAGGCGAGCCGCCGCTGATCCGGCTGACCGTGGTGCGCCTGCCCGGCGAGCGCGACGGCCTGCTGCTGAGCTACCACCTGATGCTGTGGGACGGCTGGTCGCGCGAGATCGTGCTGCGGGACCTGTTCGACGCCTATCAGGCCGTCGTCGCGGGCCAGCCGCTGGACCCTTCCCCGGCCACGCCGAGCTTCGAGGACTACGCGCGGGCGCTCGACGCGAGGGACCCGTCCGCGTCGGAGCGCTTCTGGGCGGAGCACCTGACCGGCCTCCCCGGCCCGACGCTGCTGGCCGGGCCGTCGCCGTCGCTTCCCGACACTCTGCCGCCCGCCCTCGTACGCACGCTGTCCGCCGAGCAGTCGCAGCTGCTGCGGGAGGCGGCCAGGACGCACGGCGTCACGCTGAACTCGGTGCTGACCGGCGCGTTCGGCCTGCTCCTGGGCGCGCACACCGGCAGGAGCGACGCCGTGTTCGGCATGACCGTCTCCGGCCGCGAGGGCGAGGGCCTGTCCGGCATCGTCGGCGTGCTGCTCAACACCGTGCCCATGTGGACGCGGGCCCGGCCGGACGACACCGTCCGCGGCTACCTGTCCGGCGTGCAGGCGGCCAGGGTCGCGGCGATGGAGCACGAGCACCTCGGGCTCGGCGAGATCCAGCGGGCCAGCGGGCACGACACCCTGTTCGACAACCTGTTCGTGCTCCAGAACTTCCTGGACATGGACGCCTTCGCCGCCATGAACGCCAGGCACGGCATCACCGGCGTGCGGGCCGACGACTCCACGCACTACCCGTTCACCTGGGTCGTCACCCCCGGCGACCGGCTCACGGTCAAGCTGGAGTACCGCGACGGCGACGCGGAGCGCGCCGGTCGCCTCCTGGGCGACTACCTGCGCGTGCTCGACGACCTGGCCCGCGCGAGCGGGCCGGTGGGCGCGCTGCCGGGCCTGGGTCCTGAACCCGAGCCGGCCGGGCGTACGGACGTCGGCACGGACACCGTGGTCGACCGGTTCGACCAGGCGGCGGAGCGCGGCCCGGAGCGGGTCGCGCTCGTGGCCCACGGCAGGACCATGACGTTCGCCCAGCTCAGGGAGCGCAGCCGCGCGGTGGCCGGGGTGCTCGCCCGGCGCGGCATCGGCCCCGAGAAGACCGTGGGCCTGGCGATCCCGCGCTCTCTCGACTCGATCGTGGCGCTGTTCGCCGTGCTGCGCGCCGGCGCCGCGTATGTGCCGCTGGAGCTGGACCACCCGGACGAGCGGATCGCCGCGATCGTGGCGGACGCCCGCCCGGACGTGATCCTCACCGTGAGCGCGGTCTCCCCCCGGCTGACCGGCGACCTGATCGAGCTGGACCGCCCCCTGCCCGAGGCCGAGCCGTTCACGACGTTCGCGCCGGACGACCCGCACCGCCTGCGGCACCCCGCGTACACCATCTACACCTCCGGATCGACCGGGAAGCCCAAGGGCGTGGTGACCGAGTACGCGGGGCTCACCAACATGCTGATCAACCACCAGCGCCGGATCTTCGAGCCGGTGCTTGCGGAGCACGGGCACCGGGTCTTCCGGATCGCGCACACCGTGTCGTTCGCGTTCGACATGTCGTGGGAGGAGCTCCTGTGGCTGGCCGACGGCCACGAGGTGCACATCTGCGACGAGGAGCTGCGGCGCGACGCGCCCCGGCTGGTCGAGTACTGCCTCGAACACGGGATCGACGTCATCAACGTGACCCCCACCTACGCGCAGCAGCTCGTCGCAGAGGGGCTGCTCGACGACCCCGCGCGGCGGCCCGCTCTGGTGCTGCTGGGCGGCGAGGCGGTCACCCCGGCGTTGTGGCACCGCCTCGCCTCGACCGAGGGGACGGTCGGCTACAACCTGTACGGCCCCACCGAGTACACGATCAACACCCTCGGCGTCGGCACCTTCGAGTGCCAGGACCCGGTGGTGGGCGTGGCGATCGACAACACCGACGTGTACGTGCTGGACCCGTGGCTGCGGCCGGTGCCGGACGGCGTGCCCGGCGAGCTGTACGTGTCGGGCATCGGCATCGCGCGCGGCTACCTCGGGCAGAGCGCCCAGAGCGCGCACCGGTTCGTCGCGTGCCCGTTCGGCGAGCCCGGCGAACGCATGTACCGCACCGGGGACCTCGTGCTCCGGCGGCCCGACGGGAACCTGATGTACCTGGGCCGCACCGACCAGCAGGTCAAGATCCGGGGACACCGGGTCGAGCTGGGCGAGGTCGAGGCCGCGTTCGAGGCGCACCCGGCGGTGCGGTTCGCCGCCGCGGTCGCCCAGCCGGATCCACAGGTCGACGGCGCGTACCGGCTGGCCGCCTACCTCGTGCTGGGCGGCTCCGACCTGGCGGCGGTCGCCGCCGAGGTGGGCGCCGGGCTGCCGGACTACCTGCGGCCCACGCACTACGCCCAGGTCGACGCCATCCCGCTGACGGTGAACGGGAAGGCCGACGCCAAGGCGCTGCCGGAGGCCAGGCCGCTGGGCGCGCTGACCACGGCGGCCGAGCGCGGCCCGGCGACCGAGACCGAGACCGTGGTGTGCGAGCTCTTCGCCGAGGCGCTGGACCTCGACGACGACGAGGTCAGCGCGGTGAGCGACTTCATGTCCCTCGGCGGGCACTCCATGCTGGCGGTGCGGCTGATCGGGCTGCTCCGCCGCGAGTACGGCCCCGTGATCACCGTACGCGACCTGTTCACCCTGCGGACCCCCGAAGCGATTGCCCGGCACCTCGATGACAACTCCTGACCAGCACACGGGGTCCGGCATCCTGCGGACCGCGCTGCGGCGCAACGCGGGCGCCATGGCCTGGGGCACCGTCCTCATGGGCATGTACCAGGCCGGCGAGACCGCCTTCCCCATCGCACTCGGCCTGATCGTCGAGCACACGATGCAGGAGCGCAGCCTCGGCGCCCTCGCCTGGTCGATCGCCGCGCTGGCCGTGATCATCACGACCGTGTCGATGTCGTGGCGGTTCGGGATGCGCATCCTGCAGAAGGCCAACACGACCGAGGCGCACCGCTGGCGGGTGCGGGTCGCGGCCTGCGGCCTGCAGCCGGTGGCCAGGGACGTCGACCTCAAGTCCGGCGAGGTCCTGACCATCGCCACCGAGGACGCCGACCAGACCGCCGACATCATCGAGGTGGTGCCGCTGCTGATCAGCTCGATGGTCGCGGTGCTGATCACCGCGGTCACGCTGGGCATGGCCAGCGTCTGGCTCGGCGTGCTGGTGATCGTGGGAACCGTCGCGATCCTGTCGATCCTGAGCGTGCTGTCCAGGCGCATCGGCACCGGCACCCGCGAGCAGCAGGCCCGGGTCGCGCGGGCGGGCGCGAAGGTCGCCGACCTGATCACCGGCCTGCGGCCGCTGCACGGCTTCGGCGGCAACCACGCGGCGTTCCTGTCCTACCGGAAGGTCAGCACGGAGGCCAAGAGCCAGGCGATCACCGTCGCCAAGGTGAACGGCGCGTACGCCGGCACCGCGCAGGCGCTCAACGCGATCCTCGCCACCGCCGTCACCCTGATGGCGGGTGGGCTGGCGTTCACCGGCCAGATCACCATCGGGCAGCTCGTCATGGCCGTGGGGCTGGCGCAGTTCATCATGGAGCCGCTCAAGCTGTTCTCCGAGATGCCCAAGTACGTGATGATCGCGCGCGCGTCGGCCGAGCGGATGGCGCTGGTGCTGGCCGCGCCGCCCGTGATGACCCCGGGGCCGGAGCGCCCCTCCGCGGGCGGGGACCTCGAGGTCGACAGCGTCCGGTACGGGTCCCTGCGCGAGCTGAAGTTCCACGTGCCCGCGGGCGAGTTCGTGGCGATCGCCGCCTACCAGCCGCGCGCGGCGGCCGATCTGGCGTCGATCCTGGCCGTGCACGTCCCGCCCGGCACGTACGAGGGCGTGGTGCGGGTCAGCGGGCGGGAGCTGGCGGACCTGTCGATCGAGGCGGTCCGCGAGCACCTGCTGGTGAACCCGTACGACGGGGAGATCTTCGCGGGCACCCTGCGCACGAACATCGACCCGGCGGGCGCCGGCCGCATGGTCGCCGAGGCCGTGGAGGCGTCCATGCTGATCGACGTCGTCGCCCTCCACCACGAGGGGCTCGACTACGGCGTGCGCGACCGCGGCGCCAACCTGTCCGGCGGGCAGCGCCAGCGGCTGTCACTGGCCCGCGCCCTGGCCGCCGACGCCGACATCCTCGTCCTGCACGACCCGACGACGGCCGTGGACGCGGTCACCGAACAGCTCATCGCGCGCAACCTCTCGGAGCTGCGCCGCGACCGCACCACCATCGTGATCACCAGCAGCCCGGCCCTGCTGGACGCCGCCGACCGGGTCCTCGTCCTGGACGGCGGCGTCATCACCGCGGAGGACACCCACCGCAACCTCCTCACCTCCGACGAGACCTACCGCCTGGCCGTGGCCCGGTGACGTCAAGACAACCCAGAAGGGATCGAGCATGACCACCAACCCGTTCGACGACGCGGACGGCCGCTTCCTGGTCCTGGTCAACACCGAGAACCAGCACTCCCTGTGGCCCTCGTTCGCGCAGGTCCCCGGCGGCTGGACCGTCGCCTTCGCCGAGAACACCCGCGCCGCTTGCCTGGACTACATCGAGAGCCACTGGACCGACCTGCGCCCGCGGTCCCTGGCCGAGACCGTGGACGGCTGACCGGGGCTCAGCCGAGCACGCAGCTCACCTGGGGCGGCATGTTGGCCGCGTTGTTCCAGCTCGCGATGAAGCCGAACGTGGTGGACGCGCCGACCGGCAGGCCGCCGTTGTATGCGGCGTTGCGTGCCGTGACGGTGGCGCCGTTCTGGGTGAGCACGGTGTTCCATGACTCACGGGTCTGCTGGCCGTCGGCGAAGGTGAGGGTCGTCGTCCAGGCGGAGGCCGCGCGCGAGGAGGTGTTCTTCACCGTGACCTCGGCCTGGAAGGCGCCGCCCCACTGGGAGATCACCCGGTAGGCGGCGGTGCACAGGCCGTCGCCGGGAGGCACGGTCGGGGTCGGCGTGGGGCTGGGCGTGGGGCTGGGCGAGGTCGGCGGGATCACGCCGTCGAGCACCCGCGCGAGGGGCGGGAACCAGCGGTCGGCCATCTTCCGGAAGCCGGTGTCGTTGGGGTGCACCCCGTCGCCGGTGTCCGTGGCCGGGTCGAAGCCGGTCCACTGGTCGACGACGACTATGGGCGACTGCGCGGTCGTCAGGCCGGCGGCCCAGCCCGGGATCGCGTTGTCGAGCGCCGTCACGCTGGCCGCGCAGGTGGTGCAGCCGGACGGATTCATGGGGATGATCTGCGCCACGACGATCTTCATGTTGGGGTTGCTCGCCCGCATCTGGCCGACCAGCTTCGTGTACGCGGCCAGCACGGCCGAGGTGGGGATGAAGCCGCCCCACATGTCGTTGGTGCCCAGGTGCATGAGCACGATGTCGGGCCTGGCCGCGGCCAGCCACGGCGGCAACTGGTTCTGGTCGGCGATGCCGGTGGCGGAGTAGCCGCCGTGGCCCTCGTTGTCGCCGTCGTAGGAGTACCCGTAGTTGCAGCCGCCGTCGGGATCGCTGCCGACGAAGTCGATGCCGGCGTATCCGGCGGTCTGGAGCTGGTGCCAGAGCATGGCGCGCCAGCAGCCGGGGCCGGCGGTGATGGAGTCGCCGAGCGGCATGATGCGGACGGCCGCCGCCGCCGACGTCGCGGGCAGGGCGGCCCCGAGGGTGACCGCCAGGAGGAACGCGGTCAGGAGGGCGTAGAGGTGGGACCGGCGAAGCATCGGTGACTCCCCGTGTGAGGGCGGCCCGAGCGTGCCTTTGACCGTAACGTCTTGCACTCTCTCGGCCACTGTGGGTATGGTTCGAGTGATCGAACGGGAAGGCGATAGCCAAGCCCATCGGGAGATCGTGTCCTTGTCGGTACAGCTAGGCCGCCGGAACGGCGGTGACAGCGCGTGGAGACTCGGGGTTGCCCGGGTCGGTGAAGCGCGAACCCCCGCACTTGAGGGTGACGGGAAGAATCTCCACTGTTAACCGGTGGAGAGGAGTTCAAGAGTACGGGTTCTGGGTGAGCAGGTGTGCCTTGAAGCCCTCGCCGTACGTGCTGGTGGGGGTGCCGTTGTAGTCGGTGATGAGGACGTTGCCCTGGCCGCAGCCCCACGGGTTCCAGGTCCAGGCCGTGTATCCGACGCCGTGCGCGTCGGCCCAGGCCATCACCTGGTCGATGTAGTCGTGAGCGCAGGAGTTCTGGCCGATCTCGCCGGCGTGCACGGGCACCTGCGCGGCCACGGCGCCGACCTGGCTGTTCCAGCAGGAGACGTTGGAACAGGTGTTGAAGTTGTAGGTGTGCCAGGCGGCCATGAGGTTGCCGGCCGGGTCGGTCGGCTTGTAGGTCAGCCACTGGCTCAGGTCGTTGGACCAGGCCAGGCCGCCGAGCATGATCACGTTGGTGGCGCCGGTGGCGCGCACGGCGTTGACCAGCGACTGCATGCCGGCCACCTGGTAGCCGATGCCGGTGCAGGTGCCGCCGTCGCGCCAGCAGGTCCAGCCGGCGGTGGCGTTCCAGTTCGCGGCGGCGTCCGGGTAGGGCTCGTTGAACAGGTCGAAGATGACCGCGTTGTTGCCCTTGAACGCGTTGGCGACGCCGGTCCAGAACGTGGGCGCGTACTGCGCGTCGGGCATCGGCTTCTGGCAGGTCGCCGTGGTGTCGGAGCAGCCGGCGCCCTGGCCGGTGTACTGGCCGTAGTTCCAGTGCATCTCCACGATCGGCGTGACGCCGTTGTTAACCAGCAGGTTCACGTAGTCCTTCACGTTCTGCTGGTACGTGGCGCCGCTGGGCGAGCCGTTGGTGCCGACCCAGCACTCCTCGTTCAGCGGGATCCGGACCGCGTGGATGTTCCACGCCTTCATGGCGTCGATCGAGGCCTTGTCCACCGGGCCGCTGTCCCACATGCCCTTGCCCTGCACGCAGGCGAACTCGCCGCTGGCCCGGTTGACGCCCAGCAGCCGGTAGGTGTTGCCGTTGCCGGCGACCAGCTTGTTCCCGGAGACGTGCAGAGCCGGCGCCGGGAGGTTGGTGCCGTCGTCGTCATCGGTCTCGGTGGCGTTGACCGTGACGGTGGTCAGGCCGGAGGAGGCGACGCTGATGGGCCGGGTGCCGTTCACCCTGTCGGTGTCCTGCGCGGCGCGGAGCGTCACGGTCTGCGCGGTGTTCCAGTTGGCGGTGGTGAAGGTCAGGCTCGCGCCGGCGCTCACGGTGATGTCGCTGTCGCCGGTGCCCGCGGTGCTGGTGACCGTCACGTTGCCGGACGGCTGGGACTGCAGGCGGACCGTGTAGCCGGCGGTCCCGCCCTCGGGCACGTTCACGCTGGTCGGAGAGATCACCAGGGCCTGCTGCTGCGGGCCTCCGTTGCCGTTGCCGACGCACGAGACGCTGGGCGGCGGGTTGTTCGCGCCGCCGGTGTAGGTGCCGTTGAAGCCGACGGTCCACGTCGCGCCGGTGGCCTTGGCGGCGTTGTAGGTGGTCGGGTTGACGGTGACGGCCGCACCCGCCGGGGTGGGCGTGGCCGGGGTCGGCACGCCCTCCCACATCTGGGTGATCACCTGGTTGTCGGGGAAGTCGAAGCTCAACGACCACTTGGTCAACGGGTCGCCGGTGTTGACGACGTTGATGTTGGCGCCGAAGGCGCTGCCGTTGTCCCAGCTCTTGGTGTAGGTGGCCGAACACGACACGGCGGCGTCGGCGGGCGTCCGCACGGTGGCGAGCCCGAATCCGGCGAGCAGCACGGCGGCCGCTGCCGTCGAGGCTCTGCGCCACAAGTTCCGGTGGACAGTCATTTGGGGTTCTCCGTGACGAGATCGAGAGTCAGCAGCCGCCTGAATGGGAGCGCTCCCAAACGATCTGCCTGACCGGTCCGATGCGCAAGAACCCGCCGGCGCCGGGAGCCGGGGCAGCCGCGTCCACCTTGAACAAGGCGCCGAACGCAGCTGAAACTTTCACCCCGGGCCTCCCCGGCTCCCGTCAGCGCGGGCCGCCCGAGCCCGTAGTGGGGGAAGATCGGGGGGCGACGCCGGTGCGCAGCTGCGCCGGCAGCCCGGTGTTGGAGTAGGAGCAGCGGCCCCGCCCGGGCCGGGGCAGCCGCTTGCCGATCGGCTCGTCCAGGCTCAGCCCGCCCTCCTGGACCGACTGCAGGGCGATCGTGGCGACCATGCTCTTGGTCACGCCGGCGACGCGGAAGCGCGGCCCGTCCTCCTCCGCTGCGACTCAGGGCCGACTCGCGGACGCGCCGGGCGGGCCGTCCGCGAGTTACTCCCTTCCTTTGACCTTTCTGACTTTCAGCTGTGAATTACCATTCGTTCAGCAGGGCACGAAGGAAATTTTCAGGACGCCCTCGAGAATCCCCCATTGGCCCGGCTGACTGCACCCGAACCAGCGCTGCCCGATGAGCGTCTCCCCGTCGTAGTAGCTGAGTACGGTGAGGTTGTCGCCCCCCGGCGGAGGCGGCGGAATGGCGTGAGCTGGGGTCGAGCCGACGGCGAGCGTGCCGGCGATTAACGTCGCCGCGATAATCCCCTGCTTGATTCTCACGAAGTTTCCTCCAGGGCGACCGGCTTTTCTGATCAAGGCGAACTTCATTCTCGCCGTTCCGCGAATCCTGTCAACGGCCGAATGCCGGTCATTTCACCGGCGTGCCGTACACGCTGACCTCGGTGAGATGGAACGACAGGTTGGCGGTGTTGTGCGTGCCGACCACCCGGACGTAGCGGGCCTTCGCCTCGGTGGTCATCGTGTCCCCTGCGTCGGTCGCGGCCCGGGGGCCGCGGCGGCCGCCCAGCGTGTACCAGGTGGAGCCGTCGAGGCTGCCCTCCAGCCGGTACTCGTAGTAGCGCCCGCCCCCGACGTAGTTGCGCACGTTGACGCGTGAGACGTCGTTGACCGCCCCCAGGTCGACCTGCCACCAGGTGGTGTCCCAGGTCAGCTGGCTGGCGAAGTACGGCGAGTTGGCCCGGTTGCCGTCGTTCGCGTACTCGGGGCCCCGGCCCTGCTCCCAGCTCAGCGCGGTGACCGGCTTGCGGAGGCTCTGCAGCGTGTCCTGCGCGCTGTCGCGCGCGGTCGACGGGGCCGGTGCGGGATCGGTCAGGACGGCGACGGCCTCCTGGCCGGTGTGGCGGTTGGCCGCGCTGACGAACAGGCCGACGTCGAGCGCGGCGCCGCCGCCCGGGACGGCCGCCGACCCGATCACCGCCCAGTTCCCGCCGTCACCGCCGCAGGAGCCGGTGAGCCGGTCGCCGGACCTGCCGATGCGCACGCGTACGGGCGGCGTGAACCCGCCCACCTCGTTGTACGAGTCGAGCTGCCCGTCACCGTCGGAATCCCAGCTGAAGACGCAGCCGTGACCGGGGGTGACGGCGATGTTCGCGTAGCCGGCGGCCCCCGGGGTGGCCAGGTCGTCGCTCACCACCAGCCCGGACCTGGTCCACTCCGAGGAGCCGTCCTGGCGCAGCACCGTGCTCACGAGCTGCTGCCCGTCGGCCAGGGCGTCGGCGCGATAGGCGACGGCCAGCTCGTTGGTCTCCCGCCAGAGGTCCGCGCCGCCCGCGGCGATCGCGATCCCGTCGCCGGTGGGAGCGAACTCGGCCGTCGTGTTGCTCATCGTCCGGTACGACGCGGGCGCGGCTCCGGCGATCAGCAGGCGGGCCTGGGCCGTGTCCTCCCGGGAGGCGTCGCCGGATCGCCAGGAGGCGGTGACGTCCAGCGCCGGGGTGCCGCCAGGGGTCTCGCCGGCGGGCACGGTCACCTCCCACGTCACGGTGAGCTGGTCACCCGGGGCCACGCGGTCGGCGCGGGCAGGCGAGGTCGCCCGCACCCGGTATCCGCGCGGGGCGTCGAGCCGGAGCGCCGCCCGGCCGGTGGGCCGCAGCGCGTTGTCGTTGGCGAACACGGCGGTGACCTGCACGGTCCCGCTCGGCTTGACGCCCTTGCGGTCGGTCGCGACGGTCACCGCGCCGTCGGGCAGCGCGGCCACTCTGCTCGCCTCGTCGTAGGCGTCGCCGCGCGGCTCGGCGGCGAGCCTGGTGCCGGCCTTGGACCAGTCCTTGGCGACGGCCATCCAGTCGATCGGCTCGGGGTAGTCCTTGCCCGAGCGCAGCGCGCTCTCCAGGCTGTCGAAGAACAGCTGCCACCGCTTGGCGTAGTACTGCCCGACGAGTCCGTTCATCTCCCTGCGGGCGTAGTCCTGCAGCCGGGCGCCGTCGGCCCAGAGCGTGACCAGCGACTTGAGGTTGTAGTCGAGGGTCGCCGCCTCGGCCGGAGTCGCGGCCTGCCGTCGGGCCTCCTGCTGCCAGGCCCCGAGCAGGAAGTTCTCGTCGGTGCCCAGCAGCCGGTCCATCAGCCGGAGCTGGTCCAGCCACTGGCCGGTGAGGCGCTTGAAGCGGTCGAGATCCTTGGCGTGGTAGGCGGCGCGGATCTCGGGCAGTTGCAGCCGGCTGTGGTTGGCCAGCACCTGCCGTGCGACGTCGACCAGGTCGTAGCGGTAAGCTCCGGAGCCGCGCAGGCGCCGGTCGACCTGGAGCAGCTCGTCGAGCGCCTTGTCGAAGGTGGCGATGTCGTACTGCAGCGGGAAGCCGGTGTTCGCCAGGCCGGGCTGGTCGTCGTACAGGCCGGTGACGTGCCTGGAGTCGGCGCCGGCCGGCCAGCTGTAGACGGTGTCGAGGAGGATCCGCCAGGCCGCTTCGGCGTGCGGGTCCGCGCCGCCGTACCGGGCGGTGGCGTAGTCGGCGAACCACTGCCGCATGTCGACCGGGCCGTCCTGCCAGGGCAGGTCGGCGAAGAACGCGACCGCGGCCGGGTTGTTGTCGATGGCCTCCGGCATCAGCGCGATGCCGTTCATGGCCGTGCCGGGCTTGGCGCGCCAGGCGTGGAACTTCTCGTTCCACACCGTCAGCCTCGCGCCGAGGTTGAAGTGCCCGCCGAAGTTCCAGATGGTGCCGAACGCGTACCCGGTGCCGAGGAAGTCCCTGTCCCGGTCGGTGGTGCCGGCCTCCTCGCTGATGCCGTCGACGATGAACATCTTCGTCCGGTCGATGGCCCGCAGCGTCGCCGGCAGCGGGTTGCTCTGCCAGCCCAGGATGGTCCAGAGCGCGTCGGGGTGGGCGGCGTTCAACGCCCGCTGCACCGCCTGTGACGCCTGCGCGACGTCGACCGTGCCCGCCGTGCCGCCCTCGTGCAGCAGGTCCATCTTGTACATCGTGCTGGCGCCGAACAGTTCGGTCTGCACCCGGTAGAACGTGGCCGCGACGCGTGTGAAGACCGGATCCGTCGGGTCGAGCCAGTGGGGGCGTTCGAGCTGGTTCCAGGTGCCCTGCGGGACCGTGTTGGCTCCCGGGTTGCGGGCCTTGAAGTCGGTCGGCACGGTGCCGAAGTAGCCGGGCAGCACGGGGACCATGCCCAGCGAGCGCAGCCGGTCGGCCATCCTGCGGCCGAGCTCGATCCGCCGGTCGATGAGCTGCTGGGAGATCGGGCTGTCGGTGCAGCACATGTTCTGCAGCAGCCACCACGACTGGTGGCCCGGCTGCGGGATCCACTCGCGCATCTGCTGGTCGGAGTAGCCGAACTCCATGAAGGTGCGCTGGTAGACCGCCTCCTGACCCTCGTAGACGAGCACCTCGTTGATGCCGTGCAGCGCGAGGACGTCGATCCGCCGCTGCCACTCCGTCCAGCTCAGATACGCCCCCGCATAGCCCTGGTTGGTGTCGTTGAGGGCGAAGCGGTGGTCCACCGAGGAGTCCTTGGCGATGGGGGCCGCAGGCAAGGGGAGGCGCTGGGGCAGGTCGACCTGGGAGCCGTTGATCGAGATGTCGGCGTGCGCCACCTGCCGCAGGTAATAGCCGAAGCCGGTCAGCTGGACCGCGGGCGTCGTGCCGGAGACGACGAGGCGGCCGTTCTCGGCGTACACCTGGAACCGGTCGCGGCCGGTGCCCTTGTCGATCGCGCGCAGCGTGACCTGCCTGGCGCGCGACGTCCCGATCAGCCGCTCCAGGGCCTGGGCCGCCGGACCGGCGGGCTCCGGCGGTGCGAGCGTGCCGGCCGCCGCCCCGGGCTGGGAGATGAACGGGGCGGCGAGCAGCGTGAGCACGACGGCGAGCGCCGTCAGGCGCGGTCGCCACCGTCGCGCGCGGCGGCTCTGGGGTTCGCGGGGACGGGTCATGGGGCGGCCACCTCCGGGGGGTGGGTAAGGGGCCTATTATTATGTAAAGACTTTTCGTAAGGTCTCTGCGAAACATATTCGGCCGCGGGCGGCATAAGGTCAAGATCTCGCGACGGATGTTCATGAATCGGACAGCGAGGGGCGGATGACGGAGGAACGGCCGGCGGGCACGCCGGTCCTGCGGAGGATGAACCGGGCGGCGGTGCTCGACGCGGTCCGGCGGCGCGCGCCCGAGCCCGTACGGGTGGCCGAACTCGTCCAGCTGACCGAGCTCACCCGCCCGACGGTCGCCCAGGCCGTGGAGGACCTGCTGGCCGCCGGATGGCTGCGGCAGCACGCGCCCGAGCCCGCCACCACGAGCAGGACGGTGGGCAGGCCGGCGTCGCGGTTCTCACTGAACGGCCGGGCGGCGCCCGTGCTCGGCCTGGACGTCGGCCCGCACACCGTGACGGCGGGGATCGCCGACCTGGCCGGCGAGCGCCTCGCGCTGATCCGCCGGCCGGTCGGCCGCCGCGGCGCCCGGCACCTGCTTGAGGCGGTCGACGAGGCGACGGACGAGGCGCTGGCGGCGGCCGGCCTGACCGCCGGGCAGATCACGGCGGTCACCGCGGCGACCCCGGGCATCGTCGAGGTGGCCACCGGGCGGGTGCTGTTCGCCCCGAGCGTGCCGGGCTGGTCGGAGATCGACCTCGCCGACCGGCTGCGGGCTCGTTTCCGGTGCGCGGTCACGGTGGAGAACGACGCGAACCTGGCCGCGCTGGCGGCCGTCCGCCAGCGTCCCGGGGCGGGCACCCTGCTCGCGGTTCAGTGGGGCGAGCGGCTCGGGGCCGGTGTCGTCATCGACGGGCGGCTGCACCGGGGCGCGGGCCAGGCCGGCGAGATCGGCTTCATCCGCCCACCCGGCGACCGTCCCGACCCGCCCGGGGGCCCCGACGCGGCCAAGGATCTTTCCGACCCGACCGGGGACCTCCCCCACCCGGCCGGGGACCTTGCCGACGTGGCCGGGGACGGGCGTGGGCCGTTGGAGCGGGCGATCGGCGCCGAGGCGATCGTCGAGCTCGCCCGCCGCCGCGCCGCGGGTCACCCGGAGTCCGGGCTCGCCCGCGCGCGGGACGCGGCCGCCGTCTTCGCCGCCGCGGCCGGGGGTGACCCGATCGCCATCGAGGTCGTCGACCGGGTCGCCGCCGTCTTCGCCGAGGCGATCGCGCCCGTCGTCCTCGTGCTGTCCCCGCACGCGATAGTGATCGGCGGCGGCATCGCCCGAGCCGGGGCGGTCCTGCTAGACGCGATAGCGCGGCACCTCAGGGAGCTGACCCTCACCCCGCCGAGCGTGGAGTTGTCGGAGTTCGCCGAGGGCACCGTGCTCACCGGCGCGATCCAGATGGCCCTGGACGAGGTGTGGCGCGACACGCTCACGGTCACCTGACAGGCCGGGCGGCGTTCATCATGTACGTCGCCCCGGTCGTGGCGGTCTCGGCCGGCGTGCTCCTGCTCTCCGAACCGATCACCGCGCGTACGGTCGCCGGTGCCCTGCTGGTCCTGGCGGGAGCGGCGCCGGCCGTCCGCCGGGCTCCGGCCCGGTCCAAGGGAAGTGTCAGGACGACAGCGCCGCGCGTACCGCCTCGGCGCGTTCCTCGGTGAACACCCCCGAGTCCAGCAGGTCGAGGATCGACAGGACGCGACCGCCCGAGCCCCAGCTGCCGTCCTCGATCACCCGGAAGTTCACCCACCATGTCGGGGACGGGGCCGGCAACCCGCAGGCCGCGGCCAGCGCCGCCAGGATGCGTTCGATGGCCTCGGCGCGGACCTCGCGTCGCCAGTCGGCGTCCATGACCGCCACGTCGACGACCATCACGTCCTGCCCGGCGTCGGCGAGCAGGACCCCGCCGATCGCCATCATGTCGGGCGCGCGCTCGGCGAAGTGGACCTGGAAGCCCACCCGGGCGGCCTCCGCGAGCTGCCCGACCTCCGGCACCAGGACCGCGTCGGTCAGCGTACGCGCCAGCAGGCGCCGCTGTTCGACGGTCAGCCGTCCCTGCGGCGCGGTCACCCTGATCACTGTCATTGTTTCCTCCTACTGAGTGAGGGTCACCCCTCCGACGAGGTGTGCGGGCGGACGGGCAGGGCGAAGTAGGACCGGAGCGCGGGAGGCAGCGCCGCGGGGTCGGGTTGGAAGATCTCCAGCAGGAGCCGGTCGGGGCCCTCGGCCATGGCGTAGCGGGCGGTGGGCTCGTGGCGAATGGGGGTGACCGAGACGTCCATGGCCCGCAGCCGTTCCACGACCGCGTCCAGCTCGTCGGTCTGGATGCCCAGGTGGTGGACGGTGGAGCGTTCGGTGGTGGGGGGAGGCTGGTCGTAGAGGTGGATGCGGCCGGCGCCGACGGTCAGGAAGACGTTGCGGGCGCCGGCGAAGACGTCGTCGTACACCACCTGGGCGCCGAAGCCGTCACGCCAGAAGGCGATGGTGGCGTCGATGTCGCCGGCCATCAGGTGGGCGTGGTGCAGGTTGATCATGATGTGGGCCCGTTTCCGGTCGGGAGCGGGTCGCGGGCCAGGACGAGTTTGGTGGTGCGGGCGGCGTAGGCGGTGGGGGCGTCGTCCCAGTCCGCGAGCAGGGTGATGACGTTCTCGGCGGGGAAGCCGCTGCGGTGGACGAACTCCAGGAGGTCGGGCAGGGTGGCGCGGGCATGGGAGACGCCTACGCGCAGGGTGATGTCGGTGGCGTACATGCGCATGAGGGGGACGCGGGTGCCGGTCGCGAGGTAGTAGCCCACGGCGGTGCACACGCCGCCGGGGGCCGTCGCGGCGAGCGCCCTGCGCAGGCCCGGGGCGCGTGAGGTGGCCTCGACGACGACGTCGTAGCCGCCGTCGGCAGGACCGGCCAGTGGCCGGGCTTCGGCGCCGAAGGATTCGGCGATCTCGCGTCGCCGCCGGCTGTCGTCGAGGTAGTGAACGGTTTCCGCGCCGTGGGCGCGGGCGAGTCCGGCGGCGTACAGGCCGATGCTCTTGGCGCCGCCGCCGAGGACGAGCACCCTGCCGCCTTCGCGATGGGTGAGCGGGGGGACGACCGTGCGCCAGGCGTCGGCGAGGTTGTCACTGGCCGCGGCCACGCGAACCGGCGGAACGCCGTCCGGGACGGGGACGAGCATGTGGTCGGCGTGGGGGACGCGGATCCGGTCGGTGACCATGCCGCCCCACGGGCCGCTGGCGGGGCCGAACCCGTAGGCGGCGAGGGTGCCGCCGGTGGTGGTGGCGCATTTGGAGGTGAGCCCGGCCAGGCAGCGGGGGCAGGTGCCGCAGGAGATCGCCCAGGGCACGACGACGGTCTGCCCGATCCGGACCCGTCGCACGCCGGACCCGACGGCGACGACTTCGGCGACGCATTCGTGGCCGATCGGGAAAGGCCCTCTGAAGGGGACCTTCCCGCAGATCGAGCCGACGATCGGGTCGACGAGGCCGAGCGCCATCCCGGCTTGCAGCGCTCGCGAGACCGGCCGGTGGATCGGCAGGGTGTCACCGTCGCACCGGCCGGCCAGGAACGGGCGGACGATCGCGTCGCCCGGCTCGGCCGGTTGCGGTGCGGCCCGCTCGCGCCAGGCCAGGCGCCCGCTGCGCAGGAAGACGAGCTCGCGCACACCGTCGCCGGGCAGGTGCTCACGCATTCGTGGCGTCCTTGGCCAGGGCCTTCAGGTCCGCGTAGCGGATGACCGAGCCGCCCGCTCCCCAGGTGCCGTCGGCCTGCTCGTGGATGAGCACCCACACCCGCAGCGCGTCGGAGTCCGTCAGCCCGGCCGCCTTCAGCACGATCCGCGTCGCCTCCTCGACGAGCCCGCTCTTGCGCCGGTCCGACAGCGCTCCCTCCGGGACGGTGACGTCGACGCGGAAGCGCGGCAGGTCGTCCTCGGCGGTCGTCTGCGCCTCGGCGGGCGGTTCGTGGAGATAGCTCCACGCCTGGGCGCGGAAGAACGCCGCGTCCGGGGCGCCCTCCCAGCGCAGCAGCGCCCGCGCGAGCTCCCGCTGGACCTCCGCCCGGCCCCGGTCGGTCAGCGCCCCGGCCGGAGCGGTGAGCTGGATCATCGGCATGGGCTGCCTCCTGAGGCCACCGAAGTTATGACGGTCGTTATAATCGCTGCTCACGGTAGGCTATAACGCACGTCATAATCAACCTGGAGTTACCATATGGAATCGCGGTCACGGGAGCGGATCATCTTCGGCGCGGCCGACCTGATCCGGCGGCGCGGCCTGGCCGGGAGCACGGTCCGGGACCTGGCCGCGCACTCCGGCGCGCCTCTCGGCTCCACCTACCACTACTTCCCGCGCGGCAAGCAGCAACTGGCCGCCGAGGCGGTCCGCTTCGCCGGCGACCTGGTCACGCGGGTCCTGGAGCGGGAGCTTCAGGCCGGCCCGGCGGCGGGTCTGCGCGCGTTCCTGACCCTGTGGCGGCAGACCGTCCTCGACAGCGACTTCCGCGCCGGCTGTCCCGTCCTGGCCGTCGCGGTCGAAGAGCCTCCCGCCGACGGCCCTCCCGAGGCGATCGACGCGGCCGCCGACGTGTTCAGGACCTGGGAACGGATGCTCGCCTCGGCATTGCGCGAGCACGGCGCCGACCCGGCCCAGGCGTCCCAGCTGGCGACCCTGATCGTGGCGTCGACGGAGGGCACGGTGGCGATGTGCCGCGCCCAACGCGACATCCGCCCCCTGGACGACGTCACCGCCCAGCTCGAAGCGCTGGTCCGGCACGCGACCGGCGGCTAGCCGCATCGGCTTCGTACGAGCCGAGGCGGCCCGTGGACGCCGGCGCGCCACGGAAGACCTCTATCACTCTCGCGGCCGACTCTCCTACCGTGTGTGACGAATGGGTAAGAAGTTTGGGATACTTCGCCCCGGCACCGAATCACTACGGAGGCGGGCGAATTGGCGCTGGACGGGGAGGGCGGCCAGGGCGATGGGGAGAGCGGCGAGCCCGGGCGGAGGTTCGATGCGCGGTTCCGGCTGGAGCAGGGGGCGGCCGAGGGCAAGGGCGAGGTGCTCTTCGCCCACGACGAGGAGCTGAGCCGCGCCGTCGTGCTCAAGCGCACCCATTCGGGCGAGGCCCGCGCGCTGGCCAGGCTCGTCCACCGCCACATCGTCACCGTCCACGACGTCCTGACCGTCGATGACGGCCCTCGGGCCGGCACGTGGCTGGTCATGGAGCGGGTGCCGGACGGCAGCCTGTCGGGCAGGAGATTCTCCCCCCGGGAGGCGGCCCGGATCGGGGCGCAGATCGCCGACGCGCTGGCGGCGCTGCACCGCAGCGGGCTGATCCACTGCGACGTGAAGCCCGCCAACATCGTCATGGACGCCGGAGAAACGGCGAAACTGACCGACTTCGACGCCGCGCGGCGGCTCGGCGGCGCGGAGACGATCTCGCCCGACCGCCCGATCTCCTACACGCCCGACTACGCCGGACCCGAGCTCATCGGCGGCCGGCCGGACGCGGCCTCCGACGTGTTCTCCCTCGGCGCCACCGTCTACGCCCTGGTCACCGGGAACCCTCCTCGCCCCTGGGCGCACGGCGGCGTGGCGGCCGACGAAGGGGACGAGCGCGTCGTGGAATGGGGGGCGCACCACGGCGTCATCGAGATGAGCGGGGATGTCGGGCCGCTGCGCCCGGCGCTGACGGCGATGCTCCAGAGCGACCCGGGCAGGCGGCCGACCGCCGGCGGAGCCCGCGACGCGCTGCGCGACCTCGCCGACCCGCCATCGCTGTGGCGGAAGGCGCACACCGCCGCCCGGCGCCGCTGGCAGGCGTACACCGCCGCCCGGCGCCGGTGGCAGGCGCTCACCGCGGTCGCGGCCGCCTCTGCGCTGGCCGTGACCGGCACGGCCTGGCTCACCGGCCGCGATGACCGCCCCACCCCACCCGCCCAGACCTCGCCGCCCGCGGCCTCGCCCAGCGCCAGGGCGGTGACGGAGGCGAAGATCGTCGCGTCCAAGGGCCCGTCGACGACCTACGGCAATTGCCGGAAGAACTGCGCCTTCGTCGAGTTCCGGGCCACCGGCCTCAAGCCGGGCACCAAATATCGTTTCCGGCCGTACACCAGCAACTGGGGCGCGTTCAACCCGGGAGCGTCGTTCACCCCCGACGAGAACGGCGAGCAGCACACGGACAACCGGTTCCCGTGCAACGCGGTCGGCCAGAAGGTGTG
Organism: Nonomuraea sp. NPDC005650; assembly: GCF_040605375.1. NCBI lineage: Bacteria > Bacillati > Actinomycetota > Actinomycetes > Streptosporangiales > Streptosporangiaceae > Nonomuraea > Nonomuraea sp. NPDC005650. The sequence goes on from NZ_JBEXCR010000013.1 coordinate 274,481, forward strand.
GGTCGTCGCCGAAGGGCCGGACGGGGAACGGATCGTCTCCAACAAGTTCACCTGGACGGCCGGATGATCATGCGGCGTGTCCCGGTCAGCCCTCCTGCTCGGTGGGCCGCACCAGCAGCTCGTTGATCGCGACGCGCCGGGGCCTGGTCACGATGTAGCTGATCGCGTCGGCGATGTCCTCGGCCTGCATGCGCTCCACCGCGGCGAACCGCTGGCTGATCTGCTCCTGGATCTGCGGGCGGTTGTGCCCGGTCAGCTCGGTCTCCACCGCTCCCGGCTCGACCAGCGACACCCGCACGTGCCGGCCGGCGAACTCCTGGCGCAGCGACTCGCTGAACGCCCCCACGCCGTGCTTGGTGAGGTTGTAGACCCCGCTGCCGCTGCGCGCCACCCGCCCGGCCACCGAGCTGATGTTCACCAGGTCGGCCACCCGGCGCGGGCCGTCGGCGGCGGCGCGTACCAGGTACGGCAGCGCGGCGTGCGCGCAGTAGAGCACGCCGAGCACGTTGACCTGCACCATGCGCTGCCACTCTTCGAGCGGCGCGTCGGCGGCCGGGCCGAGCAGCATCACCCCGGCGTTGTTGACCAGGGTGTCGAGCCGCCCGAGCTCGGTCGCGGTGCGCTCGACGACCTCCCGGGCCTGCCGTTCGTCGCCGACGTCGGCCACCAGCGTCAGCGCGGTGCCGCCCTGGCCGCGGATCTTGTCGGCCAGCTCGTTCAGGCGATCGGCCCGCCTGGCCACCAGCGCGACGGTGGCCCCCTGGGCGGCCAGCGCCAGCCCGGTCGCGGCCCCGATGCCGCTCGACGCTCCCGTGATCAACGCCACGGTGCCGTTCAACCGATCCGCCATCGAAGCCCCCATCAGCCACGTCGCATGATGCTCTTCGCAGATTACTCCGTCGCGTGCCGGAGCCGGATCCGGGGGAGGCGGGCGGCCCCGGACCGCGACGGTGCGGGGCCGTACGCGCACGTCAGACCCGGGCGTCCGCGCGGTCGCGCTCCTCGACGAGCTGAAGGGCGACGTCGATGATCATGTCCTCCTGGCCGCCGACGTAACCGGCCTCGCCGACCCGCTGCAGGATCTCGTGGGCCGGTACGCCGTACCGCTCGGCGGCGCGCTCGGCGTGCAGCAGGAAGCTGGAGTACACCCCCGCGTAGCCCTGGGTGATCGCCGAGCGGTCGGCGAACGGCAGCCGCCGCAGGAACGGCTTGACCACGTCCTCGGCGGCGGCCAGCGCGCCCTGCACGTTCACCCCGGTCGGGATGCCGAGCCGCTCGAAGGTGGCGACCAGCACCTCGGTGGGCGAGTTGCCCGCCCCGGCGCCCAGCGCGCACAGGGCTCCGTCGATCTGGCGGGCGCCGTTCTGGGTGGCCAGCACCGAGTTGGCGACGCCGAGCGAGAGGTTCTGGTGGCCGTGGAACCCGACCTCCGCCTGGTGGCCGATCTCCTCGACCAGCGCGCTGACGCGGGCCTGGGCCTCGCCGAGCACCAGGGCTCCGGCCGAGTCGACCACGTAGACGCACTGGGCGCCGCCGTCCACCATGATCCGCGCCTGGGCGGCCAGCTCGGCCGGGCCGACGCGGTGCGACAGCATGAGGAAGCCCACGGTCTCCATGCCCAGTTCGCGGGCGGCGGCGAAGTGCTGGAGCGAGACGTCGGCCTCGGTGCAGTGGGTGGCGATGCGCGCCACCGAGGCGCCCGCGCCGTGGGCCTTCCTCAGGTCCTCGACCGTGCCGAGGCCGGGCAGCAGCAGGACGGCGATTCTGGCTTCGCGCGCCTCGTCCACCGCGGCGCCCACCAGCTTGATGTCGTCCTCCAGCGAGAACCCGTAGTTGAACGACGAGCCGCCCAGCCCGTCGCCATGGGTGACCTCGATGACCTCCACCCCGGCGCTGTCCAGGGCGTGCACGACACCGCGTACCTGCTCCTCGGTGAAGCGGTGGGCCATCGCGTGGCTGCCGTCGCGCAGGGTGGAGTCGGTGATCCTGATCTTGGCGGTCATGCGCCCACCTTCGCGAGTCGCTCGCCGACGCGGGCGGCCGCGGCGGTCATGATGTCGAGGTTGCCGGCCCACGGCGGCAGGTAGTCGCCGTTGCCGCGCACCTCGAGGAAGACGGCGACGCGGGCCATGCCGTTCCAGATCTCGCGCGGCGGGTCGAACTGCGGCTCGGCGCGCAGGGTGTAGCCGGGCACGTACGCGGCCACCTCGGCCGCCATCGCCTGGATCGACGCGCCGATCGCGGCGGTGTCGGCGTCGGCGGGGATCGCGCAGAACACCGTGTCCCGCATGATCATCGGCGGGGTGACGGGGTTGAGGATGATGATCGCCTTGCCCTTGGCGGCGCCGCCGACCGTCTCGATGGCACGGGCGGTGGTCTGGGTGAACTCGTCGATGTTGGCCCGGGTGCCCGGACCGGCCGAGCGGGAGGCGATGGAGGCGACGATCTCGGCGTACGCCACCGGGACCACGCGCGAGACGGCGTGCACGATCGGGATCGTCGCCTGCCCGCCGCACGTGATCATGTTGAGGTTGGGCGCGTCCGACAGCGTGTCCAGGTTGACCGGCGGGCACACGAACGGGCCGACGGCGGCGGGGGTGAGGTCGATCGCGGTGATGCCCGCCTCGGCGTAGCGGGGGGCGTTGGCCGCGTGCGCCTTGGCGGAGGTGGCCTCGAAGACCAGGTCCGGCAGGGTGTCCTGGGCCAGCAGCCAGTCCACGCCGCCCGCCGACGCCTCGACGCCGAGCGAACGGGCCCGCGCCAGGCCGTCGGAGCCGGGGTCCACGCCCACCATCGAGTGGACCTCGACGGCCTCGCTGCGCAGCAGCTTGACCAGCAGGTCGGTGCCGATGTTGCCGGGGCCGACGATGGCCGCCGTCAGCCTGCTCACGATGCCTGCCCGAAGTTCGCGGTGACCGCGCCGAGGCCGGCGAAGGTCGCCGTCACGACGTCGCCCCGCTCCACGGGGATCGCCGCGGTGACCGAGCCGGGCAGCACGACGTGCCCGGCATCCAGCGCCACCTTACGCTCGCCGAGGACGTTGGCCAGCCACACCAGCGCGTTCAGCGGGGATCCGAGCACGGCGCCGCCGGCGCCCGTCTGGACCAGTTCGCCGTTGCGGTGCAGCAGGCAGCCGGTCAGCGCCAGGTCGACGTCCGCGAGCTTCGTCGGCCGGTTGCCGAGCACGAACCCGCCGCTGGAGGCGTTGTCGGCGATGGTGTCGGCCAGCGTGATCTTCCAGTCCGCGATGCGCGAGTCGATGATCTCCAGGGCGGGCAGCACGAAGTCGACCGCGGCCGCCGCCGTCGCGGCCGTCACGCCCGGGCCCGCCAGCGGTTTGCCGAGGACGAAGGCGATCTCGGGCTCGATGCGCGGCTGGAGGAAGCGCCCGGCCTCGATGGGCGCGCCGTCCAGGTGGGCCATGCCGTCGAGCAGGTGACCGTAGTCGGGCTGATCCACGCCGAGCTGACGGCGCATCGCCGCCGAGGTCAGGCCGACCTTGTGCCCCACGATCCGGGCGCCGGCCGCCTGCCACGCCTCTACCTGGCTGAGCTGGATCTCGTACGCGTCCGAAACCGACATATCCGGATATGTCGTGGTGAGTGGCGCGATCGGGGTCCGCGTGGCGTACGCGTCCAGCAGCCCGGTCGCGGCGTCACCAATGGAACGAGGGTCCATCGTGATCCTTCCGTTGTTTCTCCCGGGCAGACCATGCTGTTCGGAGGCGGCGTCGGGCAAGCAAACCGTCCCGCCAGGCGGGACACGCCGGCGACCCGGCCTCGTTCTTCAGCGGGGCGCGAGCGCGGCGAAGGCCTCGTCGAGGAGCTCGACGAGGTCGAGCCGGCCGTCGGACGCGGTCCAGTGGTCGACCGCGATGTTCAGGCAGTCGAGGGCGGCGGCCACCCGTACGGACTGGGCCAGCGCCGTGGATCGAGGGGCTGCCGCGCGCTCGGCGAGGGCCTGGACCAGGTAGGGGCGCCAGCAGTGCTGCTTCTCCAGGTGGCGCGCGCACAGGGCCGGAGTGTCCCTGATGAGGCGGGTCGTCGCGAGGGTGCCGGCGCGGTCCTGGTGATAGAGCTCGATGACGGCGTCGAGCGCCCGCCGCAGCGCCGTCCAGTCGTCCTCGCCGGCGGGGCGGGCGCGCAGGGCGCCGGAGACCTTGTCGCCCTGGGCGTCGAGGGCGCCGACGACGGCGTCCTCCTTGGTGCCGAAGTAGCGCAGGAAGGTGCTGCGGGAGACCCCGGCCGCCTCGGCCAGGTCGTTGATCGTGACCTGGTCGAAGCCCTCGCGCATGAACAGGTCGAAGGCCACCTGGGCCAGCTCGGCCCGCACGGCGGCCCGTGCGATGTCTCGCGTGCTCGTCCGCGCTGCTTCGGCCACCCGGCGATCCTACCTCTCATTCGGTCCTGGCTTGCAGAGACAGAACCGCGTCGCTAACCTGACACTCAGTTTCACCTTCGAAATTTAGGCTCATCGGTTTGAGGAGACATGACACCGTGATCCAGACTCTCGGACTCATCGGCAGCGGCATGATCGGCGGCGTGGTGGCCCGCCTCGCCGTCGCCTCCGGCGTGGACGTCGTCCTCAGCAACTCGCGCGGCCCGGAATCCCTCGCCGACCTCGTCGCCGAGCTGGGCGAGCACGCGACGGCGGCCACGCCCGCCGAAGCCGCCCGCGCCGGCGACCTGGTGGTGGCCACCATCCCGTTGCACGCCTACGACCAGCTCCCGGCCGCCGCCCTGGCCGGCAAGACGGTCATCGACACGATGAACTACTATCCCGACCGCGACGGCCGCATCCCGGAGCTGGACGCGGGAACGGCGACCTCCAGCACCCTGGTGCAGCGGCACCTGGCCGGCTCCCGCGTGGTCAAGGCGTTCAACAACATCGACTTCCACCGCCTGGCCACCCTCGCCCGCCCCGCCGGCGCCCCCGACCGCAGCGCCCTGCCCGTCGCGGGTGACGACCCAGCCGCCAACGCCCAGGTGGCGCGGCTCCTGGACCTGCTCGGCTACGACGCGGTGGACATCGGCACGCTCGCCGAGAGCTGGCGCAGCCAGCCCGGCACCCCTGTCTACGTCCAGCCGTACTTCCCGGCGGAGCGGTCCGAGGAGCTGAGCCTCGACGAGACGTACCGCTGGTTCCTGGAGACTCCCGGAGTCACGGTGCCCGCCGACGAGGTGAGGAAGCTGACCGACCTGGCCGTCCGCGACGCGGCGTCCCCGGAGGACTGACGGGCCGGGCGGCGAGGGTGTCGTACGGCTGCGGGCTCCCCGCGGCGGACGGCTTCGGAGCGCGGATGGACGTGAGGTAGACGATCGCGGCGAGCACGGCCGAGGCGACGGTGACGAGCCCGAGCGGGGTGGCGTCGCCGGCGCCGCCGAGCCCGACGAGGGGTGCGGCGAGGCCGCCGAACGCGTAGCGGGCCAGCCCGAGCAGCGAGGAGGCCGTGCCCGCGATGTCGGGGTAGTTCGCCAGGGCGAGGGAGATCGTCGGCGGGGTCGTGGCCGCCACGCCGCCGACCATCGTGAACAGCGAGAGGATCATGGCGATCAGCGGCAGGTGGAGGGCCGCGGTGGCGAGCAGCCCGCCGGTGCCGGCGAGGCACAGCACGAGCCCGGCCACCAGGGTCCGCCGCTCCGACCACCGCTCGGCGAGGCGGCCGGCGGTGAAGCCGAACGCCATGTAACCGAGCGAGTTCAGCCCGAACGCGAACGAGTACCCCTGCGGGGAAAGCTGGTAAATCCCCTGCAGGACGTACGTCGCGCCGCTGAGGTAGGCGAACAGGGCGGCGTTCAGGAAACCGGTGACGAGCACGGCGCCGACGAACACGCGGTCGCGCAGCAGCCGGCCGAAGTCGCGCCCGGTCCGCGCGAGCCCACCGGCGACGCGCTCCCCCGGCGGCAGCGTCTCGCGGAAGACGGCGAGCGAGGCGACCAGGATCGCCACACCGATCGCCGACAGGAACAGGAAGATGCCGCGCCAGTCGGTGACGGAGGCGAGCTGCCCGCCGATCACCGGGCCGACGATGGCGGCGAGCCCGCCGATCACGGTCAGGCGGCCGTAGTACCGCAGGAGCTTGCCGCCGGAGTAGACGTCGCGGCCCGCGGCCTGCGCGATCACGATGCCCACGCCGCCGGCGAGACCTTGGACGAATCGCGCGGCGACGAGGGTCTCGATGGCCGGGCTGAGGGCGCACAGCGCCGAGGTGAGGATGTAGGCGACGACGCCGGCCAGGAGCGGGCGGCGGCGGCCGAGCCTGTCGGACAGCGGCCCGGCGACGACCTGGCCCATGGCCAGGCCGAGCAGGCACGCCGTGACGGTCAGCTGCGCGACCGACGTCGCGGACCGGAGTTCGGTGGTGAGCGCGGGGAGTACGGGCAGGTAGAGGTCCATGGAGATCGGACCGAAGATCGTCAGCAGGCCGAGGACGATCGCCAGGGGGCGGCCGACGGCCTGTGCGCGTGGGGACATGGCGGTCACGCTGTCCAGAAAACCCTGAACGCCCCTGACCAGGGAGTTCTTAATAAAAGGTGTACTGGCAGGGCATCCCTGCCCGTGAGCCGTGGGGCGTACGGTCGAAGTGTGGACAATCGACAGGAAGTCCGTGAGTTCCTCGTCTCGCGGCGAGCCAAGATCACGCCGGAACAGGCCGGACTGCCCTCCGGGAGCAACCGCCGGGTCCCCGGGCTACGCCGGAGCGAGGTCGCCGCGCTGGCGGACGTGAGCATCGAGTACTACTCGAAGCTCGAACGAGGGGCCCTCGCCGGGGTGTCGGCGAGCGTGCTGGAGGCCATCGCCCGCGCGCTCCAGCTCGACGAGGCCGAACGCGCGCACCTGCTCAACCTGGCACAGGCCGCGGGCAGGACCGGCGCGATCGTACGGCCGCGGCGGCACCCGGCGAGACAGTGGACCCCGCACCCGAGCCTGCAGTGGACCCTCGACGCCGTCACCGAAGGACCCGCCTTCGTCCGGAACGGCCGGATGGACCTCCTGGCCGCCAACCGGCTCGCGCGAGCCTTCTACGCCGACGTCTACGCCGATCCGCAGCGGCCCGCGAACATCGCCCGGTTCACCTTCCTCGACGACAAAGCCCACCAGTTCTACCCGGACTGGGGCTATTTCGCCGACACCACCGTCGCCATCCTCCGCACCGAAGCCGGGCGCGACCCGCACGACAAGGGACTCCACGACCTGATCGGCGAGCTGTCGACGCGCTGTGACGAGTTCCGCAGGCGGTGGGGCGCCCACAACGTCCGCCGCCACGGGACCGGCACGAAGACCTTCCACCACCACATCGTCGGAGACCTCACCCTCGCCTACGAGGGGCTGGAGATGGCCGCGGAGCCCGGCCTCACCCTGACCATCTACGCCGCCGAGCCGGGCTCGCCGTCCGAGGAGGCGCTGCGCCTGCTCGCGTCCTGGGCCGCCTCTCAGGAGGCGGACTCCGCCCAGGAGCCGCGGGCGGCCTGGTCGTAGCCGGGGGCCGCTCTCAGGAAGCGGTCCGGGTGCTGACGCGCGGGCCGTTGTACTCGGTGTCGCTGACGTGTTCCAGCCAGGTGGCGCCGTCGCCTTCCCAGATCGCGAGATGGATCATGAACTGGTCCGGCGCCGCGCCGTGCCAGTGCTCCTCGCCCGGCGGCGTGTGGACGATGTCGCCCGGGTGAGCCTCGATGATCTCCCCGCCGCGCGACTGGATCAGCGCGACGCCCTCGACGATGTAGAGGGTCTGGCCCAGGCCGTGCGAGTGCCACGCGGTACGGGCACCCGGCGCGAACTTGACCAGGTTCGCCCGCGCGCGGGAGGGCTCCTCGCCCCGGTAGATCACGTCGGCCCAGGCGTCGCCGGTGAACCACTCGGCGGGCAGCTTGGCGGTCGGCGGCTGCTTCAAGATCTTCATGGGTCCCTCCCTCAGGCGGCAGGCCGGCCGGCCTGGTCGGCGATGGCCTTGAGCCGGGTCATCGCGGTCATCGTGACCGGCCAGCCGGCGTAGAAGGCCAGGTGGGTGATCGCCTCGACCAGCTCGGCCTCGGTCAGCCCGTTCTCCAGGCCCTTGCGCAGGTGGAAGTCGAGCTGGTCGGTGCGGTACAGCGCGGCCAGCGCGGTGATCGTGACCAGGCTGCGGTCGCGGGGCGACAGGTCGGGCCGCTCCCACACGTCACCGAAGAGCACCTGGTCGGTGAGCTCGACCAGCTTCGGCGCGAGGTCGCCGAGCAGCTGCCGCGCGCCCGACGGCTGGTTGTCCTGTGCCATATGTGGTCATCCTTCCGGCAGTTCGGCGAGTGAGGCGTGTGACAGGTCCGGGCGCGTACGCCCGTACGGCGAACGCGCCCCGACAGCGCCCCATCTCTCATGAAACACCTGGTCAAGCACCGTGTGACAGGCCCTGGTGTGACACGTACCGGCAGAGCACCCCTAGGCGGCCACCGGCGCCGGCTGCGGCAGCCGCCGCGACATGAGCACGGCGGCGATGGTGAGCACCTGGCACACCACCGCGAACACGATCACCAGCCACGGCGAGCCACCGGCCGCCTGGACGAGAGCCGTGGCGATAAAGGGGGTGGTGCCGCCGAGCAGCATGACGTTGATCTCGCGAGAGGTCGCGATCGCGGTGAACCGGTAGCGCGTCTCGAACAGCTCCGACAGGAACGCCGACTGCGAGCCGAGCATGGCGCTCTGCCCGACTCCGTACGCGACGGCCATCGCGATGATGATCAGCACCGGCTGACGGGTGCCGAGCAGCAGGAAGTACGGGCCGATGTAGAGGGCGGTGAAGATGGCCCCGCCCATCAGGACGGGCCCGCGCCCGATGCGGTCGGCGAGCTTGCCGAACAGGGGGACGGCGAAGACGCTGGAGCCCGTCGCTGTCAAGAATCCGTAACCCGGCGCAGCCGTTCGAGCGCGTCCGGATCGCTCAGCGCCGATCCCACGGCCACTCCCCTGCAGCCCGCGGCCAGGAAGGCTGCTGCGTTGCCCGCGTCGACGCCGCCCGTCGCGACGAAACGGACCCCGGGGAACGGCGCGAGCTGCGCCTTTATCCAGTCCGGCCCGAGTTGCGCGGCGGGGAACGCCTTCAGCCAGGTGAATCCGTGGGCCAGGGCGGTGGCGATCTCCGTGGAGGTGGCCACGCCCGGCAGGTGCGGCAGCCCGAGCCGCAGCGACAGCGCCACGACCTCGGGGTGGAGGCCGGGCGCGACGGTGAACGCGGCCCCCAGGTCGCTGACGGCGGTCAGCTGCTCGGCCGTGGTCACCGTTCCCGCTCCGACGCTCCTGCCTTCGGCCCGGGCGGCGTCCAGCGCCGCGCGCAGCGACGGCAGCGCGTCGGGCGTCTGCACGGGCACCTCGATGAGCTCGACCCCGAACGCCCAGGCGCGCTCGCACATGGCCACGGTGGCCGCGGGGTCGAGGTTGCGGAAGATGCCCAGGACCGGGCAGCGGTCCAGGTGGGTGCCGAAGAAGTCATCGGCGTCCATATTTGTCTCCTCCCCAGCCGAGGCTCTTGGAGATCTCGTGGGCCGCGTCGCGCAGGTCGTCGACGTACGCGCGCAGCTCGTCCAGCGGTACGACCGCTCGCAGAGCGGTGATGGAGATGCCGTGCGTGACCTTGCCGCGCGCGTCGAAGACCGGCAGCGCCACACAGTTGATGTAGTCCTCGTGCTCGCCGTCGTCCTCGGCCCAGCCGCGCTCTCTCGTCAGGGAGAGCTCCGCCTCCAGCGCCTCGGCGGTGGTGATCGTCGTGGGGGTGAACCGGGTGAACGTGGTGCGCTCCATGACCCGCGCCCAGGTCTTGGCGTCCTGGTAGGCGAGGATGACCTTGGCGACGGCCGCAGTGTGCGGCTGGGCGGGCAGCCCGATGCGCGAGCCCATGGCCACGGTGCCGCGCCCGTCGATCTTGTCCACGTAGATGACCTGGTCTCCGACCAGCTCCCCCAGGTGGATCGTCTGGCCGTAGCGCTCGCTCAGGCCGTGCAGGATCGGGTGCGCGAGCGAGCGGGCCTCGACCTGGTCGAGCGCGAGCTGGCCGAGGGCGATGAGCTGGAAGCCCATGCCGTACATGCCGCCGGCGACGCGCCGGACGAAACCGCCCTCCTCCAGCGTCTGCAGCAGGCGCAGCGCGGTGGACTTGTGCACGCCGAGGTGATCGGCGATCTCGCCGAGCGTGCGGTGACGTTGGGAGACGAACCCGACGATGTCAATCGCACGTGCGACAGTCTGCGACATGCTGGTGTGCTCCTTGTTCGAGCAGCGAGACGATCTCGCCGGCGGGAGGAAGGTCGGCCAGGTCGGCCGGGGACGCCAGGACGCGGGAGGCCGCGTAGTGGCCCAGCCGCAGGCGGATGAGCTCGTCGCGGCCGTCGAGGAACCCGCTCAGCCAGCCGGCCGCGAACGCGTCCCCCGCGCCGACGGCGTCGAGCACCTCCACCCGCGTCGACGGCGCCCGGTGCACGCCCGCCGGGGTGAAGGCGACCGCCTCGATCGCGGCGTCCTTGACGATCAGGTACGCGGGCCGGTCGACGAGCCGGCGCACGCTCTCCGCGTCGGAGGTGCCCCACAGCGCCGCCGCCTCGTCGCGCCCGACGAAGACGATGTCGGCGCGCTGGGCGAGCTCCAGCAGCACGGCGGAGGCGTCGGCGCCGTTCCACAGGCGCGGCCGGTGGTTGACGTCGAAGCTGACCGCGGCCGGCCCCAGCGGCCGGTCGAACACGATGTGCCTGGTCAGCTCCAGGCACTGCGGGGAGATGGCCGCCGTGATGCCGGAGATGTGCGTGACCCTGGACGGCCGCGCGGCCCAGCCCGCGACCTCGGCCACGGTCATGGCCGAGGCGGCCGAGCCGTTCCGGTAGTAGTAGACGCGGGTGCCCGAGGCGGCCGGGTCCTTGAAGTACACGGCGGTGGGCCGCTCGTCGTCGCGGCGGACCAGCCCGACGTCCACGCCGTGCTCGCGCAGCGCGTCGAGGACGAGGTCGCCGAGGGGGTCACGGCCGACGGCGCTCGCCCAGGCCGTGGTGTGGCCGAGCCGGGCCAGCAGCGCGGCGACGTTCGACTCCGCGCCGCCGGGGCGCAGGATGAACGCGCTGTCCGCGTCGAGGCGGCCGCCCGGGGTCGGGGTGACCATCACCATGGTCTCGCCGATCGCGAGCACGTCCGCGGGTCTCATCGGCCGCTCACCCTTCGTAGGCGCTGGAGTCGACGTACATGCGGTTCCACACGGGCGTGACGACGAGCTCGTTGACGCACACCTTCGGCGGCAGCGCGGCGACCGCGCCGATGACGTCCGCGACGTGCTCGGGGCTCAGCATCCGCGCGAGCTCCTCCTCCGGGACGGGCACCGGTCTGGTGCGCAGGATGGGCGTGTCCACCTCGCCCGGGCACAGGTGGGTGGCGCGGATGCCGTGCCGTCCCTCCTGGTCGTTCAGCGACTGCACGAGCGCGCCGAGTGCCGTCTTGCTGGCCCCGTACGCGGCTCCGGCGGCCGACATGAACTGCCAGCCCGCCCACGACGACACGACGACGACCGTGCCGAAGCCCGCCTCGCGGAACCCGGGCAGGACGCTGAGCACGCAGCGGGTGACCGCGTTCAGGTTCGTGTCGACGACGCGGGCGAAGTCTGCGCTGGTCAGGTCGGACCACCACCGGTTCCGCACGTTGGTGCCGGCCGAGCAGACGAGCAGTTCGACGGGCCCCGCCTCCGCGTGGGCGGCGGACACGGAGGCGTCGCCGGTCACGTCCACCGGCACCGCCCGGGCCTGGCCGCCCGCGGCGACGATCTTCTCGGCGGTCTCCCGCAGCGGGCCTTCGCGGCGGCCCGAGACCGTGACGCGGTAGCCGTCGCGGGCCAGCCTGAGAGCGGTCGCCCGCCCGATGCCGGTGCCGCCGCCGATCACCCACGCGCCCTTCATCGCGCGCCTCCGCTCACCGACGGGTCGATCAGGACCTTGACGCTGCCCTCGCCCTTGCCCGCCGCCGCGAACGCCCGCGCCGACTCGGCTGCGGGGAAGGTCGTGACGGGCAGGCCGGACAGGCCCAGGGCGTCGTCCTCGATCAGCCGCACGGCGGCGGCGAAGTCGTCGCGCGAGTAGACGCGGGTGCCGATCAGCCGGTGCTCGGCGAAGTTGACCGTCCGCAGGTCCACCTCGGGAGGCGACTTGTAGACGCCGACGATCACGATCGTGCCCTGGATGCGCGCGGCCTCGGTCAGCTGCCTGGCCACGGACGGATGCCCGGCCGAGTCGAAGACCAGGTCGGCGCCGTCGCCCGAGGTGCGGTCGCGGATCGCGGCCGGCGTGCCGGGTCCGGCGTCGAGCACCGGGAAGCCGTAGCTTTCTGCGACGCCGCGCCGCCAGCCGTTCGGCTCGACGATCACCACGTCCGCGGCTCCCCGATGCCTGGCCACCAGGGCCGTGAACAGGCCGATCGGGCCGCCGCCGTACACCGCGACGGACTCGCCCCCGCTCAGGCCCGAGCGCGAGACCGCGTGCACGGCCACGGCCAGCGGCTCGGCCAGCGCCACCAGCTCAGGGGCGACGTCCTGCCGCACCGGATGCAGCGCCGCGGCCCGTACGGCGACGAACTCGGCCAGGCCGCCCGGCTCGTCCACGCCGTACAGGCCCAGCGACCGGCAGACGTGGGAGTTGCCGGACGCGCAGGCCCGGCACGGCGGGACGGTGCCGCGGTCGGCGCAGGCGATCAGCGGGCGCACCGCCACCTGGGTCCCCACCGGTGGCGCCTGGTCCGACCTGGACTCGGCGACCGTGCCCGCGAACTCGTGGCCGAGTATCGTCCCCGTGCGGGCGCGGGCGTGCTGCCCCCGCAGGATCGCCAGGTCGGACCCGCAGATCCCGGCTCTCGACACCCTGACCAGGACCTGCCCGTCCGAGAGCTCCGGGATCGGGACGTCCTGCCGGCCGAGCCGATCCACCTCCGCCCACGTGATCACTTGCATTCAAACACTCCTCGTTGCACATATTGCAACACCAATGCTGCATTTGCAATATAGCCGACAGGTCGGCATACGATAGGCCGGGCATCTCGAAGGAGTGGAAGATGGAGATCATCCGGGTCGAAGCGCGGCACGTGGCGCGGTCGATGTGGGGCAACTTCTGGCAACAGCAGAAGAGCGTCCGCGGGCCGAGCCCGATGAACCAGTTCGCGCGCCGCGGCGACGGATGGTCCTGGTACACCTGGCCGCAGGGCATCGTCGTGGTCCGGGTCACGCTCGCCGACGGCACCACCGGGCTCGGCTACAGCGAGGACGGCATCGGCGCGGCCACCATCATGGTCAACGAGCACCTCGGCCGCATCGCCACCGGGCTCGACGCCCACGCGACCGAGCAGGTCTGGGAGCAGCTCTACCGCTCATCCATCGTGTACGGCCGCAAGGGCGCCGCCGTCGAGGCGATCAGCGCGATCGACATCGCGATCTGGGACGCCCTCGGCAAGTCGCTCGGCCGGCCTGTCTACCAGCTGCTCGGCGGGCCCCACGGCATGCCGGTCCGCGCGTACGCCAGCAAGGTCCAGCCTGACGACGACCTGGCCCAGGTGCGGCGCATGGCGCGCGACTACGCCGAACGCGGCTACACCGGGGTCAAGGCCAACTGGCCGTACGGCCCCGCCGACGGGCGGCGGGGACTGCTCGCCAACCTGCGCTACATCGAGACGATCCGCGACGAGCTCGACGACGGCATCGAGCTGATGAGCGACGCCTACATGGGCTGGGACCGCGCCTTCGCCACCCAGATGCTCCGCGGGCTGGCGGGGCTGGGGCTGCGCTGGGTCGAGGAGCCGCTGATCCCCGACGACGTCCAGGGCCACGCCATGCTCCGCGACCTCGGCCTGGTACCGATCGCGACCGGCGAGCACGAGTTCACCCGGTACGGCTTCCAGCACCTCATCGACGCGGGCGCCGCGGACGTGCTGCAGCCGGACGTCCACCGGGTGGGCGGCATCACCGAGCTGCGCCGCGTCTGCCAGCTGGCCTCGGGCGCCGGCATCGAGGTCATCCCGCACGTCTACTCGGCCGCCACCCTCCACGTCGTGCTCTCACAGCCCGGCTGCACCTGGATCGAGCACCTCACCAACCCCTCCTACTGGGGGCTCGACCAGCGCGTCGAGCCGCTGTTCCTGGGCGAGCCCGAGGTCATCGGCGGCGTCCCGCAGCTGCCGGCCGAGCCGGGCATCGGGCTGCGGGTCAACGAGAAGGCCGTGCCCGAGCTGGCCGACTGGGCCTGACCCCCGTCAAAGCGCCTTGAACGCGATCGACAGGGTGGCGACGTCACCCGGCGGCCGCGCCCTGAACCTGGAGGTGGGCGCGGTAGATGTCGAGCAGCGGGTCGCCGGTCTCGGCCATCCACGCCAGCAGGCCCTGCCGCGCCGCCTCCAGGTCCTCGCGGCGCTCCGGGTCCTGCGCCAGGTCGGCCAGCGAATGCGGGTCGGCCCGGAGGTCGTAGAGCTCCTCGGGGGTCCGGTGCCGGTAGAAGCGGGCGCGCCGGGCCAGCCGCTCGTCGCCGGAGGCGGCGGCGAGCATCGCGGGCCAGGTGCGTCCCATCATGTTCTCGGCCCGATACTCCCGGGTGCCATCGGACCACTCATTCCAGATGTAGCCGAATCGGTCGTCCTGGCGGCACCGCATCTCGTACCGGCCCTTCGCGGCGGTCTCGTGGAACACCGTGACCACCGCGTCCCGGCCGCCCTGCGCCTGCCCGCGCAGCAGCGGGAGCAGGGTCCGCCCGTCCAGGCCGGCGGGTTCTGACAGGCCCGCCGCCGCGCAGAACGTGGGGAACAGGTCGATCGTCGACACGAACGCCGTCTGCTCCCGCCGCCCCGGCCGGGTCACCCCGGGCCAGCGGACGATCAGCGGGGTCCGGCTGCTCTGCAGGTAGCAGTTGGCCTTGGCGAACGGCACGGCGATCCCGTTGTCCGACAGGAACACCACCAGCGTGTCCCCGGCGGCGCCGGTCTCGTCCAGTGCGCGCAGCACCTCGGACACCACGTCGTCGCAGCGCCGGGACGAGCTCAGGTACTCGCGGTACTCCTGAGCCACCTCCGGCAGGTCGGGGAGGAAGCCGGGCACGCTTCCGACGTCGTCCGCCGGCCCGAAGACCTTCGACGGGGCCGGGTACGTGGCGCGGGCCTCGGCCGGGAACCGGTCCAGCTCGTCCTGGCCGCCGGAGTACGGGCGATGCGGGTCGTGCGCGTTGGCCATGAGGAACCAGGGCCGGCCCCGCGCCGCCGCCTCCTCCATGAACCCCCGCGCCGCCTCGCCGTAGGCTCGCGGATCACGTCCCATCCCCAGCTCGCGCATGCCGCGTACGAAATCCCAGCCGAACGCCTCCACCGGCTGCAGATGCTCGACCTTGCCCAGGATGCCCGACATGTACCCGGCCGGGCGCAGGACCTGGGTGAGCACCGGCACTCCGCCGGCGATCGGCTCGAAGCCTTGCGCGCCGTTGCGATGCGGCCAGCGGCCGGTCATGATCGCGGAGCGGCTGGGCTGGCACACCGCGATGGCCACGTGGGCGCGCCCGAAGGTCATCCCCTCGGCGGCGAGGCGGTCCAGGGCGGGGGTCACCTCGGCGGGGCCTCCGAAGCAGCCCGGGGTGTCGCCGCCCATGTCGTCCGCGGTGATCAGCAGGATGTTCGGTGGCATGCGGGTCTCCTCGGCTGCCGTTCACTTCGAGGGTGGCGCGGACGTCCCCGAGCCCCGGGCGAGCAGGATCCGCCCCTCCACGGGCGGGTCAGATCGGCCATCAGGAGCCCTTGCGGTCGGCCGCGGCCACCCTGCGTTCCCACGCGGCGTGCCGCTCCGGCGTCCAGGCGGCCTCCGCCGCGTGCCACGAGACCGGCGTGGCGCCGGTGGCGGCCGACAGCCGCTCCGCCAGGTCGTCCGCGAGGTGGGCCCGGCCGGTGGCGCGCAGGTGCTCCATGTAGCGGACCGGGTCGTTGTAGTAGGTCGGCCCGACCTGCAGGGTCGTCTGCATCGGGTCGGGCAGCGCGCCGGGCCGCCCCGCGTAGGTGTGCCACCATTCCGACAGGTGCGTACGCATCTGCGCCGCGAGCTCCGGCTCCTTGTCGAGGAGGTCGGTGGTGAGATGCGGATCGTCGGTGACGTGGAACAGCTGCTCCCACTCGGCACGGAAGCTGCCCGGATGGTAGGTCCGCATGTAGAGGTGGTCGCGGGTGCGGACCGCCCGCTGGTAGGTGTGGGCGCCGTGGCCGAGCACCAGGTAGGGGCGCGACGGGATGGCGGAGCCGCGGACCGCGTCGGCGAACGAGGCGCCCTGCCAGCCGCCCGGGATCGGGATGCCGAGCAGGTCGCACAGCGTGGGGGCGAAGTCGATGTTGTACAGCAGGGCGTCGCAGCGGCGGGCGTCCTCGGGCAGGTCGTCGGTGACGCCGGGCCAGTAGACGACCAGCGGCACCCGCTGGACCGGCTCGTTGGCGTGGCCGTGCTCGGCGTAGGAGCCGTTCTCGCCGAAGGACTCCCCGTGGTCGGCGCTCACGATGATCGCGGTCTCCTCGGCGATGCCGAGCTCCTCCAGCGTGGCCAGCAGCTCGCCGAACAGGCTGTCCCAGTACATGATCGTGCCGTCGAACCCGTTGATGAGGTGCTCGAAGTCGGCGCGGGTGCGGATGGCCTCCGGCATGTTGTGCGGGACCGGGGAGCTGCGCGGCAGCACGGAATAGTGCAGGTCGAGGGCGCTGCGCGGCCCGTAGACCTCCGCGTGGCCGTCGATGGCCTCCTGGTCCGGCCAGGCTGGTGGCGGACCGGAGGCCGCCGCCTTCTCGGTCCAGCCCGGCTCGGTCAGGTACGGCGTGTGCGGCTCCCAGTACGTCAGGTGCAGGTACCAGTCGTCCTCGTGCGCGTGCCGGCGGATCCAGTCGAGCCCGACCCGGTTGATGTCTCGCCCGTCCTCGTCGTTGAGCTCGTTGCTCGCCCGGATCGACTCGCGGAAGTTGCCCAGGAAGTAGTAGGCGCGGTGCCGCTCGGCGAACATCGACACGGCGGCCGTGTAGTAGCCGTGCTGCCCGAGCCGCTGGCCGAGCAGCGGACGTTCCGGATGGTTGCCGTGGCCCGAGTCGAGGCGGAACCTGGCGGCCTCGCCGAAGTGCCCGACGACGCCGTTCGTGATGCCGAACTGACCGCTGGTCAGCGCGGTGCGCGAGGGCAGGCAGGGCGAGTCCGAGCAGTAGTAACGCTCGAACACGACGCCCTTGTCGGCCAGTGCCTGCAGGTTGGGTGTGGTCGGCCGCTGGTATCCGTAGGGCTGTGTGTGGTCGGCCCGGAGCGTGTCGACGTCGATGTAGATGACGCGCATGGAAACCCTTCGTGTGTAGGTCAGTCGAGATCGCGGGCGCAGCGGAAGCCGGTGTTGCCTCCGGAGCTGTCCGGCGTGTTGTGCGAGCGGGCGGCTACCCGGTAGCGGTTGCAGTAGGAGGCGTGGCAGAGGTAGGAGCCGCCGCGCGTCACCCGGTCGGTGCCCGAAGCGGGCCCGGCCGGGTCCCGCGCCTGCGCGGGATGATCGGTGCCCCACCAGTCGGCGCACCACTCCCAGACGTTGCCCGCCATGTTGTACAGGCCGAAGTCGTTGGGCGGGAACGCGTGCGCCGGCGCGGTGCCCGCGTAGCCGTCCTCGGCCGTGTTCGTGACCGGGAAGCGGCCCTGCCAGATGTTGGCCAGGTGCTCGCCGCCGGGGGTGAGCTCGTCGCCCCACGGGTAGCGCCGCTGGTCGTGGCCGCCTCGGGCGGCGTACTCCCACTCCGCCTCGGTCGGCAGGCGCTTGCCGGCCCAGCGGGCGTAGGCGTCGGCGTCGTGCCAGGAGACGTGGACGACCGGATGGTCGCCGCGGTCCTCCAGCCCGCTCCCCGGCCCTTCGGGGTGGCGCCAGTCCGCTCCCCGTACGGCCGCCCACCACGGGGTGACCTCGGGCCGCGGCGAGATCCGGCGCAGCTCCCGGTTCAGGAAGCGGACGAACACGTAGGACCAGCCGATCCGCTCGGTTTCGGTGACGTAGCCCGTCTCGTCCACAAATCGCGAAAACTCATCATTCGTCACCGCGCAGCGGTCGATGAGGAACGGCGAGAGCTCCACCGGGCGGACCGGGCCCTCGCCGTCGGAGGGGAAGCCCTCGGCGTCGTCGGTGCCCATCAGGAACCGCCCGCCGGGAAGCCGCACCATCCCGGCGTCGGACCCGCGCCCCGCCCGCCGGGGCGGCTCCACCGCCGCCGACGCGCCGGCCGACGGGCGGCCGGGGGTGCAGCACCCGCTCATGCCACCGCTCCGGTGGCCGCCAGTTCCCCGGCGAAGTGGCACGCGGCCAGCTGTCCGGTCGCCGTGAGCGTGAGCTCCGGCGCCTGCTCGACGCAGACCGTACGTTCCGGGCGGCTCAGCGGCCCGATCGGGCAGCGGGTGCGGAACCGGCACCCGGTCGGCGGTTTCCTGGGGCTGGGCAGGTCCCCGCCGAGCACGATCCGCTCCCGGGTGCGCTCGGCCGTGTCCGGGACCGGGGACGAGGCCAGCAGCGCAGCCGTGTACGGGTGCTGCGGCGCGGTGTAGACCGACTCCGCGTCGCCGATCTCGACGAACCGGCCCAGGTACATCACGGCCACCCGGTCGCTGAGGTGCCGCACCACCGCGAGGTCGTGGGCGATGAACAGGTAGCCGAGGTCGAGCTCGTCGCGCAGGGACTCCAGCAGGTTGATGATCTGCGCCTGGATCGACACGTCCAGCGCCGAGACCGGCTCGTCGAGCACCAGCAGCTTCGGCCGCGCCGCGAGGGCGCGGGCGATCCCGATGCGCTGGCGCTGCCCTCCGGAGAAGGCGTGTGGGTAGCGGTCGAGGTGGCGTTCGTTGAGGCCGACGCGCTCCATCAGCGCCGCCACCTCCTCGCCCCGCGCGGCGGCCGGCAGCCCGCGCACGGCGAGCGCCTCGTCCAGGGACTGGCGGATGGTCCGGCGCGGGTTCAGCGAGGCGTACGGGTCCTGGAAGACGTACTGCACCGTCTCCCGCAGCCGCCCGGAACCGTCGCCGACGCGGATCGAGCCCGAGGCCGCCGTGTTGATGCCGACGATGGTGCGGGCCAGGGTCGACTTGCCGCAGCCGGACTCGCCCACCAGCCCGACGGTCTCCCCGCTGGACACCGTGAGGCTGACCCCGTCGACGGCGTACACCGGCTGGTGCCGCCGGATCAGCCGCGCCTGGTCCGCGGCCACGTCCACCCGGAGGCCGTCGATCTCCAGCAGCGGCACCGGCTTGCGGTCGCGCCGCGCCTGGCCGGCGGCGGTCCGCATCGGCGGGATCTCCGCGCCGCGCCGCGTGACGTGGCAGGCGGCCAGGTGCCCGCCGTCGCCCCGCGGCGACAGCTCCGGCATCTCCCGCTCGCAGACGTCCTCGCTCAGGCGGCAGCGCGGGTGAAAGGGGCAGCCCTTCGGCAGGCGGGCGGGGTCGGGCGGAGCGCCGGGGATGGCGGGCAGGCGCCGCCCCGCGGAGTGCTCGTCGATGCGGGGCATGGCCGCGAGCAGGTCGGCCGTGTACGGCAGCTCGGGGCGGCCGAAGATGGCCTCCACGGAGCCGCGTTCCATGACCCGGCCGCCGTACATCACGACGACCTCGTCGCACATCTCGGCGACCACGCCCATGTCGTGGGTGATCATCAGTACGGCGATGCCCAGCTCGTCGCGGAGCCGGCCGAGCAGCCGCAGGATCTGCGCCTGGACGGTCACGTCCAGCGCGGTCGTCGGCTCGTCGGCGATCAGCAGCGAGGGCGAGCCGGCCAGGGCCACCGCGATCACGACGCGCTGCCGCATGCCGCCGGAGAACTGGTGGGGGTAGTCGTCGATCCGGCGCTCGGCGTCCGGGATGCCGACCTGGATCAGCAGTTCCAGGGCCCGCTCCCGCGCCGCGCGCTTGCCGGTGCCGTGCACGATGAGCGCCTCGGCGATCTGGTCGCCGACGGTCATCGCGGGGTTGAGCGCGGACTGCGGGTCCTGGAACACCATCGCGATCTCCCGGCCGCGCAGCTCCCGCATCCGCTTCTCCGGCAGGGTCAGCAGGTCCGTGTCGCGATAGCGCACCTCCCCCGCCGTGATCCGTCCCGGGGAACGCACCATGCGCAGGATCGAGCGGGCGGCCACGGACTTGCCGGATCCCGACTCGCCCACGATGCCGACGATCTGCCCGGGGCGGATCGAGAACGTCACGTCGTTGACCGCGTGGACCACGCCGTCCGGCGTGTCGAACTGGGTACGCAGGCCGCGCACCTCCAGCAGGGAGTCGTTCATCGTCGGTTCGCCGCCTGGTTCAGAGCGTCGGACAGAAGGGTGAAGGCCAGCGCGAGCAGCAGCAGGACGAGGCCGGGGCCGAGCACGTAGGAGGGCAGGCCGTCGATGTAGCGGGCGCCCACGTTGAGCATGGCGCCCAGCGACGGGTTCGGCGGGTTGATCCCGAGCCCGACGATGCTCAGCCCGGCCTCGATGAAGATCGCGACCACCATGAACACGGTGGCCTGCACCAGGATCGGGTCGATCACGTTGGGCAGGATGTGGCGGAGCATCACCGTCGAGCGCGGCACGCCGAGCACCCGGGCCGCCAGCACGTACTCCCGCTGCTGCTGGGCGAGCAGGCCCGCGCGGGCGAGCCGGCCGAAGCCGGGCAGGCCGGCGATGACGATCGCCGTGAACAGCGCCTGCCAGCCGGCGCCGATCATCATCACGATCATGATGCCCAGGATCAGGCCGGGGAAGCCGAGGATGATGTCCAGCACGCGCTGGGTGAGTGAGCCGAGCCTGCGCGACACGTAGCCGGACAGGCCGAGCAGCGTGCCGATCGCCATGCTCACGGGCACCGCGGTGAGGATCAGGCTCAGGTCGGTACGCAGCCCGTACAGCGTGCGGACCACGAGGTCGCGGCCGAACTCGTCGGTGCCCAGCGGGTGTGCCGCGGACGGCCCGGCGAGCGCGTCTCTGGCCTGCTGGTCGTAGCCGCCCGGGGCGAGCACGGGCGCGAGCAGGGCCAGGGCGACCAGCAGGGTCAGCAGGGCCGCCGCCGCGATCCCCTTCGGGGTCCGGAAGGCCTGCGCGTAGCGGGCCAGCGTGCCACCGCGCTCGCGTCGCCGCCGGACCGGTGCCTCCCCCGTCATGGGCGCTCTCTTCGCAATCGTCATTTCACTGCCCCAATCGGATCCGGGGGTCGAGAGCGGCCAGGGTGATCTCGGTCAGCAGCTGCGCGATCACGGCGATGAGCACCGTGCCGACGATGAGCACCTGGATGACCGCGTAGTCGGCGCTCTGCGCGGCCGAGACGGCGAGCTGGCCCAGCCCGTTCCTGGCGAAGATCGCCTCGATGACCACGGCCCCGGCCAGGAGGTCGCCGAACCGGATCCCGATCGCCACCACGGCCGGGCCGAGGCTGTTGCGCAGCACGTGCCGGACGCTGATCCGCCGGGTCGGCACGCCCTTGGCCACTGCCAGGTCGACGAAATCCTCCTGGCGCACCGCCAGCATCGAGGTCTGCACCAGCCGCGCCACCCCGGCCGACATCGGCAGGGCCAGCGCCAGCGCGGGCAGCAGCAGGTACTGCAACCCCAGGTCGGGGCTCTCCAGCACCGACATCTCGCCGCTGATGGGCAGCAGCCGGATCGCGACTCCGAACACCAGGATCAGCAGCAGCCCGACCAGGAACGGCGGCGCGGCCAGCAGGCTGGTGTTCGTGGCGTCGGTGAGCAGGCGCGACCACCGCGAGCGGGCGGAGCCGGCCAGCACGCCCAGGCCGATCCCGAACACGGCCAGGAACAGCCCGGCCAGCACCGCCAGCTCCACGGTGCTCCCGACCCGGGTCGCGATCAGCTCGGCCACCGGTCGCCGGTACTGGAAGGATCGCCCGAGGTCGCCGGAGAACAGGCCGCCCATCCAGTCCAGGTACTGCGACACCAGCGGCCGGTCCAGGCCCAGCTGGGCGCGGATGGCGGCGATGATCTCAGGGGTGGCCTCCGGGCCGGCGATCACGGCGGCCGGGTCGCCGGGCGTCAGCCGCGGCATCAGGAACGCGATCACGGTGGTGGCCAGCAGCACGAGGACCACCGACGGGACCCGTCCGATCAGGTAGCGGATCATCGGGCCAGGCACGTCTCACGCGAGAGGAGGCCGCCGGAGGCCAGGGAGAAGCCCTGAACGGCGGTGGACTTGACCGTGATGGCCGGCGTCGTCGCCAGCACGTGTTGGACCGCCTGGTCGAGCATGTACTCGGTCAGCTTCCGCACCGCCTCCGCGCCGGCCTGCCCGCTGCCCGCCTCGACCACCCCCCGTACGAGGGCGGTGTACTCCTTGCTGGCGAAGGTGCGGTGGGCACCCTGCAGGCGGACGTCCGGGTTCGTCTGCGCCACCAGCGACGGGCTGGGCACCTGCCCGCGGAAGGACAGGTAGGTGCCGCCCTTACCGGCGGCCAGCCGTGCCTGGTAGTCCGGCGCGGCCAGCGCGACCAGCTTCGGCCGGAGCCCGATGTCGGTGAGGTTGTTGGCGATGATCTGGTACACGGCCTGCAGCTGCGGGTTGTTGATGATGGTGATCGGCACCTCGGCCCCGCTCGCGCCGGCTTCCTCGATCAGCTTCCGTGCCCGGGCGGGATCGTAGCGGTAGGCGTTCTCGCTGTCCTTGGGGTACTCCGCTCCGGCCGGCCACACCAGGCCGGCGGTGGTGCCCATGCCGCTGAAGACCTGCTGCTTGATGCGGTCGCGGTCGATGGCCCACCCGACGGCCTGGCGGGCCTCCTTCTTCGCGAACGCTCCGCTCGCGGTGTCCAGGACGATGGAGTACAGCACCTGCTGGCCCTCCTGGAGCTGGAACTTGCCGCCCTGCTGGGCGACGGTGGCGGCGTCCTGCGTGGTCAGGCCGGAGGCCAGCTGCGCCCGCCCCGACCGCAGTGCGGCGAGCTGGGCGGTCGAGTCGGCGATGACCACGTTGTCGATGCGGTCGAGGTGGGGCAGGCCCTGCTGCCAGTAGCGGTCGTTGCGGACCAGCGTGAGCTCGGCGCCCGGCTGGTAGCGCTCGACCTTGTACGGCCCGGTCCCGATGACCTTCGAGCCGTCGGCGAGGTCCTTGTACGTCTCCGAGTCCACGATGGGCGTGTCGTCGAGGACGCTCGCCAGCACGGGCGACAGTGGCGTCTTGGACCGGATCGTCACCTCGTGGTCGCCGGTCGCCTCGATCTGCCAGCCGCTGATGATCTGCTTGTCGTTCGACGGGCTCGCCGGTTCGAGCGCCTGTTTGACGGTGAACAGCACGTCCGCCGAGGTGAAGGGGCGGCCGGAGTGGAAGGTCACGCCCTGGCGCAGGCTGAGCGTGACGCTCAGGTCGTCGTCGCTGACCTTCCACGCGGTCGCCAGCAACGGCACCGGGTTCGCGAGGTCACCGTCCTTGACGCTCATGAGCGGCTCGAAGACCCCGCGTACCCAGAACAGGTTCGCGGCGCCCTGGGCGAGGACCCGTCCGGGGATCGGCGGCTGGGCGCTCGCGACCACCAGCGTGCCGCCCGCTTGACAGCTCGCGGTGGACCCGCCGGCGGCCTGTTGCTGCTCCAGCTTGACCGCGGACTGGCAGCCTGCCGTCAACGCGGACGACAGGGTCAGCGCCAGCAGGACTCGGAGAGTTGAACGGGAGTGTGGACGGCTTTGTATGCCTGTGCGCATGTTGGTACTCCTGATAAGCCGGGGACGGCGCCGCCTGTGGGCAGGCTGCGCTCACGTCATGCCGACTGACGCGCCGATCCGCGCGGGAGCGGCGCCGGGGGGTGTTTCCGGAAGGTCAGGCCTTCGTGGTCGGGACTGTTTCGAGACGCAGCAGACTCGTCTCGAAGAGCCCGCACATGTCGATCGCGGGGTCACGGAGCCACTGCAGTTGCAGGCCGTTCATCAGGGAGACCAGCTCGGCGGCCGTGGCGGCCGGATCGAGGGACGGGGACATCCGCCCCTTCTCCTGGTCGGCGACGATCAGCCGGGCGATCCGGCCCCGGACTCGCTGGTTGCGCTGGTAGAAGAAGTCGTGGGCCGGGTGCGCCGGGTCGAGGCTCTCGGCCGCCTGTACGGTGAACAGCCGGACGAGGCCGGGCTGGGTCTCGTTGCGGCGGCAGAACGCCATCAGCCATTCCCTGGTGGTGACGTCCTCACCCTGGAACTGCGCTTCGACGTACTGCTCGTCTTGGAGGTCGCGCTGCTGGAGCACCGCGAGGATGAGGGCTTCCTTGCTGTCGAAGTGATGCAGCAGCCCCGGCTGGGAAACCCCGACCTTCTGGGCCACTTCCGCCAGGCTGGTGCCCCGGAAGCCCGCGATGGCGAACGCGTCCGCGGCGACGGCGAGGATCTGCTCCCGCCGCGCGGCAGCCGGGCGGCGAACCCGGCCGGTCTCCGCTCGTGCCATGCGTGTCTCCCTCCGGCGTCCACCGGCGCACTGGTCCGGTTACTACGCTGTGAATTACCCGTAACTTACCGAGTACTCGGTAGGTAAGGAAGACTCTACTCACCAGTAACTTATCGGCGCCTCCACCGGCGATGCCTGCCTTCGACGACGAAGCCGCGCCGGCCCGGCGAGCGGACCGGCGCGGCTTCGTCGCATCCGGTGAACGGGTCGGCGCGCGACTCCTCTACTTGAGGCTGTCCGGGACGCCGGACTTGTCGCCGAGGCCGGCGAGGTAGTCCGCGTACTCCTTCACGTTGTCCTTCTTGACGAGCTTGCCCTGCAGCGTCTCGTCGGCCTGCACCTGCTTGCCGCCCAGCACGTCGGAGGCCAGCGAGACCACCTTCTGCCCGAGCGCGAACGGCGACTCGGCGTTCGTGGCGTACATCTCGCCCGCCGCGACGGCGGCCAGCGCGTCGGCGATGCCGTCGTTGCCGACGACCTTGACCTTGCCCACCAGGTTGCGGGCCTTGAGTGCGGACAGGACGCCCATGGCCATCTCGTCGTTGGCCGCGTACACGCCGTCGATGTCGGGGTTGGCCTGCAGCACGTTCGTCATGACGTTCAGGGCCTTGGCCCGGTCGAAGTCGGCGGCCTGCGTGGCGACGACCTTGATGTCCTTGTGCGTGGCGATCTGCTGCTGGAAGCCCTTGCTGCGGTCCTGGGCGACGTTGGTGCCGAGGATGCCCTGGATCTCGACGACCTTGCCCTTGCCGCCGACGGCCTCGGCCAGCGCGTCGGCCGCGTTCTTGCCGGCCTGGACGGCGTCGTAGCCGACGAACGTGGCCAGCTTGCCGCCGGACGGCTTGCGGTCGAAGGCCATCACGGGGATGCTCGCCGAGTTCGCCTGGGTGACGGAGCTGCTGGCGGACTGGCTGCCCACCGGGTCGAGGATGAGGATGCCGGTCTGCTTGGAGATGGCGGTCGTCGCCTGGTTGAGGAAGGTGGCGTCGGAGTTGTCGGCGTTCTGCACGTTCAGGGTGATGCCGCTCTTGGCGGCCTGGGCCTCGGCGCCGTCCTTCACGCTGATGAAGAACGGGTTGCCGAGCGTGCTCATGATGATCGTGGCGTCCTTCTTGCCGGACGCCGCGGGGGCTCCGGTGGCCGGCTCCTCGCCGCCCCGGCTGCAGGCGGTAAGGGAGACGGCGGCCAGGATCGCGACGGCGACGAGTTTGCGGGGAGTGCGCATGGCTGTTCCTTCTAGATGTGCTGGGCGAGTTCGGGGGTGCGTACGGGGGATTCGGCCCTGCGCGGCACGAGCCTGCGCAGCAGGTCCACGTTGCGGTCGAGGAAGACGGCCAGGAGGATGACCAGGCCCTTCACCACGTCCTGCAGGAACGGGGAGACGTCGAGCAGGTTCATCCCGTTGTCGATGACGCCGAGGACGAGCGCCCCGACGAGGGTGCCGAGCAGGGTGCCGCGCCCGCCGGCCAGGCTGGTGCCGCCGATGATGACGGCCGCGATCGCGTCCAGTTCCAGCCCGGCGCCGGCGGTCGGCTGCGCCGTGGACAGCCGGGCGGTGATGATGAACCCCGCCAGGGACGCCAGCACGCCGCTGATGACGAAGGCGAGGATCTTGACGCGGTGCACCCTGATGCCCGACAGCCGGGCGGCCTCGACGTTGTCGCCGGTGGCGTAGACGTAGCGGCCGAAGCGGGTGCGGGCCAGGACGTACCCGAAGATCCCGAACGCCACCAGCATGATCCACACCGGCACCGGCACGCCCGCGAACCTGGCCTGCCCGATCCCCTGGAAGTCGTAGTCCGTCACCGGGATGGGGTTGCCCGAGGTGACGTGCAGGGTGAGCCCCGCGAACACCGACATCGTGGCCAGCGTCGCGATGAACGACGGCATCCTGGTCCTGGTCACGAGCAGGCCGTTGACCAGCCCGATGGCCGCCCCGGTCGCCAGGCCCGCGGCCAGCGCGGGGATCAGCCCGTACGGGCCGAGCGTCAGCGCGGTGACGACGGCGGAGAAGCCGAGCGCCGAGCCCACGGACAGGTCGATCTCGGCGAGGATGATCACGTATGTCTGCCCCGCCGCGAGCAGCGCGGCCACGGAGGTCGCGAGCGCGACGTTGAGCAGGTTCGTCGGGGTGAGGAAGACCGGCGAGGCCACCGAGAGGACGATCCCTACCAGGAGGAGCATCCACACCGCGCGCAGCCGGCCCGCGACGGTCTTGAGCTTGGAGGTCATGCGGCACCTACCAGTGCGTGCTTGAGGATGGACTGCTCGTCGAGGTCGTCGCCGGTCAGCTCGGCGACGAGCCGTCCCTCGCGCATCACGACCACGCGGTCGGACATGGCGACGAGTTCGGGCAGGTCGGAGCTCACGAGCAGGACGGCGACGCCGTCCGCGGTGAGCTGGTTGATGATCCGGTAGATCTCGGTCTTGGCCCCGACGTCCACGCCCCGGGTCGGCTCGTCCATGAGCAGCACCCGCGGCCTGGTCATCACCCACTTGGCGAACAGGGCCTTCTGCTGGTTGCCGCCGGACAGCGAGCTGACCGGGGCGGACGGCGAGGCGGCGCGCACCCGCAGCTCCGAGATGACCGCGCCGGTGGCCGCGCGCTCCTTGCCTCGCTTTACGATGCCGCTCCCGGAGCTGAACTCGCTCAGCGAGGCCAGCGACACGTTCGACTCGACCGACTGGCCCATGCACAGGCCCTCCGCCTGCCGGTCGGGCGACAGGTAGGCGATCCGGCTGCCGATCGCGTCCTGGACGCTCGCGACGCGCACGCCGGAGCCGTCCACGAGCACGGATCCGCCGGTCAGCGGGTGCAGGCCGAACAGCGCGCGCAGCAGGTCGCTGCGCCCGCAGCCGACGACGCCGCCGATGCCGACCACCTCACCGGCCCTGACCTGGAGATCGATGTCGTGGAAGCGGGCGCCGCCCCCGCCGCGCACCTCCAGCACCACCTCGTCCCCGGCGTTGCGCTCCTTGGGGTAGAAGTCGTCCACGGCGTCGCCGACCATGGCCGTGACGACCTTGGCCGGGGTGAGCTCGCCGGTGGGGGCGTCGAGCGTGACCCGGCCGTCGCGCAGCACGACGATGCGGTCCGACAGGGCGAAGACCTCGTCCAGCCGGTGGCTGATGTAGACCACCGAGACGCCGGCCTCGCGCAGCCGGTTCACCTGGGCGAAGAGCTGCTCGGACTCCTGCTCGTCGAGCGCCGCGGTCGGCTCGTCGAGGATGATCAGCCGCAGCTCGTGCGTCATGGCCTTGGCGATCTCGAGCATCTGCCGCTCGGCCACGCTCAGCTCGCCGACCTGGCGATGCACGTCGATCTCCATGCCGAGGCGGCGCAGCGCTCCCCTGGCCTCGGCGGCCATGCGCTGCTTGGAGACGAACAGGCGGCCGAAGGCGCGCTCGCGGTCCAGCACGTACATGTTCTCGGCCACGCTGAGGTGCGGGAACAGGTTCTGCTGGAACTCCTGGTAGATGACCTCGATGCCGTGCGCCATCGCGGCCTGCGGATCCTTGAACACCGTCGCGGTCCCGTCGATCAGCAACCGCCCGGAGTCGGGCTGGTGCGCGCCGGAGATCACCCGGGTGAGCGTGGACTTGCCCGCCCCGTTCTCCCCGACGAGGGCCACGACCTCGCCGGGACCGACGTCGAAGCTGACGCCGCGCAGGACGCTGTTGTCGCCGAAGGACTTGCGCACATCGGCAAGCTGGAGATGCATGCCAGGCTCCCGATCAGTACACGACGCCCGCGGTGAGCAGGACGTTGGCGTACGGGGTGAACTCGCCGGAGCGCACGGCCGCCCTGGCCCCGGCGGTGGCCTGCTTGAACGCGGTGTGCGGCAGGAACTCCAGGGTCAGGCCCAGCCGGTCGAACCGCTCCTCGATGGCCGCCAGCAGGTCCGGGCTGTGCTGCTTGATCTCCTCCGACAGCACCACGCCCTCCACGGCCACCTCGTCGAGCACCGCGTCCAGCAGGTCGAGGAAGCGCGGCAGGTTCTCCCTGACGGCCAGGTCCACGCGTTCCACGTCTCTCGGGATGGGCAGCCCCGCGTCGGTGACGACGAGCGTGTCCGTGTGGCCGAGCTCGGAGATCACGCGGGCGAGCTGGGCGTTGAGCGTTCCCTGGTTGCGCCTCATCGGGTGGCTCCTTCCATATAGGTGTTGATCAATGGCTCGACCTCGTCCTTGGCGGGGAGCGAGGGGCTGGCTCCGGCCTTGGTGGTGGCCAGGGCGCCGGCCGCCATGCCGTACTGGATGGCGGTGTCCACGTCGAGGCCGGCGGCGAGGGCGCCGCCGAAGAAGCCGGTGAACGCGTCGCCGGCCGCGGTGGTGTCCACGGGCGTCACGGCGTACGCGGGGAAGTGGCGGGTGCGCTCCTTCGTGACCGACAGGGCGCCGCCCGCGCCGAGGGTGATGATCGCGTGGCTCACGCCGCGCTCCAGGAACCAGGCCGCCGCGCGCTCCGCCGACTCCAGGTCCGTGACCTGGACGCCGGTCAGCACGGTGGCCTCGCTCTCGTTCGGGGTCACGATGTCGAGGTACGGCCACACGTCGTCGGGCAGCTCCTGGGCGGGCGCCGGGTCCAGGACCACGGTCAGCCCGGCCGCCGCGCCCTCCCGCGCCGCGTGGCAGGCGACCTCCGTGCGGATCTCGAGCTGGAGCAGCAGGACGCCGACCCGGTCGCGGACGCGCTCGATGCTCTCCGTGACCATCGCCTGGTCGAGGGAGGCGTTGGCGAGCGGCGTGATGACGATGTCGTTCTCGCCGGAGGCGTCCACGCGGATGTGGGCGACGCCCGTGCGGCCCTCGACCGTGCGGACCTCGGTGAGCGTGACGCCGTGCGCCTCCAGGCCGGACAGCACGATGTCGCGGAACGGGTCCTGGCCCACGCAGGCGGCCATCCAGGTCGGCGCGCCCGAGTGGGCGGCGGCCACGGCCTGGTTCGCGCCCTTGCCGCCGAGGACGAGGGTGAAGTCGTCGCCGAGCACGGTCTCACCGCGCCGCGGCAGCCGCCGGCTGAACGCCGTGACGTCCGCGGTGATGCTCCCGACGACGAGAACACCGGTGGGTTCCATGGGGGTTCCTCCAGATTCGGGGATGGGTGAGCCGAGGTCACGGCCCATGCGCCGTGTCCTTGCGGGTGCGGGGTCGATCAGATCCCGGCGGGGTGCCAGACCGTCTTGGTCTCCATGAACGCGGTCATGCGTCTCGTTCCGCGGTCCTCGGCCGCGGTGAGCACGCGTTTGAAGTTCTCGGCCGCCGCCTGCTCGCAGGTCAGCTTCAGCTCGGGGGCCGTCACGCCGGTGAGGTCTAGCCCGTTGACGTCCATGTGCGCCGCCAGCCACGGGGCCAGCTCGGCCTGGTGCCCGGTGAGGACGTTCACCACGCCGCCCGGCAGGTCGGAGGTGGCCAGCACTTCGGCGAACGTGATCGCGGGCAGCGGCGCCCGCTCCGCGGCGACCACGACGCAGGTATTGCCGGTGACGATCACGGGCGCGACCGCGGCGACGAGGCCGAGAAGGGGCTCGGCGGGCGCGATGACGGCGACCACCCCGGCCGGTTCCGGCGAGGACAGGTTGAGGTACGGGCCCGCCACCGGGTTGGCCGTCCCGTGCACGGCGGCGATCTTGTCGGACCACCCCGCGTACCAGACCAGCCGGTCGACGGCGGCGTCCACCTGCTCCAGCGCCGCCTTCTTGCCGCCGCCGAGCTCGTCGGCGAACTGGGCGCGGCGGCCCTCCAGCATCTCGGCGACCCGGTAGAGGATCTGGCCCCGGTTGTAGGCGGTGGCGCCGGACCAGCCGGGGAACGCCTTGCGCGCGGCCACCACGGCGTCGCGGGCGTCCTTGCGCGAGGCCCTGGCGGCGTGCTCCGTTCTCGTCACGGGGTAGGACCTGCCGCTCTCTGAGCGCGGGAACGCTCCACCGATGTACAACTTGTACGTCTTGCGTACGGTCACTCGCCGATCAGACATCGAGATACGCCTCCAATCCGTGCAGCCCGCCCTCACGGCCGTACCCCGACTCCTTGTAACCGCCGAACGGCGAGGCCGGATCGAATTTGTTGAACGTGTTGGC